>WFZC01000234.1 GCA_015489765.1 Desulfobulbaceae bacterium
GGGCGGGGATTCGCACCTGGTGGGCATCCTCAGGAAAGCGGAACATGCCGCCTATGGAGACGAACCGTTAACTGATCAGGAGATGCAGCAAATTTACCGTATATTGCACGAGGAGATACAAGGATGAACCATTTTCGCCCGCGTACCTGTCAATGGATTTTCCTTTTTCTGATCCTCTGCCTGCTGCTGCCGATATCAGCCCTGCAGGCGGCTGATTTTTTTGAGCAGGGCAATCAGGCGTACATGCGAAAGGATTACAGGGCCGCCATCACCTATTACCTGCAGGCGGCAAAAAAACAGGGCTTTTCCGCCTCCCTGCTCTACAACCTGGGTAACAGCTATGCCCGGTCAGGAAAAATCGGGCCGGCGATCCTGGCCTATGAACAGGCCCTCCTCCTTGCCCCGACCAATCCTGACCTCCATGCCAACATAGAGAGCATACGCAAGGCCAACGGGTTGTATCAGCCTAATCAACCCTGGTGGCGGCGGGTGACAACCGTCCTTGGCGCTGACCAATGGCTCTTGCTGTCTGGTATCTCTTTTGTATTTTTTTCCTCCAGCCTTCTGTTGCTCGTCTTTGTTCGAACGTCATGGGTCATAAAAACCCTCAAAACCGTGGCCGTCATCACATTGGTCTCTACCCTGCTTGCCCTGCCGCTGGCCCTGCTTGGCTATCGACACTGGCATGACGGGGTTGTTCTGACTTCGACCCGGTTGAAGATCTCACCCTTTGCCGAGGCCGCCTCAACAGGCGCAATTCAGGAGGGACGCATCGTGACGCCCGTAAAGACCTACAAAGATTTTGTTCTTGTCCGCGATATCAACGGAAGAAAGGGGTGGTTGTCCACCCGGGAACTGGGGATGATCGGGCGGCTCGATACCGGGAAACCGGCATCGTAATACAAAATGGTTGCAACTTGTTACGAGTCCATCAAAAAAAACTGATTACCAGTAAATCCCGGGGAACTGTATCTTGTCTGCTTTCGCCGCACTAAGGCAAGCGAGCTGTAATTTTCAAAAAATCAGTGTGAATCCGCGTTCATCCGTGGTTTACGAGTAAAGCCGTCCAAAAAATACATGGTACTTTCCGAACTACTTCAAATGATTGATGGTAATTAAAAACAATCATTCTCCCTGCCCACCAATACTCCTGTATGCGGCAAATCGTTTCCGGACCTGGTCCATTTCCCTCCGGGTAAGCAGGGGCACCTTCTCACCTGTCTGCATGGCCTGCCCATAGATCCGGGCCAGGTTTTCAATTTCCAGGGCCAGGGCGACAACGGATTGCAAATCAGCAGAGAAACAGACCATGCCGTGATGGGCGAGCAGGCAGGCGCAGCGATCATTATCCATGGCCGCCAGGACATTTGCCGACAGTTCAGCAGTGCCGAAAAGGGCATAGGGGGCACAGGCTATGGAATCTCCTCCACCAATGGCCACCATATAATGGTAGGAAGGAATAGAGAGTTCCAGACAGGCCAGGGTGGTACACCAGGGAGGATGGGCATGAAGAACAGCCCCGGCCTGATTCCGATGGGCATAAATATCCCGATGCAGCCGCCATTCTGACGAGGGCTTACGGGTCCCGACAACCACCCTGCCCTCCATATCCAGCTCAACGATGTCAGCGGGTCTGCACTGGTCATAGGCCAGAGCCGAGGGGGTAATGTAAAAACCATTCTCCACCCGTAGGCTGATATTGCCGGAAGTTCCCTGGTTGAGTCCTGTCCGATTCAGGGAACGGGCCGTTTCAACCAGCGCATACCTCTTTGTATGGGCAAGCATCACGCCTGTTCCGGATACAGCGCCAGCAGGGAGTCCCGGTTTGCACCACAAATTCCCCGTTCGGTAATGAGACCGGTCACCAGCCGGGCCGGGGTAACATCAAAGGCCGGGTTGGCCGCCGCTGTCCCGGCCGGGGCGATGCGAACCTGTTCAACCCGCCCCTCATGCAGACCCTGGACATACAGCACCTCGTTCTGGGACCGTTCTTCGATGGGGATCTCTCCCAGGCCGTCCCTTATGCTCCAGTCAATGGTTGATCCGGGCAGGGCCACGTAAAAGGGTACCTGGTTATCGAAGGCGGCCAGGGCCTTCAGGTAGGTGCCTATCTTGTTACAGACATCTCCGCTTGCCGCTGTCCTGTCCGTGCCGACGATGCAGATGTCCACCTGCCCGTGCTGCATCAAATGGCCGCCACTGTTATCAACGATGAGATGATGATCAATACCGGCTGAAACCAGTTCCCAGGCGGTCAGATGAGCGCCCTGGTTGCGGGGCCGGGTCTCGTCCACCCACACATGCACGGGAATGCCGTCCAGGTGGGCGCGAAAAACCGGGGCCAGGGCAGTCCCCCAGTCAACGGTTGCCAGCCAGCCCGCATTGCAGTGGGTCAGAATATTGACCGGTTCCCGGCCACCCTTGCCCTCCCATATCTCCCGTAGCAGACCGGCCCCATGGTTGCCGATACTTTTATTGGTGGCCACATCTTCTTCACAGATGGCATTGGCCTCGGCGCGGGCGGCCCCAATGCGCTCTGACGGTGGCAGCGGCGTCAAAACAGCCATCATCCGCTGTACGGCCCAACGGAGATTGACCGCTGTCGGCCGGCAGGCCCTCAGGGTCCCGGCTATCTGCTCCAATGCCTGATCATCGGCCCTGTCATGCAGGCCGAGATAAAAGCCATAGGCGGCAGTGGCCCCGATCAGCGGCGCCCCCCTGACCAGCATATGTCGGATGGCATCGGACGTCTGGGCAAGAGTTGACAACTCGGCAACCACGAATTCATGCGGCAGCCTGGTCTGATCAATGATTTCAACCCGTCGGCCATCCTCCGCCAGCCAGATCGAGCGGTAGCTGACCCCATTAACCTTCATGATACGCTCTGCAACCGTTTAATTTTGATGGCGTCGTAAAAACTTCGATCTACTGCGTCGTGTGTCCTGTGGCGATTCTCAACATACTGCGTGTATAGTTAAGACCCGCCACAGAACACTACTCCTCGGAGTCTCCGCTACGCTCCGCTTACCTGTATATCTGTGTTTTTACTTAGCCATCTTTAAGCATTGTCTGGACTTTTTGCTAGTTCATCAATTTTTCACTTCGGGAATAAGTTTCGGGGTCCAGAAAATCACGCCCTTCTCCTCGGCCTCATCCCAAAAGCCAGGCCCGTCCCACTGGATAATCTGGTCCATATAGCCCTGGCGCATAACTTTCAGGGTTATCTTATCGGCATTCTCAAGCTCATCTTCATTAAACTGATGAACACCGCGAAAAGGGGTGTTGCCGAGATAAATCCACTCACCGGCACAGGGAATCTCCGACCCGGTAACCCGATAGACGATATAGGCGCCTTCAGGCTGGGAATGGATCTTCAGCTTGACCGTTTTGGTGGCCGAAGAGCAACCGGTCAACAGAACAAAGGCAGACAGAGCCGCGAGAAGAAAAAGTTTCCTTCCCGCCCTTTTTTTTCCACAAATATCTTTCATCAGTTCTTCCTCTTTTCCAGTTCAACGCTGATAGGCTGGGGTGCGGTGGCAGCCTCCTCCCTGGTTTTATGTCGTTTGTTTACATAGAAAGATGTGATTTTTTCCCGATACCCTGTCTTGCGAAATTCAACCGTCACATATTCCGGTTTTTCCTCCTCCCCTTCCCAGGTTACCAGGACAGGGGTCATGCCCATGTTGGTATCATCTTTTAAATTGATGACCTCGGCGCCAGGCGGTGTCGAGACAAACTTGGCCGCCCCGTACATTTTGGCGCCGGTGCAGCCACCGAGAAAACACAAATAAACCACAGCGATTAAAAGACACAAGCTGTTGCACAACTTTTTCATCTTCTCTCCTTTTATACGTAGTTCCAGGACCCGATCGACAGGTTCAACCAACCAGTCACAATGTCTACCTGGCCAGATGGCCAATGGTCAAGAAAAAAGAATGCCGGCCGCCTGCGCATCGCGCTTGTCAACTCTGCCGCCAACACAACGCAAAACCCCTGAAAATTTTCGGTCACGGCTGGATTTTTCTTTTCCCCTGATATACCATACATATGAACTTCCTCGTAGAATGTAAACATTTTCTTCATCTGCCCAGGTTTCCAGACAATGGCATCAACAAAGGACCCCTACCAACCCCTGAACCGTCTCAAGGGGGCGGGAAATCTTCCAGTCATTCCACAGCTGCTGGTTCAACTTATCGATCTCTGTCATCAACCGGAAATTGACCTGCAGGCAGTAGCCGGGCTGATCAAGAAAGATGCGGCCATGGCAGCTAAGGTGCTGCAACTGTGTAATTCAGCCTTTATCGGAGCCCGGTCCGCTTTTACCAATGTCGAACAGGCAGTTATTTACCTCGGCGCTGATACGGTAAAAAATCTGGCCATAAGCGTATCCGTGCAACAGGTGTTTCGCCGGGTCGAAACAAACGGCCTGCTCAACATGGACCGTTTCTGGTACCACTCCTACCAAAACGGTATCCTGGCACGGCGGCTCGCGGAAGCCGTTGCCTTTCCGGAGCTGTCGGAGGCCTATCTAACAGGTCTCCTCCATGACATTGGCAAGTTGCTGCTATGGATGGCATTTCCGGGGAAATATGCCCCCCTGCTCATCAAGGGAATCCGCTGCCATAATGGTCGTCTCTCCTTTCTTGAACAGGAAAAACTCCATATCAACCACTGCCAGGCCGGGGCCTGGCTCATCGAAGAGTGGGGACTCCCGCCCCTGATCGCTGATGCCATCCGCTATCATCATCATCCGATTGACGAGGTCGCGCGAGCGCTGCCGCTTACCAGGATCATCTACCTTGCCGATATCATCAGTCACAGTGACAACCCTGAACAGGAATGTGACGAGGTGGCCATGCAACTCTTTCGCCTTGCTCCCGGCCGGACCGAGCAGGTAAAAGAGGGTGTTGATGAACAGATCCGGGAAGTTGCCCATCAACTTGGTATCCGCATTCCCCTTGAGACCAAATCAACCCTTGCTCCGGAAGATCCTGAAAGCACAAAGGTTCACCAGGAATCCACCCGCAAGCTTGCCGACAGGGTGCGGGACAGCAGCCAACTTATCGGCCTGCTCGAAAATTTACTTGCGGCAGCGAATCGGGAACAGACAGCTCTTGCTGTTGAACAGAGCCTGAAAATTCTCTTTAACCAGAGGAACTGCCTGCTTTTGCTCTTCGATGCGGCAAAAAAACAGTTGCAGGGCCTTACCTCCAACGAAAATATTCTCTGCTCCAATGCCCTCACCCTCTGTTTTTCCATAGAGAGGCACCGGCAAAGTCTGCCGGTCTGCGCATTTGATTTACAACAGATGATGCACTCCTTCATGGTCCGTCCCGACAAATCAACGACCATGCTCGACAGCCAGATCATTGAGCTGCTCGGTACAGAAGGCATGATCATCTTTCCAATGACAGCACAAAACCAGAAGGTCGGTCTGCTTATCATGGGGGTCACAAAAGATGAACACCTTGCCCTGCTGGGTCAGGCACGACCGCTCCAACTCCTTGCCGCCCAAGCGGCAGCGGCTCTCGCCATGCTGAACCGCCGGGAACAGGAGCAACAGCGTATTGCCGCAGAACGCCTTGAGGCTGCATCCATGATCGCCAGAAAGGTTGCGCACGAGATCAACAACCCTCTGGCCACTATACGTAACTACCTGAAAGTTCTTGATAAAAAACTTGACAACACTGCGGAGTTCCATGAAGAACTGGCCATTATCGACCAGGAATTTGAACGAATAGGAAAAATCACCCGGCAGCTTGAAAACATTGCCGCGGAAAGACCGATAAACCAACTGGAAAATATTGATCTGAACAATCTGCTTGCCGATATGATCGAGCTCTATCGGACAGGTGCTGCCGTGGATGACACCATTGATATTGAATTTCATCCTGATCCGAAAATCATAAATCTGCAGACCGATGGTATCGGCTTACGGCAGGTCATGAGCAACCTGCTCAACAACAGTATCGAGGCTGTGAACGGAAGGGGAACCATCACTATAAGCACCGAACTCAAGACCGGGCCGGACCGGACCAGTCAGGTGATCATCACGGTAAAAGACGATGGCCCCGGAATTGAGGAAAATCTGCGCCACAATCTCTTTCAGGCGGGAACAACCAGCAAGGGTGGAGGGCACGGCGGCCTTGGCCTGGCCATCAGCGCCAGAATTGTCAAGCAGCTCGGTGGTTCCATTCTCCTTGACCGGCAAGGCAAAAACACTATATTTAGTGTAATCCTTCCCGTCATCCCCCATTAGTTATTCTTTTTTTTCTTGTAAACACCTTTTCCTTTGACATTATGAATTGCCTGCGTTTCTATGACCTTATGGTCTCTTCCCGGCCATAATGATAGGGATTCACACAAAAAACAAAATTTCAGCAAAGAATTGTTCTTTGTAATTCTCCGCTCAGGCATGGAGAAAAGGCATTCATGGCATATTCCGTTCTTCTCATTGATGACGAGCCAAATTTCTGCACGAGCTTGAAATCGCTGCTGGAGGCAGACGGATATACGGTAACGATTTCCAATTCCGGCAGAGAATCTTTATTCCACCTGGAAAGTACGCTCTTTGATGCCGTTCTTCTTGATCTTGGCCTGCCCGATATAAGCGGCCTCTCCCTTGTCGACACCCTGCGAAAAAAATACCCGGACACGGTTGTTATCATCCTTACCGGTTGTGCCACCGTTGAAAATGCCATTGAGGCCCTTCGGGGCGGGGTATACGACTACCTGAAAAAACCCTTTGACCCGGAGCGCCTTGTCAACGTCCTTGCCAGGGGTATTGAATACAAGGCCCTGAAAAGAAAACTTTCCAACAGTGAAAAACGCTTTCGCCAACTGGCCCAGGCCACCTGGGAGGGAATTATAATATATGACAAAGGAATGCTGTTACAGGCAAACAGTCAACTTTACAAGATGTTCGGGTATAGGGAAGAAGAACTTGTCGGCACCCAGATTTTTGATATTCTTCTTGACCGGTCAACTATCAAGGCCATGCACCTGCAGACCGACCCGGAAACCATCGGTCCCTTTGAGGCAACAGCCCGAAAAAAAGACGGCACCCGCTTCCCGGTTGAAATACGGGTCAAACGAATCGATTACTCGGGACGCAGCGCCGAGGTGGCAGCCATCCGGGATGTCAGCTCCAGTCAAATTTCCCTGGAAAAGCAGCTTGCTCTCCAGCAGAAACTCGCCGATGCCAGGCGTATGGAAACCCTGGGCCTGATGGCCGCTTCGGTTGCCCATGATCTCAACAATATCATGTCTGGGATCATCACCTATCCGGAACTGCTTCTCCTTGACCTGCCGAAGAATTTTAAATATCGAAAAGAAATAGAAATGATCCGCGATGCCGGCAAACGGGCAGCCGCCGTGGTCAACGATCTGCTTACCCTGAGCCGTGGAGTCAATTCCAACAGGGAGGTTAAAAATCTCAACGACCTGGTCCAAAATTATATCAACTCTGTTGAATGCAGGGAACTGTATAGCCGCTATCCCGGTATAACAATAACCACAAATTTTGATGCCGAACTAGCCAATATTTCCTGTTCACCTGTTCATATAAACAAAACCCTGGTCAACCTGGTCAATAATGCGGCCGAGGCAGCCAAGGAAGGCGGCTCCATAACGATCTCAACCGGGAACCGATCATTGACCAAAGCCCTGTATCGGTACGAAACCATTGAACCGGGAGAATATGCCTTCCTCAAGGTGCATGACAACGGTTCCGGTATTGCCGATGATGATCTCCCCCATATTTTTGATCCGTTCTACAGCAAAAAAGTCCTGGGTCGGAGTGGAACAGGGCTCGGCCTGACCGTTGTCTGGAACACGGTCCATGACCACGGCGGCTTTCTCGATGTCCAAAGCCGTGATCAAGGAACAAGTTTTACCCTCTATTTTCCAATCACAAAAGACCAGCCTGCCGATGGCAATCTGGTTTCTTCTCTGCTCACCTGCCAGGGACAGGGAGAGCGAATTCTGGTTGTCGACGACCAGAAGAGCCAACGTGAGATTGCCCGCCGCCTGCTTACGCGTCTGGGCTATCAGGTCCATACCGTTGCCAGCGGAGAGGAGGCCGTTGAATTCATTAAACACCATCACATCGATCTCGTTCTTCTTGACATGGTCATGGAACCGGGAATGAACGGCTGCCAGACCTATGAGCGCATCATTCAACACCGGCCAAACCAAAAGGCCATCATCATCAGTGGTTATTCCAGTTCCAATGACATAGAACTGGCCCGCAAACTCGGTATTCATCGTATTCTCAGAAAACCATACACGCTCAATGACCTCGGGCAGGCGCTCAGGCTTGAAATTTCCTGATATCTTCGATATTCTTTTGGCAGGAGGATCACCGGAAACATCTTTCTCTCCTGTTGTCAATCCCCGGTGGAGGACAGAAAAACACCGGGACCGTCTCTTTCCGCTGACCCGAAACCACTCCATCCGCAGCCATGGGACAATGGAGGCGATACTTTCCCCTTGACCTTATCGGAGATTTGTTGTGAAAAAAATACTCACCTTTATTGCCCTCTTTTTTATCTGGAGCTGGAAAATATTCAAAACTGGAACATTGATCGCCAGCAACCTGCTCTTTCTCCTTTTCTTTGTTATTGTTATCGTCCTCCTTGTTGGTCATCCGGCAAAAAAAATCCCGGACCGGACAGTTCTCATCCTGAATCCCGAAGGAAATATTGTTGAACAGCGTTCCGCTCTTGACCCGATAGCCCGGGCAATTAACAGCTTTGCCGGGGTCTCAAAACATGAAGAGACACCTCTGCAGGATATCCTGGACGTTATCAACACCGCCGCCGGTGATGACCGGATCAGGATGCTGGTTCTCTCTCCTTCCCATATTGGCAGGGTCGGCCTCAACCAACTGCGTGATATCGGCCACGCCATTGACAATTTTAAAGAAAGCGGCAAAGTCGTCATTGCCGCCGATGATTCATATACCCAGACCCAGTATTATCTCGCCTCCTATGCCGATGAGATCTACCTCAACCCCATGGGAACCATAGGCCTGCATGGTTTTGGAGTTTTCAGACTTTATTTCAAGGAAATGCTCGACAAACTGCGTATAAGGTTCCATGTTTTTCGGGTGGGCACCTTTAAATCAGCCCTTGAACCGGTCTTGCGCAACAACATGTCGGACGCAGCCAGGGAGGCAAACAGGCAGTGGCTGGACAGACTCTGGAACACCTTTTGCGCCGATATAGGAAAACAACGGGGAATTACCCCGTTGCTCATCAATGATTTTATCAACTCCATGGATGTCCGGCTGGAAAAAACAGGCGGAGACAGTGCGCTCATGGCCCTGAATGCCGGTCTCATCGACGGCATAAAAACCAGGGACCAGATTGAAGAGTATCTGCAAAGTGTTACCGGCAGCAAGGGCAGTGGCAAAAAATTCAGCCACATCTCCATGTATGACTACCTTGCCCATATCACGCCCTCGTATACAACCCGACCGAAAAAGAGTTCCTCTGTCGGTATCATTGTCGCCCAGGGCAATATTGTGCCCGGCGAGGGGGCAGTCGGCCAGATCGGGGCCGAAAAACTGATTCGGCAGATCGAGACCGCCCGCAAGGACAACAGTATCAAGGCCGTTGTCCTCCGTATAGACAGCGGCGGCGGCAGCGCCTTTGCCTCCGAGTTGATCCGCCGGGAACTGCTCCGTCTGCGCCGGGCAGGAAAGCCCCTGGTCGTTTCCATGGGGTCCATGGCTGCCTCCGGGGCATACTGGCTCTCCGCCGATGCCGACACCATCCTCGCCTCCCCTGTCACCCTGACCGGCTCCATCGGTATCTTCGGGGCCCTGCCCACCATTGACCAGTCTCTGGCCACAATAGGTGTTCACGACGATGGCATCGGCACCACAAATATGGCCGGAGCGATTTCGCCTACCCGGCCCTTGCCGGACAATATCGCCAATCTTCTGCAACTAAGCGTTGAACACGGATACCGGCAATTTATTAATATTGTCGCCAAGGGAAGGAAACTTCCCAAAAAACGGGTGGAGGAAATGGCCGAGGGCCGGGTATGGGACGGAAAAACCGCCATTGCTCTTGGACTCGTCGATGCCGAAGGGTCCCTGGACGAGGCCGTTTCCCGGGCGGCAGAGCGGGCCGGCATGAAGACGGCAAACGGAATCTATATTAACCGACCGACCTCCTTTCTGAAAAATCTGCAACGCTTTGGTCGAATGGCCCTTACAGGTATGGCCGGTTACAACCTGCTGCCCACCGCCTGGATGGAGGCCGCCGGCCAGTTCAAGACAGCGCTTGCTTTTTTGCAGCAACAGCCTGACCCGGCAAACCTGTACGCATTTTGCCTGCTTGCTCCCGACTCGATTGCCTTTTAACCTTCTTTCTGATATTCTGGTTCCCACAAGAATCAGTTAATCCTGTCCACTGAGGAATAGTTATGCACCGAACCCTTTTTGTCCCCCTTGTGTTTGCGCTTTTGTCCCTGACCTTGCAACCTTCCCGGGCGGCTGAACCTCTTTTGGTTACCGGCAATCCCGAGGCCCCGCCCATTGTCTGGGAAAAATCCGGCACCCTTGTCGGGGTCGGTCCTGAAGCCGCCGCCCGGATCCTGGGGGACATGCATGTCCCGTTCACCATTAAGAATACCGGCAACTGGCAACAGGTCCAGGAAAAGGCCGAAAACGGCACCGTTGACCTTATTGTTTCCGCCTATAAAAACAAAAAACGGGAACACTACATGGCCTATTCTGACTCCTACCTGAAAAGCCCGGTTGTCATCGTGGTCAGAAAGGGGAACAAGTTCCCCTTTACCTCCTGGAATGCCCTGATCGGAAAAAAAGGGGTTGCCAATAGTGGCGAGAGTTTCGGAGAAAAATTCGACGCCTTTATCCGGAAAAAACTTGATGTCTCCTATATGCCGTATGAACGCGCCTTTGAGATGATGAAACTCGGCACCGCCGATTACCTGATCATTGATCTCTATCCGGCCATTATTTATTCAAAACTGCTCAATGTAGAAGACAAGATAGAATTTCTCGATAACCCGGCCACTGTCCAGCAATTCCATATGACGATTTCAAAAAAATCCCCGGCCCTGCAGCTATTGCCAAAAATCAACGCCAGAATTAACACTTTAAAAAAACAGGGATATTTTGTTGACCTGGTTAAAAAACAGTACGAAAACTGGAGTAAAACCTTCCAACGCCGTCACCGTTTTTATGCCCGTACCCTTCAGAGAAACATTGAGGAACAACGCAACTATGAGGCCGGGGCCCGTGACCGCGGGCTGGAAAACCTGGCCAGATTCATCGAACGGGACCGCTATTTCATGAACGGCACAAACCTGATGGAGTAAAAAAGCCGCTCTCAAGCAACAGGGAAAAAATTGGTCGATTATCACAGACGCACAAGCCTGATTCCACCTGCCCCGCTTCTGCCGGCCCGCATCCGCTGATACCCATTACCTGCCCGAATAAGCCTACCAGGTGGTGACATGGATTGCCGGGAAATCGATAATCCATGTCACTACCAGCAAACCTGAAAACCATTATTGCCGGGCGGATGGCTTATCACCCTGTTCTCGAATTTTTATGGAAACAGCCTTTTCATTACCCCAGCTCTGGCACCATCTTGGCTGGCCCCTTGTCCGGATGCTTATTTACATCTCCATTGGGCTGCTTTTTGCCAACTTCATCGAAGCGCTCAACTGGACAAGAAAAATAGCCTTTATTGCCCGTCCTCTGACAAAATTCGCCCGTCTCTCTCCCTTGACCGGAGCCTCGTTTTCCATGGCCTTTTTTTCCGGAATCGCGGCCAACACCATGCTTTCCGAGGGCTATGCCAAGAAAGAAATTGCCAAAAAAGAACTCATCCTGGCCAATCTGTTCAACAGCCTGCCCACTTATTTCCTCCACCTGCCAACAACCTTCTGCATCATTGCGCCCCTAATCAAGAGCGCGGCCTTCACCTATATGGGACTGACTTTTTCCGCGGCCCTGCTCAGGACAATGGCCATAAGCCTGATCAGTCATTTTCTGCTGCCGAAACAGGAGAAAACGAAAGTGCAGGAACAGACGCCCCTGGAGAGTGACCTGCAGACTGCCTGGCAGCGCACCTGGAAACGATTTCAACGCCGAATCCGGAAAATCATCCGCTTTACCGTCCCCATTTACATCCTCTTTTATATTTTCACCAGGATCGGTCTCTTTGACCAGCTGACACATTTCATGTCCACCCACCTCGCTTTTCTCTCCTGGCTGTCACCACAGGCAATGTCGATAGTGGCCCTGCATGTCGCGGCTGAATTTACCGCCGGGCTGGCCGCTGCCGGCGCCATGCTCGCAAGCGGCGCCATGGATAACCGGGAAATCATTCTTGCCCTGCTGGTCGGCAACATCCTCTCCTCCCCGGTGCGGGCCATTCGTCATCAATTCCCCTATTACGCGGGTATCTTCAAACCGGGTCTTGCCATGCAGCTTATCCTGTTCAGCCAGACGTTCCGCCTGATCTCCATCTCCATGGTTACGCTTCTGTACTTGCTGCTAACCTGAACAACGGGAATAAAAATTCTCCCTTTCAGTTGTGTTTCGCCTTGTTCAATCTTATACATCTGATTAAGGAGGAACGAGAAAGCACACAGACCCTTTTTCCGCGGGAGGAGATAATGGAGAAAAAAATACTCGTGGCCATCGACGGTTCCGTCTTCAGTTCCAACAGTCTTGATTACCTGATCCGCCTGTTTGCCCATGATAATGAGACAATCGTCCACCTCCTTGCCGTTGTCTCGTCAGCCGGAAGTGATCAGAACTGGATGTTTGAAGTTGATCCCTTACGCAAACAGTCTCCGGCAATGGACGCCAAAACCCGGGTGGCCGAAAAATACCTGAAAGATGCCGAGAAACGATTGCTGCGCAATGGCTTTACGGAAAAACAGGTCAATGTAGAGGCCACAAGCAGCCGGGCAAACATTGCCACCGCCATTCACCATGCAGCCGTTCACGGCAGCTATGATGCCCTGCTCATCGGTCGCAGGGGAATGGGCAAGGTGGGCGAAATGTTTTTTGGCAGTGTTTCGTCACAGCTTCTGGAATCATGCCATGAAGTGCCACTCTGGATCATTGATGGCGAGGTTACGTCAACCCGTTTTCTTCTTGCCGTCCATGCCCTGCCTGTATCTCTTATGGCGGCGGATCACCTGGCCTTTATCATTCAGGCCAATCCGGAATCGGAAATTTACCTCTATCACTCATCCCGGTTTTTCGGCAGTGACCCCCGGGTTTCACGAAAGGATTTTTATGCACAATGGGGAGAAGAGTGGTGTGCGAAATACCTGGACCTGGAAAACAACCTGTTCGGCGCCCACACCCGGATATTAATAGAAGGCGGAGTAGACAAAGAGCGGATCAAACAGCTCGATGTGCAATCAGGTTTTAATGCCAGCCATGATCTTCTCCGCAAGGCCAAAAAACACCATTGCGGCACCATTGTTCTCGGCCGGCGGGGGAGGGAAACCAATAAGGGTTTTTTCGGTGGCGTATCGGAACGCACCACCCAAAAGGCACAGAACCAGGCGGTGTGGTTGGTCGGCTGATCAGTTCTGTTTCCTGTTCTTTGACCGCACGATCAGAACGGCTTGTTTTTCCCTTTTGAGATACCTGGTCGCAAGGCTGTTTATCTGGGCCGGTGTAATGGCCGCATAATCCTTGCTGATCGTCAACGGCCAGTACAGCTGTTCGGGATGGCGGGAAGAAAGGGCAAGCACCATCTCCAGCCAGTAGCGATTGGTTCGCCTGTGGTCCCGGATCGAAGTCAGAATCGGGGCAACTATCCGTTGCAGCTCATCGGCATCAACCCCATGGTCAGCAAGATCGGCGGCAATGGTCTCTATCTTTTCCCGGACCAGTCCGATTTCCCCGGGAGCAACGGTCACCAGAGAACGTAAAACGCCATAGCCCCGGTCTACCCTGCTGGGAGCATTATAAGCCACCGGTGAATAGGCAGCGCCAAGTTCTTCCCGGATGGTTTGCCGCAGCCTGTCTTCCAATAGTGCGGCCAGCACGCTTAAACGCCGGGTGCGACTGATATCCCAGAAATCATCGGTCGGCCAGCCAAGGGCCAGGACAGCCTTTTCCACCGGTGTATCCACAACAATGGTTTTTTCCCTGCCCGCGGGAAAAACCGCCGGCGCTATTTTTTTCACAGCTGAATCCACTACCCTGCGCGCCCCGAAGTATTTACGCACCAGGGCCACGACCTGGGCCGGCTCCACATCACCGACAACGGAAATCTCCAGCTGCTCCCTTGCAAAGGCATCAGTCAGCCAATTCCGTACCTGTCCCAGGGTCAATCTGAAAAAATCGCGAGCAGGAGGATAGCCGTATCGCGGATTGCCGCCGGCAAAAAAACGGTCCCCAACCAATTGATAGGTCCCGTCAACGGAACCCTGCATGGCCTGATACATCTGATGGAACCGCTCCATGCAGCGTGTATATGCACCTGGACGAAAAACCGGATCAGCAAGAGAGGTGTAGACCAGTTGCAGCATCAGCTCCAACTCACTACTCAACCCCTTGCCCGAAAACAGAAAACTCTCCGGACCCACCGAAAAACGCACCCGGCCGTTGCGACCGGCAAGGGCTGCCTCCAGTTGTTCTTTGGTCAGGCGGCCGACACCACTCTCGGCGACCACTGCCTCGGCCAGCTTGTCCAGTCCGGCGGCAGGCTCAGAGGCCCTGCCATGGCCAAAGTTGACGGCAAGCAGTGCTTCATGCTCCTTGAAAGAGGTCTTCTTCACATTGATCCGGATGCCGTTGTCGAGAACAGTGGTGGTCATACCAATATCGGGATGATCAATGGTCTTTGCTATTTCCCCCTGGTCTGCCGGCGGGGAAAGATACGGAAAATGCACGACTTTCTCACCACTCCAGCGGTGCACGGGAGCGGCGGTAACAGCGGCCCAGGCACGGCGCAGAATGTCTTCGGGTTTGCCCTTTTCTTTACGCAGATCCACGGTCCCGGCAACGCCGACAACATGCCTGACATGGCTGGTCATTCGCCGCAGGGCCTTGTGGATATCGGCAACCGTCAGTTCATCGAGCAGGCGGGTATACAATTCCTTTTCCTGGACAGGCGAAAGAACGACCTCGTTGTCATTGAGTTTTCTAATAAAGTCAGCCGCAAGCCTGCCACTGTTCCGACTGTCCTCGGTCTGCACCGCCTGCTCAAGCTCTGCCTGCAGCTCTTTTCCCACCCGGGCAAGCTCCTGCTCCGTGACCCCAAAGGAGGCTGCCTGCCGCAGGACGTGTTCAAGGCGTGCGAGTGAGGGGCGCCATTTACCACCGGTCGTCTGGCCGGTAAGGATAAAATAGCCCAGCCGCTGAACAAAGGTGCCACTATAGGCCTGGGCCCGGACGAGGGGGCTGTCGGTATCATTCACCAGATGCTGCAGACGGTCATTGACAATGGCGGCCGCCAGATAATTTTCCAGCATCAGTTTTTCCTTGGCAACCGTGTAGGCGGCCGGGTCGACATTCCATGTTGCGGCCAGGGTGATTTCCGTTTTGCCCAGATCAGGCTCGTACTGATAAAAAAAATCCCGGCTCTTCTCCGGGACCTGGCCGAAATCATAACAGTGTGGCTGGACCGCCGCCCCATGCAGCCCGGAAAATTGGTCTTCAATGGCCTTTTTTGCCAGCTTGGAGTCAACATCACCGACCAGAACAACGATCATGTTTTCCGGCCGGTACCAGGCATCGTAAAAGGCGCGCAGCCGCCTGCTGTCCGCGGCGAGCAGGGTTTGCTCGATACCAATGGGATCACGGTCAACAACCCTGGTGCCGAAAAATTCATGTTTAAGCAGATTTTTTGCAATGCGTGATGCAGCGGAATCACGGGCCCGTTTCTCGGCAAGAATCACTCCTCGTTCTTTTTCCACCTCGGACTGGAGCAGCAAGGCCCGACGGGCATAATCGGCAAGGACCAGCATCCCCTTAGCAAGTGTTTTGTTATCTGCCCTCGGCAACAGGAGTTTATAGACGGTCTCGTCATAGGACGTATGGGCATTGGTATCGGCCCCAAACCCCATGCCGATGGATTGGAAGTATTGGATCAGGGTACCGGGCGGGAAATGACTGGTGCCGTTGAACACCATGTGCTCGAGATAGTGGGCAAGGCCGCGCTGTTCATCGGTCTCGTTGAGTGACCCGGCCTGGACATCGAGGTACAGGGCCACCCGGCCTTCGGGCTCCTTGTTCCGCTTTATGACATAACGGACCCCGTTGACCAGCGAGCCAAAGACCAGGGACGGGTCAGGGGAGAGATCACTTGTGTCCTGGGGAAAGCCGTGGCTGATGCAGCGGCCATTGCCGGCAATGTTCCTGACCGGGGCCTGCATTGTACAGGCAGAGACAAGAACAAGAAAAATTGGAAATACAAAGGAGACAAGAGATGATGCCTTCCTGAATATTTGCTCTCTAATTATCAGCATGACATAACTCCATCGCTACAACCAGTTGTACGGTTGGATGATTTTTTTCTTTTCTTTATGGAGAATTGCTTGCTCTTCCCCATAAAACACTGTTTATCTGAAATAGCCCATGTAGCCGTGTTCTTTCGGACTATTTTCATCATGTATGGCGGCCAGGAGGGTAAAACATGGTCCAGCCATGCTGGTTTGTCTGAAAATAGCGCAGAGCGCCTAATTAAGAACAGCACACCATCTGCAGAAAATATAAAATATATCACAAAGATACCATAACCAGAGGCTGAACACATGGAAATTAACGGCACAACAGCTCTTGTCCTCGGGGCATCCAGGGGAATTGGCCTGGCAATTGCGAGAAAACTGGCAGCAAGAGGCGTCCGCCTCTTGCTGCCCTGGTATGACTGGCCCGAATCCGTCAGAGCAATGGAAGAAGAGTTTTCCGATATGGACCAGGATCACATCTGTATCAAGGCCGATCTGCGAAACAAGGAAGACGTCAACAGGATCGTGCAGTTGATTGAACAGGAAACGGGCAGCCTCGATATCCTCATCAACAACATTGAACGCGGCGGCATGCCGGTTGTACACGGCCCTTACACGCTTGCGGTCAACAGCGACCAATGGCAGCGGGAAATGGATACAACTCTGCATGCCAAATGGATGGTATTCAACAGTTGCCTGCCCCTGCTGCAGAGGGCAAAACAGGCCTGTGTCATCAATATCTCATCCATTGCCGCCCTGACGGGACGGGCCGGCATTGCCGGTATTCTCTTTAATGATGGATATGCGGCCGCCAACCGGGGAATCGAGACATTGACACAAACCTGGGCCAGGATTGGCGCGCCTTCCATACGGGTCAATGAGCTTATGCTCGGAATAATCGACAGCCGGCACGGCAGAAACACCAGGGGATGGGGGATACTGACGGCAAAGGAAAGGAAACAGCTCCTCGATCACACCCTGCTCCACCGTACCGGCAGGCCGAAAGAAGTCGCCCAGGCCGTCCTTTTTCTGCTGGAACAGGCAGATTTCATGACCGGCTCCACACTGCGCCTGGACGGAGGTTTTGTCCTCGGCAGCGAGCGGGTCCCGGCAATGCCGCCGGGAATACTTGAAGATTGAACCGGCAAGCTGAAAAAAAACTTAAATCTCCAGGGCCCAATCCGGAATGTGATGGAGGATATAATCAGAGACAACGTCTTTTTCCTCTGATTTATCAACCGGCCCGACTTCGGAGAGAACTTCTTCAAAATCAAACCAGCAGATTTCCCTGTCATCCTTGTTATAAACCGTCAGGATGCGATGATCAGGCCTTTCGATATCCTCTTCTTCCTGGATGGCTGCCACAATCTGCAACGCCTCTTCATAGGGCAGAAAACGAATTTCTTCCTCACTCATTGTTTACTCCAAAGCCTTGCACACAGCTTGCTTGCAATTTTCATAACAGGTTTCATAACAGGACAAGAACCTTGTCAGGTCAGTTCATTTGTTGCCATACAACCTGCCCGGAAAAAAATCCCCGGGCATAATGAAACGACAAGGCAGACGAGACGATTGTCCAGGATGCCGGACAAACAGCACACTCTCAACGGAGATGCCGGCAACAGAAAAAGGGCGAGAAGACAACAGTCAACTCGCCCTGAATAAAAC
>WFZC01000235.1 GCA_015489765.1 Desulfobulbaceae bacterium
GAAAGCTGACGGGTGAAAATAACGACATCTTTTCCTGTTACCTTGGGCTGAAACAGGGAAATGTTTTCAAAAATGTCTTTTGGTTTTTCCTTGATTTTAACATTTTCGATTCGCATGCGGCGCAATTGGGCCCTGGCCGCAGCTTCGTCCACGGCCTCAATTTCGCCTTTCCGTTTTTCTCCATAGCTATTGATTCCCTTCCACACATAGACTTGCATAAATATTCCCCCTGTCTGTTACACTTGACAAGCTTCAAGAAGATAAGTGGTTGACAGACAGCCTTTTTACATTTATATATTCTGAATTTTTCAGTATAGTCAGTTTAACTTCTATTTATTGTATGGAAAAAAAATCTCTGATTCAAGGGAAAATTGATATTTTTACAGGAGGTTGGTTCTATGGAGGCAGCAATGGCAAAGAAAAAGGGCATGGTGTCCTTTCAGCCGGTAGTTGAGCAGTGTGAAGGGTGCGAGCGTGTTGTCAGTGATGAAGGTACGGCCCATTGTGCGACCTATATTAACCCGGCGGCCAAATGGCGTTTGGGGATCTGTAATTTTGCCACCCATGCCAAACCTGAAATAAAGGTTGTCAAGGTACGAATCAATCCATTGAAAGCCGCTAAACGGGCCTCCTCCCGCAGGAGCCGATAAGGAAACAGTTTCTTTGTTTTTCTGTCACCATCGACCGTTATTTTCTCCTGCCGAAGAGGGCTGTTCCTACCCGTACCAGGGTAGCGCCCTCTTCGACAGCGATCGTATAATCCGCTGACATTCCCATGGACAACTCTATCCTGTCCTGATCCGGAAATAACCCCTTATCAGCTAACTCCTCGGAAAGCATTCGTAATTTTTTAAAATACGGACGACTGTCTTCTGGATGGGCGGACCAGGGGGGCAGGGTCATCAGACCGAGTACCCTGCAGCTGGTCTCTTCAAGAATTGACTGCAGAAGGGGTTCCGTCTCCTCCGGGAGTACGCCATGTTTTTGTTTTTCCCTGCCGATGTTTACCTGAATCAGGATATTGATCTCTTTTTGTTGCTGTTTGGCATGTTTGTCGAGCAGACGGGCAATTTTCATGCGGTCAACTGTTTCGACCACATCAAAAAGCTGCACGGCAAGACCGGCCTTATTGCTCTGTAAATGGCCAATCAAATGCCAGCAGAGTTTTTTTCACATCCACTGATTTTTTCCCGCGCTTCCTGGAGGTAATTTTCTCCAAACAGGAGCTGTCCGCAGGAGGCGACCTGCAGTATTTTTTCCATGCTTTGACGTTTGGACACGGCAATTAGACGCACTGAATCAGCAGAGCGTCCGCTACGTTCAGCTGCCTGCACAATTTTTTGGTTAATAGTTTCTAATCTGTCACAGAGCATGTGATGACTGTAATTCGTTAAAATGAAAAATTGACTGGGCATTTGCCGTTGTTGCCGCCGCTACTTCTTGCAGGGATATTCCTGCAAGATCGGCAATTTTTTGGGCAGTATAAACAATAAATGCCGGTTCATTTCGTTTCCCCCGGAAGGGGACCGGGGTTAAAAAAGGACCGTCGGTTTCTATCAGCATTGCCGTAAGAGGTATGGTGGCAGCCACTTCGTGAAGAGAAGCTGCATTCTTGAAAGTTACAATCCCTGGGATGGAAATGAAAAATCCGAGTTCCAGCACCTTTTCAGCAAAAGACATATCGCCGGAAAAACAATGCATTATCCCTCCGGCAGGATAGGGGGCATGTTCTTTGAGGAGGCAAAGCGTATCTTCATGCGCCTCCCTGTCGTGGATGATGACCGGAAGGTTCAACTCCACAGCCATTTGTAGCTGCCGGGAAAACACCTGCTGCTGGATTGTTTTCGGAGAATACTTTTTTGCATAATCCAGACCGATTTCACCATATCCTACAACCTTTTTCTGGCTGGCCAGTTCCATAATGGTTTTGAAATCTTCTTCTGTTGTATTTGCGGCATCATGTGGATGGATACCCACGGCTGCATAGACCCGGGTATAACGTTGTGCGAGCAATACCGCCTGTTGAGAGCTTTTCGCGTCTATGCCGATGGTGACAACAGCGTCTACACCCGCATTGGCAGCCCTGTCCAGGACCAAATCCAGATCAGCACTGTATGCATCCATGTCAAGATGACAGTGGGTATCTGTCAGGTTAATGGTGGTTTTTGTCACAACAGGTCCCTGTTATATTTCTTTTGCCAATCTAAAAACATCAATTCATAAACATTCTTTTCTACCAAATAGGGATGCTCCAGGCAAGGTCTGAAGGCAGGTATCTCCCAATAAGCTGAATGTTTTTGGCGAAAAATACTTTATCATAAATTAAATGTTTCAGACTCCTTGGACAGAATGGTTGTTGACATGGTAGAGCGATTCTTTTACAACTACAAGTTATAAAGTGAAAATAACCGGTTGACTGATTCTTCGTTGCTGTGTAGTCAAGAAGAGCTGAACCTGTTTTTCCTCACATTTTGATGGTCTTTTTGTCCTGTCTACCCGCTTTTTTTGCCCAAAGTTCTGGCAGGAGAACCGAGATTATCTGGCGATAGATTTTTTTGATCCTGCTCCCTGGAGTTGCGGATTGACAAGGTTGAATAATGTATAAAGGAGAAAATCAATGAAGAACATCCATGCCTGTCGATTTGTTTTTGTTGTCGTGATACTTGCAACCCTGCTGCTTACAAGCGGTTGTGCCAATACAATCGGTAAAACGGAGATTGCTTCTGATGAATCGGCCCTCCCTCCTGTCTCGGGATTTGCCGATGATATTCAGGATATTGTCCTGCCCACGGACATGGAATGGAAACGTGACAAGTCCATGACCATTAAAACCGAATCCTTCCGAGGTGGTATCTGGTACTATACCGGCAGGGTGGAGGTTGTTTCCCTGAAGGATTTTATGACCGGGGCCATGAGAGATAACAAATGGAAACTTGTTGGTGAAGCGACCTCAAAGGATGTCATGCTTGCCTTTGTTAAACCGAACAAGACCTGTATGATGGTCATTGCCGATGAACCCTTTGGTAAAACTTCCCTGACCCTGTATGTCACCATAGACAAAACTGCGGCCGCAGCCCTCAACCCATTTGGCGAGGCGGTCAGTAAATAACGATTGTCCCGGTGCCGGTTGAACCATGATTGATAATCATTTTGTCGTGCCCGCCTCCCTGACCGGCAAACGGATTCTTCTTGGTGTTACCGGCTCTATCGCAGCCTATAAAGTGGCGGGCTGGGTGCGTGAATTCACTACCCGGTCCGCTGAGGTAACGGTTGTCATGACCAAGGCTGCCAAGCGTTTCGTCAGCGCCATGACCTTTGGCGCTCTTTCCGGAAACAGGGTGTACGGTGATATGTTTGTCAGGGAGCCGGAAGAGCTCATGGCGCACATCACCCTGTCACGCGAGGCTGATGTTCTGCTGATAGCCCCGGCAACCGCCCATACTATTGCACGACTTGCCTGCGGCATGGCCGATGATTTGCTCTCCGCAGCAGTTCTTGCCGCAAAAATTCCTGTTGTCGTATGTCCTGCCATGAATACGGCCATGTATACGCACCCGGCTACCCAGCATAATATTGGACGGTTATGTGATCTTGGCTATCATGTCATACCGCCAGAGTGCGGCGAACTTGCCTGTGGTGAGGAGGGAGCGGGACGGTTGCCGGAGTGGGAAACCGTCCACGAAAAACTCATTGCGCTCTTTTGCCCACAGGACCTGAAAGGGAAAAACATCGTTATTACCGCCGGTCCCACCAGGGAAGCCCTTGATCCCGCCCGTTACCTGTCCAATCGGTCAAGCGGAAAAATGGGCTATGCTCTTGCCCGAACAGCCGCCCGCAGAGGCGCTGAAGTCACCCTTGTCAGCGGTCCGGTGAACCTGGCCATCCCCCCGGGAGTGGAGACTATGCAGGTAACCACGGCCCGGCAGATGCAAGCTCGTGTTTTGGAAAAAGCAGAATCGGCTGATATTATCGTCAAGGCCGCGGCTGTTTCCGATTTCAGACCCAAAAACTGTCACCGGCAGAAAATCAAAAAAAATCAAGGTATTTCCCCGATTGAAGTGGAAGAAAACCCTGATATTCTGGCTACGCTTGGCAAGAGAAAAGACAAGGGAACCATGCTGGTCGGTTTTGCTGCGGAGAGCAGCAATCACGAAGCCGAAGGCCGGCGCAAGCTGGAGCAGAAAAAGGCGGATCTCATTGTGGTTAATGATATTTTACGCCCGGAAACCGGATTTGACGTGGACACCAATCAGGTAATCCTGGTGGATGCCGGGGGCAGTAAACAGCTCCCTCTTATGTCCAAGGAAGAGACGGCAAATCGAATCTGGGATCATATCCTCACCCTGTAAGAGATGATCCGATTGAAGCCGCCTGCTTTTTCTGCAATTTGGTTTTCTGTAATTTGACTACAATTCCTGGAATTAATTTTCAAAAATCACCTGCTCCCGCCATTGCCTGCTGGTAAATGGCAACTATATCATCAACGGTGGGCTGCCTGGGATTGTTCTCAACCGGTCGCGCCACTGTTAGGGCGATTTCGGCCATTTCGCGGAGTTTGTCACCAGGGATTGCCAGCGCTTGCAGGCTGGAAGGTATGCCGAGATCCCTGTTGAGCAGGTGAAGTTCTTCAACCGTGACTTCGGCTGCGTCCCGCAGGGAAAGACCCTGGACATCCTGACCCAGCATACCGGCAAGCCGGGCATGTTTTTCCAGGTTGCCGATAAGATTGTAGCCGGTGACAAAGGGAAGAAGAACGGCATTGGCAAGTCCGTGCGCAATGCCGAACATGCCGCCAAGCGGATAGGCCATGGCATGAACAAGGCCGACGCCGGCAGTGGCAAGCGCCTTGCCGCCGAGCAGGCTGCCGAGCAGCATGTTTTCCCTGGCCTGGATATTTCTGCCATCGGCATAGGCGGCTCGTATATTTTCAGCAATCAGGGTAATGGCCCTGACCGAGTACATCTCAGAGATTGGATGCGCCTGGGTGGACGTGTATGCCTCCAGGGCATGGGTCAGGGCATCGATACCGGTGGTTGCCGTTACCTTTGGCGGGAGACTAAGCGTCAGTTCCGGATCAAGTACCGCCACATCGGGATAGAGCGGGTCGCCATTCATGCCACCTTTTGACCCGGTCTCTTCGTTGATGAATACCGCGGTAAAGGTGACCTCTGCGCCGGTACCGGCCGAAGTCGGCACCATGATTTTCGGCACACCCGGTTTGCTGATTTTGCCCAGTCCAAGGTAATCAACGGCCCGGCCGCCATTGGTCAGCAGAATACTGATTGCCTTGGCCACATCCATTGCCGAGCCGCCGCCGACTCCTATGACACAATCACATCCATTTTCTTTTGCCAGTTTGGCGCCATTATCAGCAAGCCGTAATCCTGGCTCCGGGTCAATCTGATCATAAACAGTATAATCTATTCCACTGTCCTCCAGGGGCATACGGATGGCTTTGTCCTGACCGGCAGCGATCAACCCGGGATCAATGACGAGAAACGGCTTCTTACCACCGATTTTGTGCACGATTTCCGAGAGGCTGCGTATTTGGCCGCTCCCAAAGATGATTTCGGTCGGTTGGGTGATGGTAAATGACTGGAGTGAAGACATTGGCTATCCTCTATAAAGTATTTTTCTTAATTGATAAGACTTGTTATGAGTTCATCAGAGCAGGGAACTTCTTCTTTTCTTGTTCCGTTTTCCGCAAATTAGTCCTATTAGCCACCCCGCAAAAAGGACACCTGCTCCAGCCAGGAACCAGATCAATGAGGAACTTTTTTTCAGGCCGGTGTTTTCCAGTTGCAGCTCAGCGAGATGCTTTTTTAAGACTTCAAGCTGCTTGCGGGCCAGGGTCAGTTCTTTTTTGGTGGAGACCACATCTTTTGTATCCTGCTGCAGTTGCAGAAAGGCATCCTTTGCTCTGTCACGGGCGGCAAGACAATCGGTCAGTTCCTGCTCTGTGGTATGATGGACGCGGGAGAGTTCGTTTAACCTGGATTTTGTTTCTTTCAGCTTCTCCTGTAACTGACTGTTTTCCTGTTGCAACAGGGAAACCTGCTCCTTGAGGGGTTTGTTCCGGCTCAAGTAACGTTTGAGCATCCACCCCTCTTTGCCACTGGCCAATCTGATCCGTGCCCACTCGTTGCTTTCTCCAATCAGTTCCACAGGAGTTCCATCACTTACCACGGCAATAATTTTGTATCCCTTGCCCTTGCCGCGCCGCAGCGGAACCTCGGCGCTTGGTTGTACATACCAACCGCTTGCCGACAAGACTGTTTTTGGACAATAAAGCGATAAGGACAATGTGATGATAAGTATAGAGAGAAAAATTTTCATGGAATCGGTTCCAGGCCGTTTACAGGTGAAAATTTCAGGTGAAAATAGAAAACTGATGCCGTAGTAGGTACACCAAAAAGAGTGGAAGGGCTATGGAAAAAATTTCCGTCCAATCGTTGCCGGTGTCCAATCGGGACCGGGCCCTGTGGGAAACGCTTATGCAGGTTTGTCCTGGCACTGTCCCCTTGTCTGTCTGGCAAGTTCTCGCATATCACGGGCCAGGTCGGATTCATCCATTATTTCCCGGCCTATGATTTCCTCGATGATGTCCTCCATGCTGATGATACCGGTCACGCTACCGTATTCATCCACTACCACGAAAAGATGCTGATGTCGTTCAAAAAAATTTATGAATACCTTGTTTAACGGCGCTGTTTCCGGGACAAAGTATACCGGTTGCATGATGTCGGCCAGTAAAAGTTCATCGTTGTTATCAACCGCGGCCATAAAGACATCACGGCTGAGGACAATCCCCTCAATGTTGTTCTGTTCACCGGCAAAAACCGGTACCCGGCTGTGCATGCGCCACTGATGTTCAAATTTTACGGCCTGGTCAATGGTGAGATTTTTATCAAGCATGAAGGTAACGGTCCGTGGTGTCATGACCTGACGTACCGATGTATCGTTGAGTTTAAGGATATTGCTGATGACCGTTTCTTGCTCAGGTTCGATTTCTCCTGATTGCAAAGAAAGACGGGCTATGGATTGCAGTTCCTGGGCAGAGATCTGTTGTCCGGTGTCCTTTTTTGGCACAAGTTTGGTGACAGCCTTGCAGAGGATTATGATGGGTTTAAGGACGATTATCATTAGATGCAGCGGCAGGACGATGATAGGTCCCAGTTGCCGCGCATAAACAACCCCGATGGTTTTGGGGAGTATTTCGGAAAACAGAAGAATGGCCAGGGTGAAGCAGATGGAAAACCAGAACAGACTGTTCTGGCCAAAGACGGCAACCGCGGCTGCACCGGCAACCGAGGCGCCTATGGTGTTGGCAATGGTGTTTAGGGTGAGAATAGCGGTGATTGGTTGTTCGATATTGTCCTTCATTTTCCGCATGATCTCGGCCTGGCGGGGATATCTGTCTTTCATCAGTTCAACCTGGCCTACGGACAAAGAATATAATACCGCTTCAAAAACACTGCACATGGCGGAGATGGAAATTGCCGAAATAACAGAAAGAATGAGCAGGGTAAACACTATAACCTCCTGAACAGATGGTGGACGGACAACATTGGCAGTTTGTCTTGCTCCGGTCAAAGAACAGGACAAATCAGATTATTGTTTGCAATTATTCATGATGAAAAAACTTTGCAGTTTACTGCAAAAATGACGGCTTGCCAATTGAGCTTAATGGTATGATGGTGTAATGATGGTATTTGGAAAATGGCGGCTGATTACCATTGGCGGAAGGGGATATTACCTTTTTTAGCAGCTACCGGATAAAGATTGTACCGATGGTTTTGTTGCTGTGGTAACGTCGTATTGACAGAAAGTTACAGAAAAAGTTTACGGTAAAACATGATAGTTTGAGAGGCATTGTATGACAACAAAAACATCCCTGCATGTTACCGAAGAAAAAATTGAAAATTTTTCCGGTGATTTGTTGGTCTTTTGCGCGATAAAACGATCAAAAAAAATGGTGATCTGTGATGAACGGATAAAAAAAATTGTTCAACCGGCGTGGAAATCCAGGGATTTTACCGGCAAAAAAGATGATTTTTTACTTGTCTATCCAACTGTTGCCAACCCGGGAAAGCGTAGCCGGTTTGCTTGCAAAAGGATTGCGGTCATTGGTCTTGGAACCCCTGGAGAGACGAAAAATGAGTTACGGGAACAACTTCGCCTTGCCGGTGGCACCATCGCCTTAAGGGCAAAATCATGCCGGGCGCAAAAAGTATTGGTCATTCTTCCCGAAATCGCAGCGCTTTCATGGTCAGAGCGGGCAGAGTCCATGAGTGAGGGACTTGTCCTTGGTAATTACAGTTTTGATAAGTATAAAACAGGAGATGATGAAGACCGGCCCGTACCAGTAAAGACCTTTTTATTATCAGGTACCGGTTCGCCCAGGTCCATGCGACAGGGTATGCGTTTGGGAAGAAACAGCGCCCTGGCCGCCTGTTCAGCCCGAGATATGGCCAATGAACCCGGCAATGTCTGGACGCCGGAAAAATTTGCTGATTATGGCAAACAGCTTGCCGCCCGGTATCCCCTCAAATGCCGAATCATTGAAAAAAGGGAGATGAAAAAGATTGGCATGGGCGGAATCCTTGCCGTTAACCAGGGATCGGCCTTACCGCCAAAGCTTGTTGTATTACGATATATGACAAAAAAGAAGAACCCGACCCTTATGCTTGTCGGCAAGGGACTGACCTTTGATTCCGGCGGTGTCAGCCTGAAACCCGCCGCCGGCATGGAGGATATGAAGTATGATATGTGTGGCGGCGCCGCTGTCCTGGGCGTCATGGAAGTGGTGGGGCAGGAGCTGCCTCCGAATATCAATATTGTCGCCCTTGTTCCGGCCACGGAAAATATGTCAGGTGCCGGTGCTGTAAAACCCGGTGATATCATAACCCATTTCGGTGGTAAAACATCGGAGGTGGTCAATACCGATGCCGAAGGGCGTCTTATCCTCGCCGATGCGCTTGCCTGGGGCATAGAAACCTATAATCCCGAGGCGGTTATTGACCTTGCCACCTTGACTGGAGCTGTAATTATCGGGCTTGGCCACCATCGGACCGGAATCCTTGGCAATAATGATGACCTTGTCAAAAGAATATGCAGGGCAGGGGAGCAGGCAGGCGAGCCCTTCTGGCGCCTGCCCCTTGGTCCTGAATATGAAAAGCAGTTGAAATCCGAAGTTGCCGATCTGAAAAATGTCGGCGGACGGCCTGCCGGCACCATTACCGCCGCTGCCTACCTGCAGAAGTTTGTGGGCAAGACGCCCTGGGCCCATTGTGATATTGCCGGTACAGCCTGGGATTTCACGGAAAAATCATATGTAGCCAAGGGGCCGTCCGGTATTTGTGTCAGGACCCTTGCCGGACTGGTGCGCAACTGGAGCCCTTTGCCCCGAAAAAAGAAATAACATGTAAATTGCTTACCGAAGATGGAAAAAACGGGAAATGAAATAACCCAAATGAGGAGTATGAGATGGCAAAGAGAAAGGGAATAACCGTCAGTCGGCAGATCATGGACAGCCAGATGCTGCATCCCGAGGCCACCGGCGAACTGACCGGTCTGCTCAATGAACTCATTGTTGCCGGGAAAATCATCAGCGCCGAGGTCAACATGGCCGGACTGGCAGATATCCTAGGCCAATCGGGCAAGACCAATATCCAGGGCGAAGAAGTCCAGAAACTGGATGTCTTTGCCAACAAGACCATCAAACGACGAATGGAACAATGCGGTTACCTCTGCGTTATGGCCTCAGAAGAGGAAGACGGTATCATTCCGGTTCTGGATGGATATGAAGGCAAGTACACAGTGGCGTTTGATCCCCTGGACGGGTCCTCCAATATTGATGTCAACGTCAGTATTGGTACGATCTTTTCCATTCATCAGCGTATCAGCTCCGGTAAGCAGGGCACGGAAAAGGACCTGTTGCAGCCGGGCAGCAGGCAGGTGGCCGCCGGCTATATAATTTATGGCTCTTCAACCATGATGGTCTATACCACGGGTGACGGCGTTCATGGTTTTACCCTGGATCCCAGTGTCGGAGAATTTTTTCTGTCCCACCCGGACATAAAGATTCCCCAAACAGCAAAGTATTACAGTGTCAATGAGTCATACACCAACTACTGGCATGATTCGACCCGGGCATATATAGATTATCTTAAGGAGATTGATCCGGCCACGGGACGACCGCTAAGTCTTCGTTATATTGGATCGCTGGTAGCTGATTTTCACCGTAATCTGATCAAAGGCGGTATTTTTTTATATGTGCGGGACAAGAAGAGCACGGACAAACCCGAGGGCAAGTTACGTCTGTTATATGAGGCCTCTCCTCTGGCCATGGTTGTGGAACAGGCCGGCGGACGGGCAATCACCGATGATGGCCGGCGAATTCTCGATATTGAACCTGTTGATCTTCACCAACGGGTGCCATTAATTATCGGTTCCAAAGAGCAGGTGGATATTGCCGAAAGTTTTTTTCTTGGGAAAAAAGGGTGAGGAAAATAGCCGTAAAAAGAACCTTGCAAAACCGGACAGACGTAGTAAGCAATGTTTGCCGACAATACAGGCCATGAGGGATCCTTGCGGCCTGTTTTGTCAATATCCTGTTCCTGATACGGGAATATCCATTGTTGATGGCGTCGTAAAAACTTCGATCCACTGCGTCGTGTGTCCTGTGGCGATTCTCGACATACTACATGTATGGTCAAAGCCCGCCACAGAACACGACTCCTTGCGTATCTGTGTTTTTACTTAGCCATCTTCGAGCATTGTCTGGATTTTTTACGAGTTCATCATTGTTATTTAACTTTATCGGAGGAAAGTATGAAACCAACCTCGAAACTGCTTGTTGCCCTGCTGCTGGTCGCCTTTACCGCCATGCCGGCGCTGGCCCAGAAAACCATTCGCTGGAAACTGGCCATGACCTGGCCATCCACCCTGACACCGCTTGCCTCGCCGCCAATCAAACTTGCCAAGATGGTCGAGGAAATGAGTGGAGGAAAATTTTTAATCAAGGTTGAAGGCAAGGAAAAACACAAGGCCCCCCTTGGTATCCTGGATATGGTCAGGGGCGGCCAGTACCAGATGGGCCACAGCGCCTCCTACTACTGGAAAGGAAAAGATATCAGCCTGGTTTTTTTCACCACTGTTCCATTTGGCATGAATGCTGAAGAGCAATATGCCTGGTTTTACTATGATGATGGCATGAAGCTGATGGAAAAGGCCTATGACAAGTTCAAGGTGCTCAGCTTTCCCGGCGGCAACACCGGCGTACAGATGGGCGGCTGGTTTCGCAAAGAGATCAAGTCACTTGACGATCTCAAGGGTTTGAAAATGCGCATTCCCGGGCTTGCCGGTGAAGTTTTTGCAAAACTTGGGGTCAACGTCACAAATATTCCGGCAGGTGAACTGTATACGTCCCTTGATCGCGGCACCATCGATGCCCTGGAATGGGTTGGTCCCGGCATGGATATTAAAATGGGTTTTCATAAAATTGCCCCCTACTATTATACTGGCTGGCATGAACCGGCATCTGAAATGCAATATTTGATCAACAAACGTGCCTACGCCAAGCTGCCGCCCGAGTACCAGGAAATGCTCAAGGTAGCCATGAAGGCCACTGCGGCGGATATGTTTTCTGAAAATTTTGCCGACTCTGCCAATGCCTGGGCAAAAATGAAGACAGATTACCCCAATATCAAAGTCAAAACCTTTCCCAAGCCGGTATTAAAGGCCATGAAAAAGGCCACCGACGACCTGTTAAATGGTTATGCGGCCAAAAGTCCGGAGTTTAAGGAAATCCTGGATTCCCAGCGCGCCTTTATGAAAAAGGCCAGGGCATGGACCATTATCTCGGAGTACAATTATATCAAGACCTGTGAAGAGCTGAAAAATTAACAAGAATTTTTCTTCACTAATCATAGCCCTGTCAATTTTTTTTGACAGGGCTTTTTTTTATGGTATCAACTACCTTGAAAAGTTTACATACAGGCAAAATATGAATAGACGGACCTGGATACTGTACTCTTGCTTATCCTGGTCCACACCTTACTGACGTCGGTACCACTGCTGCTTACGGTGCCGGCAATTTCCAGGTACATGATCCCATGCTGAACACCATAGAAAAAGCCATTGCCCGGGTTGTTGATTTTGTTGGTCAATTGACCAGCCTTTTCCTTATACTTATGGTCCTTAACGTATCTTTTGATGTCATGATGCGCTATGTCTTCCATAACAGTTCCGTTGGCATGCAGGAGCTTGAATGGCACCTTTTTGCCGTGGTCATCCTTCTGGGTATTTCAGTGGCGCTCAAGGACGAAGGACACGTCCGGGTCGATTTTCTCTACGACACCTTAAGTGTCAGAAAAAAGGCGATCATCAATATTATCGGCACCCTGTTTTTTCTCATACCCGTTGCCCTGCTGATATTTTTCGGCTCCTTTGAATTTGTCAAGGATTCCTGGGAAATTGGTGAAATTTCAGAGGATCCTGGAGGCTTACCCTACCGCTGGCTGATAAAAGGCATGATTCCGGTGTCTTTTGGATTTCTTCTCTTCAGCGCTGTTGGCTATGTCCTGCAAAATATCAGAATATACAGGGAGGCAAAAAAATGATCGGTCTTATCATGTTTTTTGCAGCCCTGGCGCTGCTGGTTATCGGCTATCCCGTGGCCTTTACCTTTGGGGCGGTGGCCATGTTTTTCGGGGCAATCGCCGCCTTTGTGCAGATGCTGCCGGATCCAACCTTTTCAGGGGTTGCAGAAGAATTCTTTCTCATGTTTTCCATGATGCCCTTCCGCATTTATGCCATCATGACCAATACCATTTTAATGGCCATTCCCCTCTTTATCCTGATGGGCATTGTCCTCCAGAAATCAGAACTTGCCGAGCGATTACTTGAATCAATGGGGATTTTGTTTGGAAAAATCAGGGGCGGGGTTGCCATCTCAACGGTGCTTGTCGGCACCTTACTGGCCGCATCGACCGGTGTTGTCGGTGCCTCGGTGGTTGCCATGGGAGTTATTTCCCTGCCTGTTATGCTCAAATACGGCTATTCAAAAAAACTTTCCACCGGCACCATCTGCGCCTCCGGGACCCTGGGCCAGATCATTCCACCCTCTATCGTCCTGATTATTCTCGGCGATGTCTTTCAGCTGCCGGTGGGCGATCTGTTCCAGGCGGCCCTGGCCCCGGGACTTGCCCTGGTCGGGTGCTATATCCTCTATATCCTGGTTGTTTCCTTTGTTAAACCAGAGGTTGCTCCGGCGATAGAGGTCGGTAATGAAAAAAAGTCCATTGTTATCAAAAAGGCCCTGCTGGCCATTATTCCAACACTTTCTCTGATCGTGATGGTCCTGGGCTCAATTTTTGCAGGCATTGCAACCCCAACTGAATCGGCATCCGTCGGCGCCCTGGGGTCACTTATTCTTGCGGCGATGTATAAAAAACTCAGCCTGAAAATCGTCAGGGAGTCCGCCCTGGAGACAGTTAAAATCACTGCCATGGTCTTTGCCATTCTGATCGGCGCAACAGCCTTTTCCATGGTCTTTGTCTATACCGGCGCCGACAGTCTGGTTGAACAGTTCATGATGGCGCTGCCCGGCGAGAAATGGGGATTTCTTTTGCTCTCCATGCTCTCCATCATGCTGCTTGGGTTTTTTATCGATTTTATAGAAATTTCCTATATTGTCGTGCCAATTCTGCTTCCCATAGCCGACAGGATCGGTATTAATCCAATGTGGTTTGCCATCCTCATTGCCATGAACCTGCAGACCTCGTTTCTTACTCCGCCCTTTGGATTTTCTCTCTTTTATTTAAAAGGGGTCTGCCCGCCCGAGGTGAGTACCGTTGATATTTACAAGGGGGTAATACCGTTTATCTGTATTCAGATGGCTGTGCTTATCTCTATAGTAATTTTTCCCGGTCTTTACGGATTATGATTTCTGGCCTTTTCCGTCCCCCGAAACAAGATATCGAGGACACCATGAAAAAACACCATGTTTTCCGGTTATTGCCATTGCCGTTATTTTCCCTGCCCTCTCTTGCCGTCCTCATTGTTCTCTGTTGTTTTTGTCAGGCCAATGCCACAGACAAGGTCGATGCAAACAGTATGGAGACCCTGGTTCGCCAGAAAATGATGGGTGATTATCCGGCAATGGCTAAGCGAAGAATGATCAGGGTCCTTGTGCCGCCGAGCAAGACCTTTTTTTTTATTGATAAGGGACAAAAACGGGGCCTGACCTATGAAGCTTTGATGCAGTTTGAAAAATTTATCAATAAGAAACAGAAAAACAAAACCCTGCAAATAAAGGTTATACCAGTCCCGACTTCCCGGAAAAATCTCTTGTCCGATCTTGTGGCCGGTTATGGCGATATCGCGGCCGGTAATCTTACCATTACCCCGGCCCGCCTCAGGATCGTGGATTTTTCCAATCCATTTGTCACCAATATTAACGAAATCATTGTCACCCATGGACAGGCCGCCGATCTTCACCATCTGTTTGACCTTGCCGGTCGCAAGGTATTTGTCCGTAAAAATTCCAGTTATTATGAATCCCTTACTCGTCTTAATTCCACCCTGTCCGAGATGGGGAAAAAACCTGTCCGCATAGAGCTTGTTGATGAGTATCTGGAGGATGAGGATCTTCTTGAAATGGTGAATGCGGGCTTGATCCCGATGATCGTGGTTGATCAGCCAAAGGGTGAGTTCTGGGCAAAGATATTTCCCAACATAACCCTGCATCCACAGCTTAAATTGCGCACAGGCGGTAATATTGCCTGGGCGATCCGCAAGAATTCACCTCAACTGAAAAAGGTCATTAACGCCTTTGTCAGAAAGAACAAAAAAGGGACATTGACGGGTAACGTTCTCTATAATCGTTACCTGAAAAATACCAGATACGTCCGCAATAACATCAGCGGTGAGGAGCGGAAAAAATTTGAACAAACAGTCAGTTTGTTTAGGAAATACGGTACAAAATATGATTTTCCCTACCTTCTTCTTACGGCCCTGGCCTACCAGGAGTCCGGTCTTAACCAGAAAAAGAAGAGCCATGCCGGCGCCATCGGGATCATGCAGGTCCTGCCGAAAACCGCCTCTGATAAAAATATAGCCATTTCTCATATCGACAGGTTGGAGAATAATATTCACGCAGGCAGCAAATACCTGCGATTTATGAAGAACAGGTATTTTTCCGATGATTCCATTGACGAGCTTAACAGTGATCTTTTTACCATTGCAGCCTATAACGCCGGCCCGGCTCGTATTGCCAAATTGCGCAGGGAGGCAAAACAGAGAGGCCTTGATCCGAATGTATGGTTCAACAATGTTGAAGTAATAGCCGCCAGAAGAATCGGCAGGGAGACCGTTCGTTATGTCAGCAACATCTATAAGTATTATGTAGCGTACAAGCAGATCAGGCAACAGGAGGAACAAAAGCAAAAAGAAAAAATGAGGTTGAAAAAAACACATGGCCGTTGATAGCATTGTCTGCATCTGCTACCTGCTGTTGCGAGAAGTGGTTTTCAGGTTGTCCGTGGCCCGATATTATTACGATAATCCATTTGCTTCACCAAGCAGACATGGTATTCCCGGCATAAAATGGAGGGCAGGATAAATGGCTGAGTCAAAAAAGGGTGGGCCGGAAAACGTTCTCAACAGAACAGACCGGGTCATCTTGTCTGTAACCTGTTATGGACATTTTCTCTGCCATTTCAATATGCTGGTTTTTCCGGCCATTCTTCTTCCCCTTTCCGGCCTCTTGCATATGTCCATGGCCAATACCCTTGATCTGGCCTTTTTCATGTATCTGCTGATGGGGTTGTCGGCACCTTTCTGGGGTTACACAGCGGATAAAATCGGCGCCATGCCGCTTTTGGCTCTTTTTTATGTGGGGGCAGGTGTAAGCGGGCTTATGGCAGCCTTGTTTATCGACTCTCCAGGGGCCCTTAGGCTGGCGCTGGCTGGAATAGGGTTGTTTTCCGGGATTTATCATCCTGCCGGGCTTGGCTGGATAGCCTGCTGTGTGACCAGAACTTCCACTGGCATGGCATATAATGGTATGTTTGGTAACCTTGGCCTTGCCCTTGGCCCAGTACTGGCTGGAGTGGTTAATTATCTCTTTGGTCCGGCAGCCGTGTATATTGGACTTGCTCTATTGAATTTCTTTGGATTATTCCTGCTCATTCGGGCCAGGGGAACAACCGAGAATATGGTCCATGTCGGACAAAAAAAGAGTAGGGGAGCTTCCTGGTCCGGTTTTGTCATTCTGCTGGCGGCAATGATGCTTGGCGGTATTGTCTATCGGGGAACCACTGTTACCCTGCCTGCTCTCTTTCAAGTCCGTGGTGTCGGCATTTTTGATTGGCTGTCAGGCCTGTTTCAGGTGCCCCTTTCCGCAAATGTGGTGGCAACCGGCATAACCTCTTTGCTCTATCTTGTCGGGATGCTGGGGCAGTATTTTGGCGGCAGGATAGGGGAAAGATTTGATTTACGCTGGAGTTATTGTTGTTTTCACCTGATGACAATACCAGCTGCATTGATCATGGGATTGTTAACAGATATTCCTTTGGTTGTTGTTGCGATTTTTCATTCCTTTTTTCTGCTTGGCATGCAACCGATCGAAAATACCCTGGTTGCACGATTGACACCACCTGAAATGCACAGTTCCGCATATGGTATGAAATTTGTATTAACTTTTGGCGTGGGAGCTGTTGCCGTCACAATCGTCCGTCATGTGGAACAGGGATTTGGTATACAGTATGTCTTCCCGGCCCTGGGAGTGATTTCCATATTTCTTGTTTTGGTTATTGGTGTGCTAATATACAAGGTGCCTGGACAACGTTCATAGAATCTATATTCCAGGTCACAGGGTTATTCAAAAATAGGATTACCCGTGTTTTTATCGTAATTTGTTGATTTTTATTGTTTGTTTTGCCGTGATTGCATGTTGGTTTCTCTGGAAAAATTGAATCAACAAGTTCATTTACAACCATAAGGATATGGATTATTGTTTCTTTCATATGTGAGCATATTCAAAATACCGACGGACAACCGCCATGATATTGAGCAAAATATTGACCCGCTTTCTTGTTGTTTTATCTTTCTTTATTCTTCTCTTATCTCCCCTGTCTCTTTATGCCGCCGGACAGAATGAGACAACGGATTTCCTCAGTGATGATTTTTATGAGGATACAGCCGATGTTGCTCCAGAAACAGGAGATCCCCTTGAACCCTTTAACCGGGCCGTTTTTCAACTCAATGATCATGCCTATACCTATATTTTCAATCCGGTGGCCAAGGGATACAGTGCTGTTGTTCCATTTGATATTCGTCATATAATTGATAATTTTTTTACCAATCTCGAAGAACCGGTTGTGTTTATCAACTGCCTTCTGCAAGGTCGGTTTTCAGATGCAGGCTCAACCATTGTCAGGTTTCTTGCCAACAGTACCATAGGTGTCGGCGGCCTTGTTGATTTTGCCAACAGGGAAATCGGGCTTGAACCGGTGGAGGCGACCCTTGGCGAGACACTTGGCGTGTGGGGAATTGGTGATGGTTTTTACCTGGTTGTACCCTTTTTCGGGCCGTCGACCCTGCGCGACTTTACCGGTACTGTAATCGACAGCCTGGCCATGACTCCTTATTATACATGTATTGATAAGTGGAGTGTTAAAACAGGGATCTATGCTGAAAAGACCACCAATGATCTTTCCATGCATATTGGTGAATACGAAGATCTGAAAAAACTCAGTTTTGATCCCTACATTGCACTGCGTAACAGCTATTTTCAATACCGGAAAAAAATTAGAGAGCACCGGGTATTTCCTGAAAACGAGTAGACCTTGGGTGGCCCTTAGATTAACCATCCTTAGTGAATCACCGCCTCCCTGTTTATATTTTTGAGTCAGGAATTTTTTCGGACTCAAAGTTGCTGACAGATATTTTAACCTGCTTAGCTAAATGATATGTCACAGAATTACCAAAAAAGAAATATGAAGAATAACCTATTGATCCAACTCACTCTTGTCTGTTTTTTCCTTGTCACGCCTCTGGTCAGCCATGGCGCCCAACGCCCCGATCCAACGGAACAGATGAAGCCGTTTGTTCACAAGGTGATGGAAATACTGAAAAACGCGGATTTTAAAGAAGATCCAAAATGTATCATCTGTAAACGTCTGATCGATGTCTCCCGTGAACGTTTTGACTTTAATGAGATGTCGAAACGGGTCCTTGGGAGGACCTGGCGCAAATTGAACAAGGAAGAACGCGCTGATTTTGTTGATCTCTTTACCCGACTGTTGCAGTATGCATACATCGGCAAACTGGAACAGTATACCGGCCAGAAAGTTATTTTTAGAGGTGAGCGAATCCGGGGTAAGCGGGCCGAGGTTAAGACCGAGCTCAATGACGGTCAGCAATCCGTTGCTGTTTCCTATATTATGTTACTCGAGGATGACCAGTGGATGATTTATGATGTCATCATTGAAGGCGTGAGCCTGGTCCGTAATTACCGGGAGCAGTTTAAGGAAATCTTGCGTAAGGAAAAATACAGCGGACTTGTCAGGCAAATTGAAAAAAAGGTCAAACAGCTTGAAGAGGAACGCAAAAAACGATTTTCTCAAAAAATTAAATGACCAGCATTAATTAAATGACCAGCATTGCCCCAGATAGATTAGAAACCCCGAAACCAAACTAAAACTGACCCGTTGTCGGATTGCCGTGATTGATATAAAAAAATATCTGCAAGAAAAACAGGCGCTGGTGCTGAAGGCCCTCGATGACCTGATGCTGTCTCCGGAAGGCGACTTTGCCGACCATGTTACCTGCATGCGTTACAGTCTCTTTGTCGGTGGTAAAAGGGTGCGGCCGATCCTCTGTCTTGCGGCAGGGTCCTGTATCAGTGAAGACAGGGATATTGAAAGGTCTCTACTGCCGGTTGCCTGCGCCCTGGAGTGTATCCATACCTATTCGCTCATTCATGATGACCTGCCGGCCATGGACAATGATGATCTTCGCCGGGGCAACCCGACCTGTCATAAAAAATTTGGCGAAGCCGAAGCAATTCTGGCCGGTGACGGCCTGCTGACATTTGCATTTGACCTGCTCTCCGACCCTGGGCACGCACGAGGCCTGAGTGATTCGGCAAGGCTTGCGATTGTCCATACCATTGCCAGGGCAGCCGGCTCCCTTGGCATGGTTGGCGGCCAGGCCCTTGATATGGATGCAGAGGGCAAAAAAATTACTTTTGAACAGTTGAAAACTATCCATCGGAACAAAACCGGGGCCCTTATCACTGCCTCGGTTCTCAGTGGGGCAATCGGGGCAAGGGCCGATACCCGTCAGCGGCAAGCTATGCGACGGTTTGGTGATAACATAGGCCTTGCCTTTCAGATCGTTGATGATCTTCTTGATGTTATTGCCTCAACAGAAGAACTCGGCAAGACAGCCGGCAGTGATGCCCGCAATAAAAAGGCCACCTATCCGGCCTTTTTTGGTGTTGAAAAAACCAGGAAACTGGCTGAGGAGGCCGTACAGAGAAGTCTGGATGCACTGTCCGGCTTTGGCCCATCCGCGGATCCCTTGCGTGCCCTTGCCCACTACATTGTGGATCGTACCAAATGAGTTGCCCTGCCTGGGGCAGACAGTGAGTATGAGGGGGTGAGAGTATTACCATTGTTTATGGCTCGTAATTGGGTTTGATTTGTCCCTTGCCTTGATAATTTCCCTGTTACTTTCAAGCGCACTCCCGCAAACCATTATGAGATTTTTTTTCCAAAAACATGATTATGCATGTTTTTAGCGTAACCTGGTTGCCTGTTCACCACGTAACATGCGTGTATAAAAAACTTCAAATTTCAATTTTTACAAACCATTTCCATTGAACTGATCATGTCAATTTTCACGATGATAGCCGGCGCCGGCCTGATGGTTAAACTGGTTATGACTGTTCTTCTTCTCTTTTCCATTATCTCCTGGTCTATTATACTATTGAAACAGATGATGTTCATGCGGGCGAAAAAAGCCTCTGCTGAATTTATTGATCTCTTCTGGAGCAGCAAGACGCTTAGCGAGGCTTTTGAAGCCGCAAGGGAGCATGTCCTCAGTCCAGAGGCAGCGGTTTTTGTTTCCGGATATAATGAGATGAAAAAGATAAGCAGTGCCCGGGGGGGCGGTCAGGTGGGCGGGGAAACCCTGGAAACGCAATTGGCAACCATGGAAAACCTGAAAAGGGCGGTCAGAAAGGCCCAGTTGTTGGAAAGTGAACGTTTGGGCCGTTCCCTGTCCTTTCTTGCCACCACCGGCAGCGCCACTCCATTTATTGGTCTTTTCGGCACGGTATGGGGTATCATGTCATCGTTCCAGGATATCGGCGTTCGTGGTTCGGCATCACTGGCAGTGGTGGCCCCCGGTATTTCCGAGGCCCTGGTTGCAACGGCAGCCGGCCTGGCCGTTGCTATACCCGCGGTAATTTTTTATAATTATTTTTCCAACAAACAGGTGGATGTGGAAACGGATATCGAGAATTTCACCACCGATTTTCTTAATCTCATCGAACGCGATATGTTGGCACGTGGCTGATCGTTCGCGTGCACGGTCATGCTGACAGTCATTTTTGATGGTGTCGTAAAAACTTTGATCTACTGCGTCGTGTGTCCTGTGGCGATTCTCGACATACTACATGTATAGTCAAGACCCGCAACAGAACACTACTCCTTGTATATCTGTGTTTTTACTTAGCCATCTTTAAGCATTATCTGGACTTTTTACAAGGTCATCATTTTTAACCAAATAGAAGAATAGTATGGGTCCGCTTGGAGGTAGAGGCAAACAGAGACTGGTTGCCGAAATAAATGTAACTCCCCTTGTTGATGTTATGCTGGTGCTGCTGATCATCTTTATGGTCACTGCGCCCATGATGACCCAGGGGCTTGAAATAGATTTGCCGAAAACCACGGCAAAACCCCTGCGACAGAGGGAAAAACCGATCGTTGTTTCCGTAAACGGCAAGGGAGAAATCTTTCTCGGACAGATCAAGGTTGACCAGGGCCAACTTGTTGGTCAACTTGGTCAGTTGCCGCCGGAGAGAAAGGACCAGCCCATTTACCTGCGGGCCGACAAGGACGTCCCCTATGGCATCGTGGTTACGGCAATGGCTGATATCAAACGGGCGGGGTTTGAAAAGCTTGGTATGATAACCTTGCCGGCCGATGATGGCGCAAAAGACAGGTGACCCTGTTGGACAAAGCCGCCGTCCTTGCCGAACAGGAGTTTTACCAGCTCCAGCATCAGGATGATCATAGATGGGGTTGGATATTGGTCCTAGTGGTACTTTTGCATGGGCTGTTGTTTGCTGCTGCAAAATACCTGCCCGCAATGATGCATCGCAGGACACTGTTTGAAGAGGTGATGACCATTGATCTGGTCTCTTTGCCCGAGCCTCCTCCTGTCCCACCTCAGTCCCGGCAACCTGCCCCGCGCCAGCCATTACCTGCGCCAAAATCCCCTCCTCCGGAGCCGGAAAAGGGTGTTGCCGTAGACGTTTCGCCGCCGGCACCGGAACCGGTCCCGGTGGCCAGACCTGTTTCCATCCGGCCTCTTAAGAGAAAAATCAGAAAGGCAAAAGATGTTCGCCTGGAAGAGGAAAAACTCCGGGAACATCTGGCGCTTGAGCGTATACGAAAACAGGTGCGGGAAAAACGGGAAAGGGAAAAGGCCCTGGCCAGGAAAAAGGCACTGGCAAAGAAAAGGGCTACCGAAAAGCGGGCCAGGCAACGGGCGCTGGCACAGGCAAAGGCCGAGGAAAGACGTGCCAGGGAAGCGGCCCGAAACGCACGGGCGGAAATTGCTGAGGTTTTGCGTGAACAGCAACGGCTGCATACCGCCAGCCAGGCGGCAGGCAGCAGGGGGGGCGCCCGGAGCATTAGTTCAGCCTTGGAACAACAATATTATATGGATCTTGCAAGCCGGGTTCAACGGTTATGGGTCCTGCCGGAAATCAAAAAATGGTCACCAAGCCTGGAAACTATTATAGAATTTACCGTGCTCGCCGACGGCCGCCTGGCCAATGTTACGGTCGCCAAAAGATCAGGAGATTCATTTTTTGATCGTTTTGCCCGGGAAACTGTAAAAAAAGCGGCCCCGATGCCACCTATTCCACCGGCCTTGAAAAAGAACCATCTTGACCTGGGATTCAGATTGCGTCCGGCCGGGGTGCAGAGGTAAATGGTTGTTCCTTACTTTGTATTCCTTACAAAATAGTAGAGATTAACTAATGAAATTTACTGAAAAATTACTTCCATCAATGGTCCTGTTTCTGGTAATTTTCCTCACTGGACAATCGGCTTTTGGCCAGAGGGTGTACCTGGATATTACAGCATCCGATGTCCGAAAAATTGTTATCGCCATCCCTGCTTTCAGGAGTCAAACCGGCAGCTCCCCCGAATTCGTCCGGGGAAAAAAAATGGCTGACCTCCTTGGTCGCGCCTTGGAATTTCACGGTTTTGCCAAAGTGGTTGATCCGGCAATCTATGGAAACGGTCCGGCTATCGACTGGAAGGCGTATGGCGTTGATTTCGTTGTCCAGGGAAAATTCACCCACAAAGGGAAAAAACTTGTCATTGAAGGCAGGCTGCAGGATATCGCCGAAAACAGACTTCTTGCCGGCAGGCGCTATACCGGACACACAAATCAGCAGGATGATATGGTCCTGCGGTTGGCCGACGCCCTGGTCAAGGAGTTTACCGGAGAGCCCGGAATCAGCCGGACGTCAATAGCCTATATCTCTGATGAAACCGGAGCCAAGGAGGTCTTTGTTGCTGATGTGATGAATCGTGGTCGGCGTCAAATAACCCGCCACAAACACCTCTGTGTTTCGCCCCGATACACACCGGACGGACATTTTCTGGCATACACCACGTACCATCGCGGAAACCAGGACCTCTATATTACCGATCTCAGACAGAGTCGCGTTACCCGTCCATTGTCGAGACGCAAGGGAATGAACCTGGCCCCGGCCTTTTCGCCGGATGGCCGCACCATGGTGGTGACACTGAGCAAAGACGGCAGTCCTGATCTCTATCTCATGGACAGAAAGGGGAAAATCCTGCGGCGATTGACGGCAAGGACAGGGATCAATGTCTCTCCCTCCTTTTCTCCGGACGGTAAATCACTGGTCTTTGTTTCTGATCGCAGCGGACAACCCCAGCTCTATATCATGAATATGAATGACTACAGGGTGCAGCGTCTCACCTTTGACGGCCAGGAAAACAGTGAGCCCTGTTGGTCTCCCAAGGGTGACAAAATAGTCTATACCGGGCGGATAGACGGCCATTACCAGCTCTTTATCATTGATCCCCGTGGCGGGCAGAGTCACCAGGTCATTTCCGACTGGGGTGATTTTGAATCAGCCACCTGGTCGCCGGATGGTAAGCAGCTGGTTTTTTCCCGCCGGAGAAACGGCCATTCCGAAATTTGTGCCATTTTTGCCAACGGCAAGGGAATGCGCGTCCTGTTTCCGATCAAGGGTAACCAGGCCTATCCACGCTGGTCGCCCCGGCCATAGATGGATGTAGTTCTGGTTTGTTCCCGGTAAGGATGTCTGACCATGTATTTGTCTTGCAAGAGAGGACGTGGTATGACATATTCAAAAAACTCGGCAAAGATATTTTTTACATAACTTGTTCCCTTCTGCCTGGGTCGAAGTTTATCATTCCAGCATAGCGGTATCACTGTTGCGACAGGCCGGTCCGGCCTCTTTGTACCTTCCGCTTACCGGGATCATTGTTGTGATTTTTCTTGAAAAAAAGTCTGAAAAGTCTGCGTAGCTGTGTCGTTTCGGATTTTTTTATTTTTTGTTGTGACTGGGATGGTAAAACATGGTCCAGCCACGTTGGTTTATTTGAAAAAAGAGGTAACCCATGCCAGGTGTACGAAATATTCGCAATATTGTCTTAGCCGGATGTTCACTTTTTCTCCTCTGTCAGTGCGCGACCCAGGATGATCTTCGTAAACTGAACTATCAGGTACGGGCCGTTAACCAGAAGGTGGAAGAGGTGAAAAATTCCGCTGTGGAAAATCTGCAGAAACGACAGGCCAGTTCTGTGAACAAAATTGACCGGGTCGATGAAGAGATTACCCGCCTCAAGGCTCGTCTGGAGGAAAATGATCATCGCCAGGCCCAGAACCATCAACAGTTGACCCAGGCATTGAGTGATATGCAGGCCGCTCTGGAAGAACGACTGACCGCCGATGAGCAGAAGATTAGCGAGTTACAGCAACAGGTTGAGCAGTTGACCAATGGCATTGATGCCATGCAGCGGGCGCGGATCCGTGAGGCAGAAAAAAGGGCGCGGGAAGCTGCGAAAAAGGCTGAGCTCGCACGTCAGCGCACCATTATGGCCGCAGCATCCGGCTCTTCTTTTGTTAAAGTATTGCCGGCCAGGAAAAAAATCAGGGTTGGTACCGGGGGCCTTGTCGAGTCGAACCAGTCCGTTGCCGCGACCTCTCAAGCAAAGCCAAAAGCAGCGGCTTCCAAAACAAATGCAAAGGTAAGAAAAAAATCCTCTGTTGAAACCAAAGAGTCAACTGATAAGGCATCAGGACCGTTTGCCAAGGCAATGGCAGAGTTCAAGGCCGGGCAATACAAAAAGGCCTATGGCGATTTTGAGCAGGTGTTATCCCGCAATCCCCGTGGTGAACAGGCAGCGAAAACGCTTTTTTACATGGGAGAATCTCTCTACAAGCAGGGGGAATATGATCTGGCCATCCTTGATTATCAAAAGGTTATTTCCAATCATGCCAAAGACCCGCATACTCCTGCTGCATTATTAAAACAGGGGATGTCCTTTGAAAAACTGACAGACAATGAAACGGCCAAGATTATCTATAAGAAATTGATCAATGAATACGCCGGCACCCCGGAGGCTGCCAAGGCCAAAAAGCGATTGCAAAATCTGTAGCAGATTTTTTGTTGCCTGTTTTATTGTCCCACTATGGGCGGCTTGAAAAAAAGACGTCTTGATGACCTGCTTGTTGCCCGCGGGCATGCGAATACCCGGGCCGAGGCAGCCGCGCTTGTCGGCGCCGGTCGTATCATGGTCAACGATAGCCCGTTGGTCAAGGCGGGCAGCCTGTACAGGCCCGACTGCCGGATTACAATCAAGAAAAAAGAACCCTTTGTCAGCCGGGGCGGAAAAAAACTTGCGGCGGCGCTGGCTGCCTTTGCCTTTGATCCTTCTGGTTTCATCTGTGCTGATATCGGTTGTTCCACGGGAGGCTTTACCGACTGCCTGCTGCAGAACGGGGCCCGTAGGGTATATGCGGTTGACGTGGGCTATGGTGTTCTTGACTGGAGATTGCGCAATGACGAGCGGGTGATTGTCCTTGAACGTTGCAATGCCCGCTACCTTAGCGACAAGGAGATTCCGGAAGCTGTGGATCTGTGTGTGGCTGATGCCTCCTTTATTTCCCTGGATCGACTTCTTGGCCCCATGACCGGATTATTTGGTGCCAGGGAAAAGATTCAGATAATCGTCCTGGTAAAGCCCCAGTTTGAATTGCCGAAAAACAAGGTTGGCCGGGGCGGTATTGTCCGGGATCCGGATTTGCGGCAGCAGGCCCTTGAAAAAATTTTGCTGGCTGGAGAACGCCTTGGTCTCACCTGCCGGGGAACCATTCCCTCGCCGGTCAAGGGGACCAGGGGTAATCAGGAATATTTAATGTATTTAACGGGAACCGCGGTTGACAGAGACCCGGTTTCGGATATCTGAAGGAGAGTGCAATGAGGAGCAGGGATCAACTGATGTTGATAAAAAGTGTTGTTCTGGCGGTATCAATTGTTGTGTTTTCGACCACCGCCCTTCTGGCGGCCGAGTTTGTCAGCGTGGTCAAGGACGGGGTTAATCTCCGGTCCGGCCCCTCAACGCAAAATGACGTGCTGTACCAGCTGCCGGCAGGTTATCCCCTCAAGGTTCTGAGCAAAAAAGGAAAATGGCTCAAGGTCAGTGATTTTGAAAATGACAAGGGATGGGTTTTCAGCTCCCTGGTCAGCAAAACCCCATATGTCATCGTCAAGGTAAAGGAATGCAATGCCCGCAGCGGCCCAGGTACCAACTATAAAAAAATAGGAACTTTTGCCCGCGAGGTCATCCTGAAAAAGATCGGTCGCAAGGGCGAATGGCTCAAGGTTTACCATCCCCAACTCACCGGCTGGGTCCATTCCAAACTGGTCTGGCCGTAAACCGGTCCGGGAAAATATACTTTTCCCCGCAGGCCCGTTCCTGCGGGGAAAATTTCGTATTTTATTTCCTTCTCTGTTTCACCTTATTTTTTGTCCTTTTTGTCCTTTTTTGCCCTGTTTCCCCCCGTTCTCGCCAATCAGTTTGGTTATGGCGCTGCTGAAATCAACTGGCAGCCGAACAACTTTGCCCGCCTTGTTGGCAAACAGTAAATAGCGCTGGTGCAGGCCATGGAGAAACAGGTCCCTGGTTATCTCCACATCGCGCTGGCAGTATTTCCTGATTTTTTCCATCTCGCCCTGTTTGTACCAGAAAAGGGCTTGCAGGCCGTTTGCTGATTTTTTTACCCCCAGGGTATGCTCTGCCAGCCGATTAAGACTCAATCGATAGCCAAGCTGCATAAAAATCTGTTCAAGAATGTCAAATGAGGGCAGTTTGTGCA
>WFZC01000236.1 GCA_015489765.1 Desulfobulbaceae bacterium
TCTGATGGCGCAGGTATGTGTACATCTGGCCACCCTGACGTTTATCGCGAAGGATGTACTGATAGATGGTCTCATGATGCAGGGAGATGATTTTCATCTTCTTAAGGCGTCCTGCAATTTGTTCAGGACTCCAATAATATCGCAAACATGTATCGATTATCCATCTGTTTTCAGGCGTTAGTTTGACATGCTTTGGCTTGGTTTTATGACGCATCTGAGCCATGCGGTCTGCCTGTTGGTGACGATATCCCCGCAAGCCCGTGTTGCGGTTGACCTCACGAGAGACAGTACTGGGAGAGCGATTCAGTTCAGAAGCAATTTGTGCCAAAGATTTTCCCCTTTTTCTCCTAACTTGGATATAATGTCTCTCGGCAAGGCTCAGGTGTTTGTAGCCCATGGCTAACCTCCGCAAAAAGTGTGGTGACTGATTGCGAGGGATTATACACTTGGGCTTTGCCATTATCAGCATTGTTGTGCCCCTCCCTCACCAACCACCACGTGAAGGCTGTGCACTTATTATACGAATTCAGGGATTATAAAAAATCTCTCTCAAATGCGCGCACGCGCGTAGCAAATAACATTCCATCAGGATGAAGAAAAGTTTTGGCTTCAAAAAACGAGAGAGAGGCTGGATATAAATACAGATGGGACAAAACCGGGACACCCGGCTCATTCATATATAAATGATGAAAAAATATTTTATCTGTTTTTAGAACACTCTTGGGACAGTGAAGAAGGAGAAACAGATAAAAACGGTAGAAAACAAAAAATCCAACAGGCCTTTCAACCTGTTGGATTTATATGTAAAAACTGGTGCCGGGACCAGGATTTGAACCAGGGACACACGGATTTTCAGTCCGTTGCTCTACCGACTGAGCTATCCCGGCACCTGAGCTATTAAGGAGAAATTTATTAGCAGATATTTCCTGTTCCTGTCAACAGTTTTCTCTATTTTTCTTCGGTTATCAATTCACCGAGATCAAAATCAAAATCATCAAGCGCTGTTCCGGTTTTGACAGAGGGCATCAGCTTACCGCCAACCTTGCTCCCGGAGACCAGTGGCGCTGGAGAATCAAGATCAAGGTTATCAACCTGGAGGTCTTCAAGGCCGGAACCGGGTGCGACTGATGACGGGGCCGGTGTTTCGTCGGCGGGCATTTCGGCAACCGTTTCAATGTCATCATCCAGGGTCAGGCTTTCTGTTGCCGTGACCTCGGTATCCGTATCCGGTGGCGCCAGGTCGGAAATATCAATATCGCCGAAATCGAGTTGCAGATCATCGCCTTTGGTGACAGCGTCGTCACTGCTTTCCGTCCCAACTTCATCTATTGTTTCATCTTCGAGGATTATCTCATTTGTTGTTTCAACCTCCTCGAAGTCTTCAAAGGCTATGGTTTTATCAGAGTCGACTTCCTCCATGGTTACTTCTTCCGGCTCGTCTTTCGTTACGGGTGGAAAAGCCGGGGTTGCGTCCGTCTCATCGACGGCTGTAGTGTCTGCACTGGTTTCCTCTGCCGGAGAACAGGATGTGCCCGGTTCAATATGGAGAAATACCGGTGCCTGGGATTCAAAAACGGTCCCTTCCAGTTCTTCGACAAGTTCACCGATATTCTTTTTACATTTTTTGCAGGAACCAAGAGAATCAAAAGAGATATACCCACATTTTGGACAACGCATATTTTACCGCCTTATCTGTGTTATATTGTAGCCATATCGGCCACCTCAATAAAAAGGTATCGTGTTTATTCTCCGGAGAAAAAACATGAGCATGAGGATGAGAAAACCATTCGTGCATAATTGACTACATGCATTATGTCATACGCAAAGAGAAAAAATCAAGGTGGAATTAAAAAAAGCATCATGACCTCTTCCGGACAGGTAAAAAGACAAGAACCAAGGCTTTCCTGCATACTTCTCCATGTCTGAAGAAAGAAAAATGAGGAGGAGCAAAAACCGCCTTGCATTGTCCGTTGATTTCCATATACTACTTATAGTTATACACTTTTCCCCCTCGGTTTTTTCAGTATCACGGATCTTTTTTACAAGAGAGTCAGCCATGCCGCCAGCGCCTCGGACCATCATGACCCATGAATTTCGGGTCAATCTGATTCACCTGGTGCTTTCTTCCCTTGTGGTTAATCTGCTGGCCCTGGCAATGCCCATCATGATGTTGCAGACCTATGATCGTATTTTGCCGCATCATGGGGTGGGCACCTTGACCCTGTTGGTCCTGGGCGTCATTACCGCTGTTTTTTTCGAGATGTTTCTGCGCATTGCCCGTTCCTATCTTACCTCATGGTCAGGGGCGGTTTTTGAACATAAAACCTCATGCCGGGCCATGGAACATATCCTGCGGTCGCCGATGCAGCGTTTTGAGGAACAGGGTTCCGGCACCTACCTGCAAAAGATGGCCTCGATCAGCCGTTTGCGCGGCTTTTATTCCGGCCAGGCCCTGCTTACCATTGTTGATCTGCCGTTTATCTTTATCTTTCTTTTTCTTATTTACTATATAGCCGGCAATCTTGTTTTTGTTCCCCTGGGACTGTTTTGCGCCTTCAGCCTGCTGGCCTGGTTTGTCGGCTATAAGCTGCGTCAACAGGTCCGGGAGCAGGATTTTTCAGGAAAGATTCGTTATAATTTTATCATCGAGACCCTGTCCGGGATTCACACACTGAAGGGACTCGGCCTGGAAAAATTTTTTCTCCGCCGCAACGACCGTCTGCAGACCAGGATTTCTTCGGCCCATTATCAGGTCGCCCTCACCAACAATGTTGCCATAAACTGCGGGAGAATTTTTTCCCAGATCATGACCGTTGCCGTGGTGTCTTTCGGGGCTCTCAAAGTCATTCACGGCGACATGGGGACCGGCGGCCTTGCCGCCTGTGTTTTGCTGTCCGGCAGAATCATGCAGCCGGTGCAGCGGGCCCTTTCCCTCTGGACCAGGTTCCAGTCTTTTTTTATCGACCGCAGGGAACTGGATGATATATTCAACCTGCCGACCACAAGCTATTCCGATACCAAAAAGATAAAACAGCCGGTCGGCCATGTCAGGTTTGACAATGTTTCCTTTCGCTATGGGCAGGATGGCCCCATGCTGCTCAGGAATCTGGACCTGGATCTGCATCCCGGGGATTCCATTGCCATATCCGGCAGCGCCGGGTCCGGTAAGACCACAATTTTACATTTGATCACCGGCCTGATCAAGCCAACCAGGGGAACGATCCTGGTCGACGGCGCCCATCCGCACCTGGTCAAGCCGGCCCTGCTCGGCGCCCATGTCGGCTATCTGCCGGAAAAAGGCACTATTTTTTATGGAACCATCCGCGAAAACCTCACCTTCTTCAACACCGTCAATGAAGAGGATGCCATGGTCGCCGCCAGGCTTCTCGGAATAGACGATGCCGTGGCCATCCTGCCGGCCGGTTACGAGACCCAGCTGACCGACAACGTCACCGATCCCATCCCGCCCGGCCTGAAACAGCGTATCGCCATTGCCCGCGTACTGGCCAATAAACCCAGGGTTATCCTGTTCGATAATGCCGATCGTGGCCTGGACAAGCATGGGTATAATCTGATATTCAGCCTCCTTGGCCGGTTGAGGCCACGCACCGTCATGATTATTATCTCCGATGACCGCAATATCCTGCGTCTGGCCGACCGGGAATATTTTATCCATCACGGCAGGCTTCAGGAAACCGCACCGGCGGATTCCAAGATCCATAACGTACTTCCTTTCAGGGAGTTCAGGATATGAGCGGCACGGCACAATTTCTTTCCCAGGCGGAAGAATTTCGCCGGGTTCTCGAGCCCGCCGGTTGGCTGGGACTGGACAGGGTCTCCCCCCATGCCCGTGCCCTTACCTTTCTTCTTCCGGCCCTGGGCTGGCGGGGGCAGGCAAAACAGATCTGTGAGGCCCTTCCGCATATGCCGGGTGAGTTGGATAAAATCGATCTGCTCAACTCCATGATCAATCTGGGATTTTATGCCCGCTCAACAACCCTGCATCTGCAGAATATCGATCCCCGCCTGACGCCCTGTCTGTTCGTCGGCAAGGACGATGTCCCTGTCATTCTTTTGCCGGATGCGGAACAGACAGGGTGTGAGGTCTATGATCCCGCCGATGATTCCATCAGGCCGCTCGCGGAAGTTCCCGACTGCCATGGAACGCTCTACCGTTTCACCATGCAGACCCCGGACACCATTACCGGCGACAAGGTCCGGTCCAATGTCAGCGAGAAACCTTTCCACTGGTTTCGTCAGTTGATTCGCCGCTTCGATACAATTTTTCTCCAGGCATTTATGGTCAGTTTCCTGATTAATGTGCTGGCCCTGGCTTCGTCGCTGTTTGTTATGGTGGTTTATGACAAGGTTATTGGCAGCAGGTCTGTTGAAACCCTGCAATACCTTGTGTTCGGGGCTGTCCTGGCCATGATCATGGAGGCGGTTCTCCGATACCTGCGGGCCAGGAGCCTTGCCTTTTTCGGGGTCAGAATCGATGCCATCACCAGCCAGCTTATCTTTGAGCGACTCCTCTTCCTGCCGCCCCGCCTCATCGAAAGTTCATCCATTCCTTCGCAGGTGGCACGGATAAAAGACTTTGATTCCATCAGGGATTTTTTTGCCGGACCAACCGGCATTGCGGTCATGGAGTTGCCCTTCACGATTATTTTTCTTGTCACCATAGCGGTTATCGGCGGGCCGCTGGCCGTGGTACCGGTGATCCTCGGTGTCTGTTATTTGCTCCTGGCCCTGATCATGCTCCCCAGGATTCAGGCCCGGACCGAAGAAGGCGCTGTGGCCGGCCTGAAAAGGCAGGCCCTGCTGGTGGAAACCATGCAGAAGATACGCGCCTTAAAGGCCCATGGCCTTGGCGATACCTGGTTTAAGCGTTTTCATGAACTTTCCGGCCGGTCAGCCATGACCGGGTTCTCCTCCGCCTTTCTCTCTTCACTGATTGCCGCCTTTGCTTACGGGCTATCGGTTATTGCCGGAATCAGTACCCTTACCTTCGGCATCTGGCTGGTCTGGCAGGGCCGGATAACCACCGGCGCCCTGATTGCCTCCATGATGCTGGTCTGGCGGGTGCTGACCCCCATGCAGGCCATTGTCAATTCCCTGGTCCGTATCCGTTTTATTTTCCGGTCCATCGCCCAGGTCCACAAGCTGGTCCGTACCCCACCGGAAGGAAAACTTACCGCCGTTGACCCGGAGCTTGTTCGCTTACGGGGAGACATCACCTTCAACGGGGTCGGTCTTCGCTATACTGGAGAACAGGGGCCGATTATCTCGGGTATGAACCTGCAGATCAAAGCCGGTGAAGTCATTGCTGTTGCCGGTGGCTCGGGCACAGGAAAAACGTCCATCCTCAAGCTGACCAATGGACTTTATACCCCCCAGATGGGTGCTATCCTCATTGACGGTCTTGATATCAGGCAGCGGGACCCGGTGGAACTGCGGAAGAATATCTCCTATGTGCCGCAGCTCATTGAACTTTTTCACGGCACCATTGAAAAAAATCTGCGCATGGTCAAGCCGGATGCAACCGATGATGAGCTGATGGAGGCGATTACCTGGGCCGGGGCCATGGAAGAAATTCGCGCTTTGCCCAGGGGACTCAATACCTTTATCGGCGATTACCGGTCTGAACAGCTCTCGTCGATCTTTGCCTTTCAATTAAATCTTGCCCGAGGATATCTGCGTGACGCTCCAATCATGCTCTTTGACGAGTTTCCTTCGGCGATCATCAACGGCAAAGCCGGTGAACTGTTTCGCGAGTATCTGCAGAAAATGAAGGGAAAGCGGACCCTGATTTTTGTCACCGACCGCAAGGCAGATGTTTTACTGGCCGACCGGTTGATCTATTTGACCGGCACCGGCCAGGTGCTGGCCGGTCAACCCGACGAGCTGCTGAGGGCTTTGCAGGGATAGCCATGAACACATATACCGGACATGTTGAAACGCTCAATGCAGGTGAAACAGAATTTTCCCGTTACAAGCATGCGATAACCAGGCAGGGACACCATGGTACGAAATAATCGAGAAAAAACAGAGCAACTGCGGATTCTTTCCCAGTCGGTGATGTTGGAAGAGGCGCGGACGCCTTACCTCATTCGCTCCACCATGCTGATTATCTGTCTGGCCTTTTTTATTTTTGTCGGCTGGACGGCCTGCACGAAGATCAAGGAAATGGCGCGGACAACCGGTGCCATTGTGCCGTCCTCCTATGTTCAGTCCATCCAGCATCTTGAAGGCGGCATCGTTAAGGAGATCCTTGTCCGGGATGATGATGCGGTCAAAAAAGGGCAGGTCCTGCTGCGGCTGGCAGGAGAGGGCGTCCGTAGCGATTACAGGCGGGTCATGACAAAACTGCGCCTGCTGCGGTTGCGGGCGGCCAGGCTAAGGGCTTTTATCAGTGGAGACCGGGACGAGTTTGATCGGCTCAACAGACAGTACGGCAAGTTGAGTTCAACCGAAAATGACATTCTGGCGTCAATGTTTGATTCGCTCAAAAGGGAACAGGAAATTCTCAAGCAGCAGTTGATTCAGAAGAAAGAACAGAAGAAACTGCTTGGACAGGAACTGGCCACAGCCCAAAAGGCTCTGCAGATTGCCCGCACTGCCTTTAAAACCCAGGACAAACTGTATAAGGAACGATTGGTTTCCGAAACCACCTACCTGGCGGTTGTCCGGGAAATGAACCAGCAGCAGGGCCAGGTAAACTCGCTGCAGATCAAGATAAACCAGGCCCAGGACGCAATCAGTGAATACAAGTGGAGGTTGCAGTCCATTGTCACCGAGGCCAGGAACAAGGCCCTGGAGCAGCTTGGCAGCCTTGAAAGCGAACTGGCGGAAACCAGGGAAATTAAAGAAAAACTCGAGCGACGGATTGCGCGGCTGGATATACGCTCGCCCGTGGACGGATTGGTCAAGGGCCTTGAGATTCATACAGTCGGCGGTGTTATCGCTCCGGGCAGACAGTTGATGGAGATTGTTCCGGCCGGTAGTGATCTTCTGGCGGAGATTAAAATTTCACCCAACGATATAGGCCATATTAAGGTTGGTTTTCCTGCTATTGTCAAAATAACCTCCTATGATTTTTCCAGGTACGGATCGATAAACGGTACCGTCACCGGTTTGTCTGCCACCACCTTTGCCGACCAGCGTGGGCATCCATTTTACAAGGGAATGATTACACTAGGAAAAAATTATGTTGGCAATGATCCTCAACAAAATTTGATCTTGCCGGGCATGATTGTCAATGCGGATATCATTACCGGTGAAAAGAGCCTGTTGTCCTATTTTCTCAAACCGATCTACAAGGCCCTGAATTCGGCGTTTATTGAACGATGATGGTGTCGCAAAAACTTCGATCTACGGCGTCGTGTGTCCTGTGGCGATTCTCGACATACTGCATGTATAGTCAAGACCCGCCACAGAACACTACTCCTCGGAGTCTCCGCTCCGCTTAGCTGTATATCTGTGTTTTTACTTAGCCGTTTTTAGGTAACTTCTCAATAACTGATGGTAATTTGCTGTTAATTATATGGATTCCGGCCAACAACCTGCCGGAATGACCCGGTTGCAGGCAATTCAGAGCGTCATCCCCGCAGTCTGTGGGGCGGGGATCCAGACTTATATCACCACTTATTGAGAAATTACGTTTTTAGTACCTTACTCCTGAATTTCTGTCATGAAAAACAAGAAAATTTTCAGGCACGTCGTAGGAGCCCGCCCCTGCGGGCGATTGGTCCAAATTGCTTTAGCCGTGCTTATCGCCCGCAGGTAAGCGAGCCTGCGAGACTCCGGGGGCGGGCTCCTACCCATTATTCTTGGGTTGCGGGTTTCCCGCCTTGGCCATTGCCTGAATTTTTTACGAGTTCATTAACGATAATAGTAAAAGAAAACACGGGAAAATAATGAGTTCAACGAGTAGCGCTGCCGTTGGTTACGGCATGCGGATGAAAAAGACATCCATCCTGGTCGTGGATGATAATCCGACGACCCTGCATCTTCTTACCCGTATTCTGGAAGAAGAGGGATATGAAATCACCCGGGCCGCCAATGGTCTTGAGGCCATGAATGAGCTGCGAAGCCGGAAGGATAATTTTGATGTTATCGTCCTTGACCGGATGATGCCGGTCATGGATGGCATGGAGGTGACGGCAAAAATCCTTGCCGACAGTGATCTCAAACATATCCCCATTGTCATGCAGACGGCCGCCGATCAACCGGAGCAGATCAGCGAAGGAATCAAGGCCGGCGTCTTTTACTATCTGACCAAACCCATTGAACGGAAAACCCTGCTCTCCGTTGTCTCTTCTGCTGTCAAAGAGGTTGAACAGCGACGGGTGCTGCGGGCCGAGATGCTTCGTCATCGGATGAGTTTTGGTTTAATCCAGGTGTTAAAGGGAAGCTGCCGAACCCTTGACGAGGCCGAAAGCCTGGCCTCCTTTCTTGCCAACTGTTTTCCTGATCCGGATCGGGCCCTGACCGGTATCTCGGAAATACTGATCAACGGGGTGGAACATGGGAATCTCGGCATCAGTTATGATGAAAAGACGCGTTTGATGGACGAAAATAAATGGAGAGAAGAGGTGTTGCACCGTTTGGAACTTCCTGAATTTAAAGATAAAAAGGTTACCGTAATCTTTGAAAAGAAGGAAAATACCTATTATCTGCAGGTCACTGACCAGGGCAAGGGATTCAACTGGAAATCCTTTCTTGAATTCGATCCGTCCCGGGCCTCTCATAATCATGGCCGCGGCATTGCCATGGCCAATATGATTGCCTTTGACCGGCTGGTTTACAATGAACAGGGCAATCAGGTCACCGCGGTTATGGAAGTCAAACCCGAAGCGCCGGAAATAGACACGTACTGGGGCTGACCATCCGGTCATTGGTCCAGGAGTCGATGCCTGGTATCGGCGGTAATTTCCATTTTGTAATAAGAGATACCTTCATGGATTCCGAGAAAGATCCTTTTCGGCAAATCTCGCAAAACTTCCTAATTTAACTACAAAAAAAATCTAGTTTGTTTTGGCCTGGCTTTTGCTTTGTTTTTGGTAGATTACTGGAAGTAGGAGCGATGGGATAATTTTTCCCGTCATTCTTAAACGTTGCAAGCAGCCAAACCCATCAGAGGTGGGGACGGAAAGCCACGGGTCCACAAGCGGGACAGCCGGGTTGCTAGCTGACAGGGGCAATCCGGTTTTTTTATGGAACCGGAAAAAAGGGATCAACAAGGGGCAGGGTATGGCGGATAAGACGGGAAGCAAGGCAGGCAGCGCGCTTCAGGAAAGCTGGTTCGATCTCATTCCGGAAGAGGAAAGGGATGAGTTAAAGGCCAAACAATGGCAGACTGAATATCGGGCCACCGATGATGAGTCAGCCTATGGCAATCTGCATTACGGCACGGAAA
>WFZC01000237.1 GCA_015489765.1 Desulfobulbaceae bacterium
AAAGGGGATGGGCTGTGAGGTGGAGATTGAATTCGCCGTTGACCTGCACCGGGACCCTGCCCGGAGTGTGTTTTACTTCCTGCAGATTCGGCCGATAGTCACCGGCAATGAAAACCTGCAGATCAAAATCCGGCAGCAGGAGCGCAAGCGCAGTGTTCTTCGTTCCGGGCGGGCCCTTGGTCATGGCCGGTACGAGGATATCCGCGAGATTGTTTTTGTTCGCCGGGAAAGTTTTGATGTCGCCATGACCAAAAAGATGGCCGCGGAAATAAGCCGGATCAATACCCGGCTGCACAAGGCCGGCCGACCCTACCTGCTGATCGGTCCCGGCCGCTGGGGCACGGCCGATCCCTGGCTGGGGATTCCTGTCCGCTGGGACGATATTTCCGGTGTCGGCGCCATTGTTGAGCTGCAGGATTGCACCATTCGGGCCGAACCTTCCCAGGGATCACATTTTTTTCAGAATATTACCTCATTGGGCATCCCCTACCTCATGATTCAGGACACTGGATGCGCGGTGGATGACATAAAGAATGTGGAATTTGTCGACTGGGAGTTTATCCAGGGACTGGAAGTTGTTGTCAAGGGAGATTTTGTCACCGAGGTAACCCTTGCCGATCCTTTTGTCCTCAAGGTAGATGGTCATACGTCGGAAGCCGTTTTCTATCCCGTGGGTGAGTGACGGCGATTGATCGGATAATCTTGCCTGATTATTGTTGGCATGGTAAATTATGGTCGACCATAATTAAGGGTTACTGGAAAAAGGATTATTCTTTGAACGAGCAACCATAACGTATTGGTTTAAAATTTTTTCCATGACCCTGTGTCTACACAAGGTGACTTTTATGAAAACACTTTCTCTTTCAGAGGCAAAAATCAAACTGAGCAAGTTGGTGGAGTTGGTGTCCGGCGTTGACGAGGAGATTGTTATCACGAAAAATGGTCGGCCGGCGGCAGTGTTAGTCAGTCCTGACGAGTTTGAAAGTTGGCGGGAAACGACCATTGTCCGATTTGACAAAGAGCTGATGCAGGAAATCAGAGCAGGTCTTGCAGAATTAAAAGACGGCCCCGCAAGTCTTTACAGTCTTGAGAATCTTTTTCAGGAATCAGTTGGTGAGTAGTGAGTATGTATTGCGTATTTCTGATGGGTTAGCTCTTTTGATCAGAAAAATGCATCCGCACCTAAAAAGAAAAGTACGGATGGCACTTGCCGATATTCTTGCAGATCCATTCTGTGGCAAAGCCTTGAAGCTCGAATTAACCGGTTTGTGGAGCTATCGCGTAGGCCGCCACAGGATTATTTATCGCCGGGGCGAGGAAAAAGTCATAGAGCTTGTTGCGCTCGGTCCTCGTTCAACTATTTACGAGGAAACCTGTCGCCTGATTATGAAAAATAAACAGGTGTGAACAAATCAAGAAAAAAGGAGTCACCATGGAAGTGATACTTGCCCGTGTCAGGGAGCGGGATCCGGAACAGAAGGAATTTCTCCAGGCCGTGCAGGAGGTCATGGAAACGGTGAAGCCGGTACTGGAGCGCAATCCCGAGTATCGCAAACAGGCAGTGCTTGAGCGAATTACCGAGCCGGAACGGGTTATTCTGTTCCGGGTGCCCTGGATGGACGATCAGGGCCAGGTCCATGTCAACCGCGGTTTCCGGGTGCAGATGAATTCCGCCATCGGTCCCTATAAGGGAGGGTTGCGGTTTCATCCTTCGGTAACGCTTTCGATTATTAAATTTCTTGCCTTTGAGCAGGTTTTTAAAAATTCCCTGACCACCCTGCACATGGGTGGAGGAAAGGGTGGTTCCGATTTTAACCCCAAGGGACGCAGTGACAGGGAAGTGATGCGGTTTTGTCAATCTTTTATGGCGGAACTGCATCGTCATATCGGCCCGGATACGGACGTGCCAGCCGGTGATATCGGTGTCGGCGCCCGCGAGATCGGCTATCTCTTTGGTATGTATAAAAAATTGCGCAATGAATTTACCGGCGTGTTGACCGGCAAAAGCCTGGCCTGGGGTGGTAGTTTGATCAGACCGGAGGCAACGGGATACGGGGTGGTGTATTTTGCCTCCGAGATGCTGGATCATGTGGATGATTCCATTGAAGGCAAGACCTGTCTGGTTTCCGGGTCCGGAAATGTGGCCCAGTATACCTGCGAAAAGATCAACCAGCTGGGCGGCAGGGTGGTGACCCTGTCCGATTCATCCGGTTATATTTATGATGAAGAGGGGATTGACCAGGAGAAACTTGAATTTGTCAAACAGTTAAAAAATATCCGGCGCGGCCGGATTCGCGAATATTGCGAGCAATACCCAAATGCGGTCTATACCGAGGCCGACGCTGAACGGGGATATAATCCGCTCTGGTCCCATAAGGCCGACTGCGCCATGCCCTGTGCCACCCAGAATGAAATTAATGAGCAGGACGCCAAAAACCTTGTCCGGGCCGGGGTCCGTCTGGTATGCGAAGGGGCAAATATGCCCTCAACACCGGGCGCCATTGATATCTTTATGGAAGAGGGCCTTCTCTATGGGCCGGGTAAGGCGGCCAATGCGGGCGGTGTCGCCGTGTCCGGGCTGGAAATGGCACAGAACTCCATGCGGTTGTCCTGGCCCCGGCAAGAGGTTGAAGCGCGGCTCAGGCAGATCATGCATTCCATCCATACCACCTGTATTGATGCCGCCGCTGAATACGGCATGGATGGGAATTATATGGCTGGCGCCAATATAGCAGGTTTTGTCAAGGTGGTGAACGCCATGCTTGACCAGGGACTGGTGTGAAAAAAATATCTTGAAACTTCATCGTAGGAGCGGCTTCAGCCGCGAATTGCCGAGCGAATTGCAGAACCAATTTTACGGCGAATTTCATGCTGGATATATTGCGGTTGCAGGCATGAACAGATAGAGTATGATAACTGCAAGTTGGTCGAGATGGCTATAGCTCAGGAATTTGAACAGTGCTTTGTTGACATTACAACAAGCTGTCCGTATGGGCTCAAGCGGAAATCCGTCTACCATCAGGCTGTATTTTCTTCCCTTGACAGCGAAACCATGGCGGAGTTTCTCGGCCAGGGCTATCGGCGCAATGGCAACTGTATGTATTCAATGCGCTGCCCCGGCTGCAACGGTTGTGTGCCGATACGAATCCGGCCGCAGGAATTTCGGCCCAACCGCAACCAGAAACGGGTCTGGAAAAAAAACAGCGGCATCACGG
>WFZC01000238.1 GCA_015489765.1 Desulfobulbaceae bacterium
AACCCGCACCATCATATTCACGCCTGTGACGGGATAGGCAGAGCGTGGCGGGGAAAAAACGGAAAAATAATCCGCTATGGCCCTGAGGAGAGTAATCAGCAAGAGATTATGGTTTTGAGGGTCGGAGAGCAGGGCAACAAGATCTTCCCGAAGATACAGGCTGGAATTTTGTCTTTGCCAGAAAGCGGAGTTTGAGAAACTTTTTAACGGTTCCACAGTTGCTTTATTCCTGATTTCAGCCGGTTCAATCTCACCGATACGCCGCATCAGCACTTTTTCCGCCTCCACCACCTCGCCCTTTTTGAACCGGCCAAGATAAAAATTATAGAACCTCTCCTTCAGGGTTGGCAGGTAGCAGGACCCTTTTTCATCCATGCCGCGAAAGAAAACCAGGGCCAGCACCATCTTGTACGAGCAGTTATTGTTTGTGGTCACAAAACGCGCCAGTTCCGCTACCGGCGCCGGCAGCATCTCGATGTATTCCGCCACCGATCTTTTCCGCCACCGCTCCGGCCGGTCATAAAACCCCTCGCCGATACTTACAAATCGATTTCCCCAATTATGTAAGGCCGCCGATATATTCGTTTCGGAAAACTCCCCCTGGAGATGCGTGATGATATCTCTCCGCCGCATCGGTAGATCATGGCTGTCCAGCAGCTCCTCAATGGCGGTGGAGACCGACCGATACCCGCCACACCCCCAAGCCTTCAAGCCATAGGTCCCGCGCCGGACAATCTCGATGGAGTCATACCTTAACATCGCGCTGTGGACATTATGGTCGGAGATCTCCCTGTATTTGATATTCTCCTTGCGTATAGCCCCGGCAATCTCACTGAAGTGCATGGGCTTGCCATGATTTTCAAGCACATGAATAATCAGGTCCTCAAGCCTCTCCCCATGGCGAATAAGCCAGCGGCCATAAGGAAAAATCAGTTCACCATGGAGTTGATAAACCCCGCCGGAATCAGCAATCATTTTCTCAAGAAACGCTTGATGGAATTGCCGCAACCGATCTGCTGTCCCGCATTGTTTTTCCAGGCAAAACCGGACAAGTTTTTCCCCGGCAACAAGCAGATGAAAGCTTTCATTTTCTTCAAAATCGAGTGTGGGCAAGAACTCTTGCGGCGTCTGGCAGGTAAGACAAGAGCAGGGGGCGGTGGCCATGTTTCCGGACACGGAGAATTTTCTTTCTTCCTCTCCCACGGAAAGTAGTTCCGCCAGGGCCGCCGGACCAGGTGAATCGGGCCAGTTGTATTGTTCCTGTAATTTGAGAGACAGATCCTGAAGACTTATTATGCCACCGCCTTCACAGGTAATCCGATAAACAGATTCCCAAAAATCATTCAGCAACGCACGACATGCTCTCTTCCGCAAAAGCGCGTTACCACGTTTAAGGATCTGCCGCACCCTTTCCCTGCTTACGCCAAACCGTTCTCCCAGGCGCTCAAGAGTAGGATTTGGCCCGTGGAAATTGAGCCGATTGCATACTATTTCCTGGTTTCTCTTGCTTTTCAGACATTGGCCCACGAATCCGGCAACAAGGGATTTGTAACTGGAGAAATCAATTTCATGAGGTCCCTTGTTGAGCACATTTACAGCCGCCGTTGATTGCAACATACCTCCGGACAAAATAAAGGAGCGAATGATATCTTGCACTTCTTTCAAGCACTTGCGTCCAAAATTCTTTTGGCTGAGAAGCTCGCCCGCAGGGAAAAGCATAACTTCGCCGATTGTTTCCAGGGCAAGGTTTTTGAGTATTTTTGAGACCCTTATAGAGAACACAAAATCCTTCAGGGGGGCATCGCCACGATAGCCTGGATGAAGATCGGCTATGGTAAGACCAATAACCGGTTTTGAACTGAAGACGGGCAGGGAAAGTAGATTTTCTTCGGCTGGAGGCAATCGCAATGTTTCTTCCGCGGTCTTCGGAGGAGTTGGCAGTTTCAGCCCTGCTTGACCCAGATTACAGCGAACGATACGATCTCGAAATGCGAGAAGTTCTCTTACGGTTTTCCGGCCGCAATTCCTTAGCTCCATTAGCGTTTCTTCATCACTTGCCAGGAACTTCTCACATGAAGAAAAATTCCTCAGAAGAACATTCGTGGCCCGTACAGATAACCCCGCCATAGAGACAACTTGTTGCCAGTTTCCCAAATCATTTTCCGGTGCTCTTTGATGATCTTCTTGTTTCGGATCTATTGAATCAATAGAGCAATTATCATCCCCCAAATATTTTAAGATACTCGCTGGAAAAGTATAGATGGGTGTATATTTTGAAGCGGAGAATATCTTAAGATCGATTTCCCCGGCAAGCTCTCCCTCTTTACGTGCTGATACATCCCTCCTGTTATTGCTCGGAGAATTTCTCCCATAACGTATATTTTTCTTCTTCCGTTTTTTCACTTTGGGGTTGGCTCAGTGTAAGTAACGATTTCTCCACAACCATACCGATTGCCGACACAGAAGTCCGCGTTTGAAGAAAGGGGCAGGGCTTCGTTAAGGGCGGAAACAGGCTGCTGTTCGATGTTGTCGAATATGCGGGGCATGTTTCCTCCTTTTTGGTGTAGTTGAGATGGTCAGTATGTAATCCCGGACATTCCTGGCGATGGCATGGAGACTGCTGGCCAGGCAGCGCTGCATCACCATCAGGGTCAGCTCGACGTTACGGTTTCTCTTGGCCTTGGCCTCCTTGCGCTTGGAGCGGATGTAGCTGGTGACCTCGTCGTAGAGGGTTTTTTCTTCCGGGGTAAGGTCGTAACCAATGGTTTTCGTATGTCGCTCCCTGAAGAGGGGGTATTGTCCCAATCGACCATTTCCCCCTTCAGACGGCGGAGAAAAAAACGGTTTCGGGCGCCGGAGATCGGTTTTTCCCCTTCAAAATCCTCGTTCAGGAGATCGGTGTTGACGGCCGTTGCCTGAATCTTGTCACTGACATGTTCGTCCTTCTGGAAGAGATCCGGGTCAAGGAGAAGGAGCAGGCGCCGGAAGGTGTCCTTGCGGCCCCGGTGGGGGGTTGCTGTGAGAAAGAGCAGATGGTCCGTTTTGCCGGCAATCGCCTTGACCGCCTTGTAACGGCCGCTCTCCTCCAGCCTGGAGCCATATTCATAGGCCGAGAGTTTGTGGGCCTCATCCACCACCACCAGGTCCCACGGGGTGGCCTCAATGGCCTTCAGGCAGCCTTCGTTGCGGGCCAGGAAGTCTATGGATATGACAAAGGTGCCCTCGTCATAACGGGAAAACTGCCCCGGTTCAGCGTCAAAGGAGGCACGGTTGACCAAACGGGCCGCCAGACCGAATTTCTCCTGCATCTCCTCCTGCCACTGTTTGGTCAGGCCACCGGGAGTGATGATCAGGATCTTCTGGATGACGCCGCGAAAAAGCAGCTCCTTGATCAACAGGCCGGTCATGATAGTCTTGCCGGCGCCGGTATCGTCGGCCAGCAGAAAACGGATGCGGGGCAAAGGAAGGAGGTAACGGTATACGGCCTCAACCTGGTGAGGCAGCGGGTCAACGATACTGGCGTTGACGGCAAAGAGGGGATCGAACTGGTGGGCAATGCGAATGCGCTCGGCCTCGGCGCCAAGAAGAAAAAGGGAAGCGTCACCGTCGAAGGAGTGATCAGTGCCCCTGATCCTGGTGAGTTGCGCCAGCTCGTTGGTGAGTTGCGCCAGCTCGTCGTGAGTCAGCGGACGTTTGACCAGGCGACGGGATTGCACGCCGACCCCTTCGATGAGAAGTCGATTACCGAAAGGAGCAACTCTGCTTATCTCTACCAGGTCATCAGGTTCCAGGCCGGAGACCACATCGCCGACAGTAAAGTTGACTGTTGTTGCGTCAGGCATCGCTCCTCTCTCCGGCGCTGCCGCTCTTGACCCACTGGTCGATCTCTTCTTTTTTGAACTTCCAGAGCCGGCCGACCTTGTGGGCGGGCATGTGCTTTTCACTGATCCAGCGGTAGGCGGTATCGCGCTTGATGCCCAAGTATTCGGCGATTTCGTCAACGGAGAGCCAGCGGTCTTCCATCATCGGCACCTGGAAAGAAATTTTTGTTCCAGCTTGTTTTATCCTGTCCTGTCCGGATGAAACCGGACAGATAAGTGTCTAATTG
>WFZC01000239.1 GCA_015489765.1 Desulfobulbaceae bacterium
CCGGGTATGCTGACCGTGCCAGGCGGCACCGACCTCTGCCAGATGGCATACTTGAGGTCGTAATTGGTAGTCCCTACAGTCATTTCTGTACGGGTATAATTTTCGGTCAGCCAGGCGGGAAATGGCGAAGCCCCTGAATCATAGGCAATGTAAAGGGTAGCATTTCTGTTGACGGTAAAAGTAAGAAAACTGCTGCTGGTATTATACTTGGCGTTGTTTGCTGTCAGAATCGCTGTTGCGTTTTTCAGTTCATCCGGCAGGCTGGTAATGGTGTAGGTCCGATCACTGTAAAATGTGTCGCCAATGGCAAGGGTGGCGGTCGGATAGTCAGGAGTGATGTTGCTGAGAACAAGGGCGGCAGTAGTCTGGCTGGTTGATACGATGATACGGAAATCCTGGACAGGGGATATGGAGGTGGCGAAGGTGCCTTGAGCTGGAGGTGAGCACCTTTCTCCGTTACTGGTTATGGCAGCAATTTCAAAATAGACCGGTGACTTTTGCAAGTCGACATTGGAGCATGTCAGGGATGTGGCGGTTTTGTCGTTGGTTTCACAGGCAATGGTCTTGTTGCTCATCATGTTGTCATAGGCATAGTACATCCTGTAGCCTATTACGTTACTTGTATCGGGCATGCTCCAGGTAATCGTGACATTTTTTGGTGTCGCCAGCGAGTTGAGCGGAAAACAAAGAATGCAGAATAGGCCAAGATATATCGTCAGGTTACTCATTGTGCCTCACCAACACGGTAAATTGAATATGCAGTTCTTTTCTGAATAAGGCAGAGCAATTGGTGTGCCGTTTGCTGACGCTCATACGTTCAATAAATATCCTTTCTGTGAGCCTATGGTTGGCAAAGGGATAACAGTCATATTCAAAATGATTATAATACGATATGGATGTTTTTTTGTTCAGGGTGGAATAAATATTTTTGAAGGTTCAAAAAGGAGCTGCGAGGAGAACAGCCCTGAGTCAACCCATAATTACAACAATGAATTTCAAGGGTGACGGTACGAGAACACCGGTAGGGATCGTGTTCAGCCGGTGTCTCTTTCTGGGGACGAAATGAGAGTGGATGGGATCAATGATTAGGGTCATAGAATGTGCATGAAGTGAATGTATTGTTTTTTTTAGCTCCGTTCGTATCTGTTGCTTTTGTCTTGTGAAGCAGACACATGTCATCGGTCCCGAAGTTAGAAAAACACCTGGGTCCCCCGAGTGCTATATCAGAGATGACTCACCGTCTCCTACAGGGTGGCACACTGCTTCTGTGGTCAGGATTGGTCGGTAATTGACCGTCCCGGTAAATTGTTACCACTGTGACAGGTTACGCTTCTGCTGGTTGATGATTGCTAAGTATTTTCCTGATACGGGCAGCTGCCCTGCCGTCGCCATAGGGGTTATGTCTTTTGGCCATTTCCTGGTATTGTTCCTCGTCCGTTAGTAGCCGTTCCGTTTCCGTGATGATTTTTTGTTTGTCCGTTCCAACCAGGATTACCGTGCCGGCATCAACCGCTTCCGGCCGCTCCGTTGTTTCGCGCATGACCAGAACGGGTTTTCCAAGAGAAGGCGCCTCTTCCTGGACGCCGCCCGAGTCGGTTAGAATCAGGCGACAACGATCCATAGCGTAGACAAAGGGTGCATAATCAAGAGGGGCTATCAGGTGGATGTTCTTTTTGTCACATAAGATAGAGAAGACCGGTTGTCGGACATTAGGGTTGAGGTGTACTGGGAAGATAAAGTGGATATCTGGATGGCTGGCCGCTAATGTGGCAATGGCCTCGCAGAGGTTTTTGAATCCCTGACCGAAATTTTCACGACGATGACCGGTGATCAGCACATAGGGCCTCCCGGACAGGATTACGGATGTTGCCGAACCAAAAGTGTTCTGCCAGTCATCCCGGTCGGCGACTTTTTTCTGCACCCATAACAGAGCATCAATAACGGTATTGCCGGTAATAAAGATGTTCTCCTTGGCAACCTTTTCCGCAAGAAGATTATTTCTTGATACTTCGGTCGGGGCAAAATGAAACTGTGCTATTCTGGTCGTCATTGCCCGGTTAGCTTCCTCCGGAAATGGCGCATATATATTTCCGGTACGGAGGCCTGCCTCAATATGGCCGACAGGAATCTGCAGATAATAGGCAGCCAGCGAGCCCGCAAAACTGGTTGTTGTATCTCCTTGGACCAGGACAAGATCGGGCCGTTCCCGTTTCAGAATGTCACGAACGCCGAGAAGCACCTTGCTGGTCACATCAAAAAGGTCCTGGTTCGGCTGCATTATATTCAGGTCATGGTCCGGAGTAATGTCAAAAAGCTGCAACACTTGGTCTAGCATCTGTCTGTGTTGAGCGGTTACGCAGACTATGGACTCGAATTCAGGGTCTGTTGCGAGAAGCTGAATCAATGGCGCCATTTTAATGGCTTCCGGACGGGTGCCAAACAGCGACAGTACTTTCATCGCCAGACCCCGCAGGTGTCGAGAACAATTTTTTCTTCAAGCCGGCCCATGGGGATCCGTTTAAACTGCCTGTGCCCGACAAGCGCCACCAGGATATCCGCCTTGTCCAGCAGGGTATCAAGAGGTAGCAGGTCCAGGCCATCCACTGCTGTTACATTTGGCTCGCAGACAATGACTTTGCCGATTTTCATGGCTGTTAGCCTGCGCGCAATAGATAATGCGGGGGATTCTCTCAGGTCATCGATATCCGGCTTGTAGGCCAAGCCAAGGCAGCCGATGACCGGATCTTTGAATCGTTTTGCCTTGTCGGTAATCCGGTCAACAACCCAATTCGGCTTGCTGTCATTTATCTTTCGCGCCGTCTGCACAAGTTGTGTGGCATCGGGAGCGCTGCTGACAATAAACCATGGGTCAACCGCTATGCAATGGCCGCCGACCCCTGGTCCGGGGCGAAGAATGTTGACCCTGGGATGACGGTTTGCCAAAGCTATGAGTTCCCAAACATCAATTCCAAGCTGATCACATACAATGGACAGCTCGTTGGCAAATGCGATGTTGACATCACGGGATGTATTTTCAACAAGTTTTGCAAGTTCAGCTGTTCGGGCATTGGTTTCCAGTAATTCTCCCCGCACAAAATGCTGATAAAATTCCATGGCTTTTTCCGTGGATTGCTCATCAATACCTCCGATGACCCGGTCATTGTCGATCAGCTCATGGAGGACCCGGCCGGGGAGAACCCGTTCGGGACAGTGGCAAAAATGCAGATTGGAAAGTTGCGGACACTCTGTAACTATTATTTTCTGCACCTGTTCCGTGGTTCCAACCGGAGAGGTTGATTCCAGAATGATCAAGTCTCCATCCTTGACCACCTTGCTGATGGCCTTGGCGGCGGAAAATACATATTGTAAATCCGGCTGATTATCGTCTTTAAAAGGGGTCGGGGTGGCTATAATAAAAATATCAGCGGGCTGCGGCTCAGTATAGGCCTTCAGGTTGCCGGACTGGACCGCAGATTTGACCATGACATCAAGATCAGGTTCAACGATGTGTACTTTGCCCTGATTAATCTGTTCGACAACTTCTTTTTTTACATCAATACCTGAAACGGAATATCCCTTGGTTGCCAAAAGACTTGCTGTCGGTAAGCCAACATAGCCAAGTCCCAGTACACAGATTTTTTCCATGAGTCGCTCGATATGTTGAAATGTTATGGATCGCTTGAAAAGAGTGGTAAGCGATAGCTTTTACTTCAATCTATAATTGTCTCGTCCCGTAACATTTGTTGTATTCGGAGCCGTTTTCTACCTTAACGATTTTTGGAGGGGTACTTCTACAAACTTATATATTTTCTTAAGCTAGGACCTATAACATTGGCCATTCCCAAAGGTATTTTTGCCCATAACGTGGCAATCTTCTGGCGTTTTACTTGGCTGGCAATTTCTTCACAAGTTAGGCATTTTTTATGAGTTACCTGGTACCAGTACAAAGGCTCGGCAATAGCCCCCCATTGTTTTTTAAACCGATAGGTTCCTAGGTTTGGAGTAGATCGTCCGAAATCAAAAAACTTCCTGCCGTAATTGGCAGCATAATTCAAAAAATTCCAGTATAGCATCATATTAGGCGCCATACGGTTGTACTCCCTAAGAGTCGAAGCCCAAGGGATGCTTACCGTATGCCGGGTAAACAAAATAATACCACAGCCAACTGGCTGATCTTCACAGTGCACCAGTCCCATCCTGGCATTCGTTCCATAATGCTCAAGAATTTTTGCGAACCATTTCTTGCTGTGCACGGGAGAGCCGAGAGCATGCATGTTGCGACTGAATACATCGTAAAAGGCGTCCAGAGTTCCTGTATGCCCCCAGGAGAAAGTAAGTCCGTTTTTCTCCGCCTTGCGAATCTGGCTACGTAATTTTGATTTAAAACCTTTCCAGAGTTCCTCTGATGTATCTGGCAAATCCAAAAGCATGCGTACCTTGCCGGTGTTGACACGAACATCCCAACCATGGCCATCATCCCTAAAGAAGAGATTTTTCGACCCACTTCTGATTTCTAAATATTTAACTTTCATTTTTTGTGCAAGAGACACGGCTTCCTTGGTTAACGCCATGCGACTCTCAGTATTATCGGCAAGGATATCACCCACATCACAGAATGGAAGAGAAACAAGGTTGCATTCCCGCAGGGGAATTCGAAAATGAAACAGCGGCAGCACGCCTTTTATGGTACCAGCATCTTCAGCAAGTAAATAACAGCTTTCATGGCCATAAGCCTCTTCAACAGCATTCTTCCAGGCAAAGAGAGAATAAGGGGCAGCATTAGGATGGTTGTCCACGTAGGTGTCCCATGCTGGTTTATCTTCAGGGGTCGCTATTCTGATCTTCATTATTAGTATTCACCCATAGTTACACTGAGCTGTCTACCAAGATTCTCACAATTCGGTTGCCAGCATGGCCATTTCATAGCGGCGGAATTTGCCCTTACTTTCCCTTGGCCACTAAGCGTAACTGTCTCGCATAATGCGATCCGGATCCGACATTGAATTGTTAACTAAGTGTAGTAGTTGTAGGAATGGGACCAAACTCAAATTCTTCCAACAGCCTTACAAAGCGGTTTTCTGTCTTATCCAGGTTGTTGTAATGCCGGAACCGGGATAGCGCTCTGGCATGCTTCATTTTTGGTTGGGCGAAATCAATTTCCCATGGATGCAGATAAAAAATGAATGGTTTATTTTCTTGGTTATTTATTTTTTTCAGTGCCATCCTGGTAAACCAGTATGGGAACAAACGAAAATATCCTCCTCCGGCAATTGGAATCTTGCGGCCGAGAAACAAGGCCGTGGAGATAGGATATTCAATTAAATCATGATCTGGCAGCCTGTATTCAAAACGGGGAGCATCGGGAAGGCCATAGTTATCATGCAGTATAGGAA
>WFZC01000240.1 GCA_015489765.1 Desulfobulbaceae bacterium
ATAGCATATTGTTGGAATTACGAGTGTGCGCGGTACCTTGAATTCCTTGATCATGAATATCTTATTTTTCACCTGTATGAAGATTTTTTTTCTTATGATCAAAAAAATAATGAGCGGTCTCGACAACAGGAGCATTTGCTCATTGAGCAGGCTGACCTGGTGGTTGTCATAACCGAAGAACTCGCAAGACAGAAACAAATACGCAGGCCATGGCTGAAATGTGAAAGCGGAGTAAATACGAAGATTTTCAATTTTAATATTGACATTCCAGAAAAATTCATCAGGTTACGTTGCAATGGCCGTCATCTTGTCGGTTATTTCGGCATGGTCAACGAAAAAATAGATTTATCCCTGTTGTATCAACTTATTAAAGATTCTTCCTCTGACTATTATTTTATATTTGCCGGTTTGGAAGGACAACTGAAAGATGAGCACCTTCGTCTGTGGAAAAAAATAAAAAGTCAGGCCAATGTGGTTCATTTTGGGCCTTTGCCCCAGAGGGAGGTTGCAGCGCTATGTCAACTTGTTGATGTCGGCATCATGCCTTATAAAGCAAAAACAGGCTGGATTCAATTTGGTTTTCCCTTAAAGCTTTTTGAGTTTTTTGCCTGCGGAACCCCGGTGGTAGGTACACCGTTGCCGTCCCTTGCAGGGTATACGGCTTTTCTTCCCCTGGTGGACACCCCTGCGAAATTCAAAGATGCTATCGATCAGGTAATCAGGAACAATTCCGCCGCCCAACAACAAAAACGCATCGCCCTGGCCCGACAGAATTCCTGGGAGAAAAGAGCGGAAGGAATTATCCAGGTTCTCCGTAACCGCTTTTCCTGAAATGGTATCAGAGATGACCGGTCGGATAACGTATTTGGACTGCCTGCGCACCGGGGCCATGTTGTATATCGTGGCAGTGCATCATGTCCTCGGCTATACAAGTGATGTCACCTATACCCTCAATAGACTGTTGTATTACGACGTCATAGACGATATCCTCACAATCTGCGCGTTGGGTCTTTTTGTCTTCCTTTCCGGCTATCTACTGGCCCCCGTTCCAATCACAAACCTTGCGTCAGTGGGTCATTTCTACAAAAAACGCCTCATACGTATCTACCCGTTATACCTGGCGGCACTATTTCTTTTTATCCTGGTCCTGCCCCTGGATATGACAACTGTCAACCTGGTGCTGCACGTTGCCGTCCTGAACATGCTGACCGGGAATTCCATTTATACACTGTGGTTCGTCTCCATGATCTGTCTTTTTTATCTGCTGTTACCCGGACTGGTCTGGCGATACTCACCCATGCGTACCTTGCTGACCACTCTTGGAATCTGGACAGCGCTTTTCGTGCTGCACACCCGAACCGGCGCTGTTGACGCCAGAATGCTGTTGTACCTTCCCCTTTTTTCTTTTGGAATCGTGTCGGCAAGGCAGAAATGGCTTCCGGCTATGCAGCGTGGCATTTGTCTTGTCACGGCAGGTGGTTGCTGCATTCTCGCGGTAATCCTGCTGTTGATTATTCCCAGCGACAGCACATACCGTCTTCCTGTTCAGTCAGGCATGGCTGCCTCCAGCATGCCCGTCTTGCTTTTTCTGGGGCGGACGATTGCAGACCGGATTCCGACGTCAATCTGCCGGCATCTTGCCTACGCTTCCTTCTGCATGTATCTCCTGCACAGAATTGTTTTTTACCTGCTCCTGGAGCTGTATCACCCGCCTGGAGGGGTGATAACAGTCTTGTATCTGGCTCTTTTCGCCGTACCGCTGTGTTATGCGCTATCCTCTTTTCTGCAGAGAACTTATGATCGATTTATTGCCGGTCTATTTGCTCCGAGTGGGATCCGTTAATGGCCAAAGACACCTGTACGATTGTTCATGTTCTGTATTCCTTTGCCACCGGCGGCATGGAGAATATCGTTGCCACTATCATTCGCGAGTCATCTCCCGATTTTCGCCACATACTGGTCTGCCTGACCGAATCCGGGGATTCAGCACGACACCTGCCGCCAGGCATCGAGGTTGTCGAACTGCATAAACCATCCGGCAATTCTTTCCGTTTTGTCCTGCGCCTGTCCAGTTATTTAAAAAAACTCCAGCCAGATATTGTCCAGAGTTACAATTGGAGCGGCATGGACGCGATTCTTGCGGCCCGCCTTGCTGGTCTGAAAAATGTTATTCAGAGTGAACATGGATGGGACATGGATGATCCGGACGGACTGAATCCAAAACGTTTGCGCATCCGCCGGTTTCTGTCCCGCTGGACCAGCGGGTTTACCTGTGTATCCAGGCAAATGGCCGACTGGCTCAGTGAAGATGTGCGGGTGCAGAGCCCGGTATTTCATATCTATAATGGGGTAGACACCAATATTTTTCATCCCGGTCCTGACCGTAAGATTCGTGAGAAGCTGGCCATTCCGGACACCTCCTTTGTACTGGGTATTGTCAGCCGCCTGGACCCGATCAAGGACCACGCCCTGTTGCTGCGGGTATTTACCCGTCTGCAAAGGAATCACCCGGAAACAACCCTGCTGATCGTGGGTGATGGTCCGGAGGAGCAACTGTTACGCGAGCTTTCCGGACCAAATGTCCTTTTCCTTGGAAATCGACCGGATGTGCCTGATATTCTCCGGGCCTTGGACGTGTTTGTTCTGCCCTCCTTCAATGAGGGAATATCCTGCGCAATCACCGAGGCCATGGCCTCGGCGCTGCCCGTGGTAGCCACCAGGGTGGGAGGGAATCCCGAGCTTGTCGAGCACGGCAGAACCGGCTTTCTTTTTCCCGTGGGGGACGAAAAGAGATTGCTGGAACTGTTGCAACGCTACCTATTGGATCGTCAACTGGCCAAACAGCATGGAGAGGAAGGAAGAAAAAAAATACTTAACTCCTTTTCAAATGAAAACATGATAGAATCATACGAACAGCTCTACCGGACAATACTCGGTTCCGACAAAACGATTCAATGACATCCACCAACCAACCAACAGCTCTTGTCCTGGCCTACTATTATCCACCGGACAATACCAGCGGGGTCTTCCGTACTCTGTATTTCTTTAATCATATTGCCCGCCGGGGCAAATGGAATATCTGTATCCTGACACTTGACCCGGACTGCTACCAGGCCGAACAGAATCAGGACCAGCATCTGCTCACACAGGTCGCCCCGCAAATCAGGGTCTATACGGCCAGGGCCGTCTTTCCCCGGGAAGCGCTTATTTCTTTGAAAAAGACCGCCCGCCGACAGGAGACCAGGCAGCCTGACGTCAGTGAGGAGCCGACTGTTTCATTTTCATTGCCTGAGAGAAAACGAAACGGCTGGTGGCAACAGTGCAAGGATATTCTCACTGAAGAGATCCTCGCCTTTCCCGATAACAAGGTCGGCTGGATTCCTTTTGCCTATCACCAGGCACGGAAAATTATCAAGGAGCAGGGGATCAATGTTATTTACTCCACCGGTTCCCCCTGGAGCAGTCATTTGCTCGGCTACCTGCTCAAGAAAAGAACCGGCCTTCCACTGGTTCTTGATTACCGGGA
>WFZC01000241.1 GCA_015489765.1 Desulfobulbaceae bacterium
CGGCAATCGGTCTTCGTCGTACTGCAACAACAGGTTCCATGTCGCTGCGTAGCCGGACACGATCTCCAGCACGGCCTGCCCCTCGTCGCTCACCAGGTCATGGCTCTCAAGGGTGGCGGCCAGCAGGGAGACGACCTCCCGCAGCTCATCGATGCCCTTCTCCGCCAGACGTTTCCGGTTGAGAGTATAGCCCCTGACCAGATGCTCCTTGAGAACCGAAGTGGCCCAGATGCGGAACCTGGTGCCCCGTTGAGACTTCACGCGATATCCTACGGAAATGATGACATCGAGGTTGTAGAAGTTGGTCTGATACATTTTGCCGTCAGCGGCAGTTGTCCGGAATTTCCGGACAACTGCCGCTTCAACCAACTCACCTTCCTTGAAGATGTTACGAATATGTTCCGAAATCGTCCTCTTGTCTCTATCGAAGAGCTTTGCCATCTGGGCCTGGCTCAACCAGACCGTTTCGTCCTGAAGGCGCACCTCGAAGGCGCTATTTCCATCATCGTCCTGGTATAAAACGATTTCACCCAGGCCGGACTGTTCATGTTCTGTTTCCACGTTTACATTCCATCTTGGCTGTTTTATCAAAAACAGTGCCAGGTTCAGAGCATCTCGATCGCATCCACCCCGGCAGGCACGTTGCCGGTATCCACAGTCACCGTGTAATCGGCAAAGGAGCGCGGCGGAGCGTCGCCACAGTTCTTCTCCACCGTAACCAGATCGAAAAGCTTGCTCGTCGGAGCATTACCCAGCTTGGATTCATGTCTGAAGACGATCAGTTTTCGCGCCGCCATCTCGCCCCGTGCTGCGGAACGGTCGTGGTCGAACATGTTCATCAGGGCGTCCCAAAAGAGTTTGAGATCGTCTTCGGAAAAGCCGGTCTGCTGAGCCAGCGGCGCCGAGATGAAGCCGTGGACCCGGTAGAGACCGTAGGGAATGGTGAATTTCCGGCCCATGGTGCGGTTGTCGCCCCCCTGGGATTCGGCTTCCCCTTCCGTGGCCACGGCCATTCTGGTGATACTGTGCTCACCGGTAAAAACGCGGTCGATACTCCGGGCAAATCCGAGCTGGACCGGTCCACGTACCTGCCCACAGTTGACGCCGGTGGACATCACCGCACCAAAGGTACGGACGTCAAAAAAATTCTCACAGAGCCATTGACGGGCCTCATCGTTGCTGCCCTTGCCCTTGGATTTCCAATGACCTTTTTTGTCCTGCTCGAGTTGATCCTCGTGGTTGGTAGCCTTATAGGCCCGGACATGCTGCAGATTTAGGACAGCCTTCTCCTTGATGTAGATTTCGTAAGGCGGCTGCTCACCATGCACTAATCCCACATAGTTGCGTACCTTGCGCTTCAAACAGACATCGGTGGTGAGGCCATGACCGGTTTCCGGATCGATGCGGGGGAGATTGCCTGCATCCGGATCGCCATTGGGATTGCCATCCTTGACATCGAAAAGCAGCACAAATTCGTAGCGGTTATTGATTGCCTCGCTCATGATCATTCTCCTTTGCTCTCGCCTTTGTCGGAATTGAAAAAATCCTGTCTCTGGTGATAGTAGCCAACGGCAAACCGCCCCTGATCTTCAAGGGACAGAGTGACGGGAATACCACTTGCCGGAATCTTCCCCATGATCTCGCCCATGAGTTTATCCAGCCACACCGTGCTTTTTCCAGAATTCCTGATCTTGGCCAGATGGTGCACTGCCAATTCATGCAGCCGTTTGAAGATGACCAGCGGATTACTGGTGGCTGCGCTGAAATAGGTATCCCGGATGGTTTTATTGAGCCCGGTATGGGCCGTTTCCTGGATACGTTCCAGCACGGCGAATAACCGGCCCAGGACATAGCCGATGTTGTCGTTTGCGGTATCTAACATCACTCCAACCTCCTTGTTTTCTGTTCTGTGAAGACGGGCTTGCCTGCACAGAAATCCCTTGATAATGGCCGCGCGGGCATGGGGTACCCGTTGCTCTGCCTTGCATCGCCGGATGGCTCCTGCCAGCAAGGTGCGTGGATAGGTACTGCCGTTGAAGACCGCCCTGGCAATCTCCCCGCCCAGGTTCGGGGGAATATTGTCTGCCTTGCCCTCGGTGGCGGTAGCGACAAGAAGCTGAAAAAGAGAAAGAAACTCCCGGTCATGTGGCGCTCTGACAATATCAATGTCTTCGAAATGTTGAGAGATTTTCTGCTTCATATCTTCAATGCTACCCTCGTACCAGAAACGGATGGCAATGCGGGAGGCATTGGGAGCAAGCCCGAGGACATAGAAAGGCATGCTGTCCTCGTCAGGCAAGACGCCTGTACGTACAGCCGAGAGAAGTGACCGCAGCCGGCTGTAATCCGGTTCCCGCCCCTTGGCCGGTTCGCCGAGAAACAGAGAAAAATCCTCTTCGAATTCATGTTGTTCCTGCGCCCAAAAAACCGTGCTCGCATCACCAACTTGAATACGCTGCCTGGAACCCTTGGCCAGAAGAGTATTCAAGGCCGTGGTGTAGGCAAAAGAAGCGTTGTGACTGACGGGGGCATTAAACCCTTGCTTTTTACCAAATGAATCAAAAGATGGAGGTTTGAAGGCAACGATATTTCCCCGTCCTTTATCTGTTTTCCATACTCCTGTAATAACAGGATGAAGTCGGGTTATACTACCTATATCTCCGGTAACGAGACATACTCGCTTTAATCCATCATCCTTTCCAAAGGATTCAGTCACCTTTCGCACGACATATTCCGACTGACAAATCAACAGCGTCTCTTCCGCCAATATAAATGTAATATTGCCGCCATTCTCATCAATTATCCTAAAGTTTTCTGCAGAGATTACCCGTTCCGATTCTCTATTCGCATAAAAAGAGAATACTGCTTCGAGTCCAGGGTCGTAGCCGTTATTGCCAAAAACTTCACGTATCCGATCAAGGAAAGCTGACTGCTGCTTTGCAGCTAACTCCGGATCTTTTGGGTTATATCCCAGGACGTACCCGGCATGATCCCACAATAAATTGGGATTTGGCTTGTTGCCGGTTCGTTTGACACCCTGAGGTACAACAAACTCCCGAGAGAGTTTTTTCTTCCCTTCACCGGTGCGGGTATCCCGGATATTGACAAACCGGCCCTGGCGGTCGAGGACGATCAAAAACGGAATCGCTTTTTTTTCAAATCCCGGCTGTGCCACATCGCACGCCGGATCATCGAGCATCCGTTGGTAGTAATTGGCCAATGCCTGCAATATCATGACCGTACCTCCACATGGCGCAGGTCGATCCTGCCATTTTCCATGACCGCGTGGAAAAACTGCGGCATGGGCTCTTTCCCCGAGTAATCGATGTCGTAGAGCATCCAACCAAGGTCCCGACTGTCAGGGATGGGCGGGGGGGAGTCCATTTCCCGGGGCAGGAACTCGAAGTCTGCGGGAAACTCCCGGCAACCGAAATAGGGTCGATGAAAGCATTGGCCCCGGGAAGCACGGCGAAGAAACATCTGTTCGAACTTGGTGACATTGTCCTCGGAACCGGACTTGTCGGTCATCTCGAATAGGGCATGGATCACATAGGCCACATCCCGGAGAAAGAGCCCGGCCCGCTGCTGACGTTCTTTTTCCACATAGAGCCCAAGATTCCCTTTGCCACTGTTCATTGCCGTTTTGACATTGCGGGTTGGAATCACTGCTCCAACCTCGTTGCGGCGCACCGACTCCCAGCGTATCGGTTTCAAGACATCGATCTGGAGAACCTTCCACGAGATGGCCGGTTTCCACAAAATGGCTTCCAGGATGCCCCGGGCCGCCGAGGGGGTCATCACATCGTATGAGACCCGCTCCACCTTCATCTCCGGCCGGGTGAAACAGGCATTGGCCCCGCTTACCCTGAGCCGAAACAGACCGCTTTTGTCCATTGACACCTCCTTCAGATCATAAATTTTTCAGGATCGACCTCGATGGCCTCATCCGGTGGCACAAAACCATAGCGCTCGTCATAGAGTGTCTGGTCAAGCAGGTAGAGGCCTGGATAACCAGTCTCCCGGAGATAATCGTTCTTGACCAGGACGCTGAACAGCGCCGTGGGGATTCCAACGGAAAAACGGCCAAGCTGCCGCAAGATGTTGCGCTGATTCCAGGGTTCGCTGGTCAACCGGCCAAGGAGAGAAACCGCTTCTCCCCAGGGCACAAGTACGCTTTCCTGCCAGTCGTCGTCAATGAACCGGAACCGTTCGGCCGCGGTTCGAAAGAAGTAGTTCAGTGTACCGCGAAAAAGGGGCATGATCTCTTTATGATCCAGGGCCGATCCTCCAAGTTGCCAGAATTGCTGGCGAAAGTACCTCTCGTAGGAGGCGGGCGTGAGCAGATCCTCAAGCTCTCCGCCAAGAAGTTCGGTACTGATGCCCGCTGCTTGTCGGACATAGCCGGGTTGCTTGGCTGGGACAAAGACCACGGTTCGGCCGAAGGCCAGTCTGCCCTCGCGGTTACACCGTCCCGCTGCCTGGGCAATCGAATCCAGTCCGGCCAAGGCACGATAGACCACGGGAAAGTCGATGTCCACACCCGCCTCCACCAGGGAGGTGCTGATCACCTTGATGTCCTCGCCGTCTTGTAACCGCCTCTTTATTTCTGTCAGGACGTCGAGGCGGTGGGCGGCACACATGTTCGTGGAAAGGTGCAGGGTTTTTCCCACCGGGAGCAGTCTGGCCAGGTCCCGGGCATCGTCTTTCCGGTTGACGATGCACAGCAAGGACTCCTTTTCAGCCTCCAAGCTTTCTGCCAGCTCGTCGACGCCCAGGGGGGAGAATCCTTTTTCATGCAACGTGACGTCCACTCGTTTCAATCGCCGGGCCAGTTCGTTCGGATCATTGACGATCTCGACGGGAACCGTGTCGAATCCTTCCCTGAAGTGGAAATCAAACGACTCGGTTCTGGTCAGGACCGGCTGGGTTGCGGTGCACAGGAGCGGCGTCACCCGGTAGTGCCTGTACAGCTCGCGCATGGCGAACACGCACGGACGCAGGTATTCAGGTGGAAGACATTGGGCCTCGTCAAAAATAATCACCGAGTTGACCATGTTATGGAGCTTACGGCAGCGACTGGTCCGACAAGCGAATAGGGATTCGAAGAATTGGACCGAGGTGGTGACGATCAACGGTGCCTCCCAGTTTTCCGCGGCCAAGCGGCTGCGGGCCGTTTCCGCATCTTCGCCGGTCTCGGCGAGGTTGCTGTGATGTTCGACCACCGCATGGGTAAACCCGGGAATCCGGCGAAACACATCGCTGGTCTGCTCGATGATGCTGGTATAGGGAATGACATAGATGATCCGCTCCTTGCCGAAGCGGGCGGCATGACGTAAGGCAAAGGCCAGGGAGGACAAGGTCTTGCCTCCACCGGTAGGTACCGAGAGTGAGAAGACCACGGGGTCGTGCTCGGCGGCCTGACGACACTGGGCCAGGATTTCGGTCCGGACCTGGTTGACCGGCGTCGACGGAGCCTGGCGGCAGAGCTGATCCATGTAGTCGTCGAAGGCCGACAGGAGTCCGGTGAGACTTGGATAGGGCTGTCGCCGCAACCCGGCCCGGTCCTGGTCCATGAA
>WFZC01000242.1 GCA_015489765.1 Desulfobulbaceae bacterium
CAAAAAGACCATCCACACCCTTTTTGACCAGGTGCCGGCCGACCGGATAGCATGGATCAGCCTCGGCGCCCTGAGATACCTGCCTGCCCTGAAAAACATTGCCACAGAACGGTTTCCCGGTTCACGTTTTTTTTATGAAGAGTTTATTGACGGCCTGGACGGCAAATGCCGCTATTTTCGTGATCAAAGGGTGGAGATGTACAAACTGATCAGTGATGAGCTGGCACGATATACGGCATCCACCACCTGTGTCTATTTCTGCATGGAAAATGATACCATCTGGCGGCAGGTTTTCGGGTTTTGTCCGGAGGAGCGGGGCGGACTCGGCGCCATGCTTGATAAAACGATAACTAGTTGAAATTATAAAAAAATTTTCTTTATTTCATGGGGGAACCCGAAATTTTTTCCGGGCGTATTGTTTTCTCATCATTCCTGTATTATCATGCTGGAAGTATATTTTCCTCACCATCTCAACCGACAGGGACATCATGGTAAATAAAGTTATATTGATCGGTAATTTAGGCGCGGATCCCGAGGTTCGTTTCACCCAGAACGGCACTGCCGTTGCCAATTTGCGAATTGCAACTACAGAAAAATGGCGGGGCCAGGACGGTCAGATGCAGGAGCATACCGAATGGCACCGGGTCATTGCCTGGCGTCGGCTGGCGGAAATCTGCCGTGACTACCTGCAGAAGGGCTCCAGGGTATATATAGAAGGCAAATTACAGACCCGCAAGTGGCAGGACCAGAACGGTAATGATCGGTACACCACGGAAATCGTTGCCCGGGAGATGAAGATGCTCTCTCCGCGGGGAGCAGGGGCTCCCGGACCCGGTGGTGCCGGTGGTTATAGTGATGGCCAGGGAAGTTTTACTGGTGGCGACCAGGGCAGCGACCCCGGGTTTGGCACCGGACCCGATTACCCGGAGCCGCCCAATACCGGCGATGACGTTCCTTTTTAAGGGTTGGTTACTGCCTCCCGTCAAGAGGGCCTGCGCAGTATAGAGACTGTTACCTGCCGGAGCTGAAATTACCCTGCAAGGCCATTGTCGTGAAGGACAAAGTCTTTTCCATGGCCCCGATATAAAAAGAACAGAAGGTCATGGACAATAGCATTTTTTTTTCCAATGTTTCCCTGTCCGCCTCCAGGTATTATTTTTTTTATATTGGCGAACTCAAAGCCCACGGCCTTACCGATTATCTGAAATCAGCCCTGGCCTCCCGCAGCAGCAGGCCGGTTTCCTGCCTGGCCATTGTCCCTGATATTCTTGGAAAGTATAACTACGAAAACATTATTGCCCTGTCGCCCCTGTTTGCGCAAAACAAAGAGCAATATGGCCGGAATGTCAGTTTTCGTACCCCGATGCGCCAGTTTGCGCAAACCGTCTCCCATCATTCAACCATTATAGAAACCACTAAGCGGGTTCTCGCCCACCAGTCCGAGCTTTACCTTTTTATGTTTGAATCCCTGCCTGAGATGACCCTGGACCGGCTGGCCAATGTTGCCCTGCTCGGGCCGGAAAAGAGACTGGCTGGGCAACTCAACAACAAGGCCTTTCAGTTTGAACTCCTGCGGGACAGGATTCCCGTGGTTGATTTCCGCATCTGCGCATCCCTGGCCGAGGCCATGGATGTCAGCGCCGACCTGTACCCTGTCTGGTCCGAGGGCATATTTGTTTCCCGTCCCTACAGCGCAGCCGGAGCAGCCAGCGCCATCACCCGTTGCCCCCAGGACATTCAGGAAAAATTCGGTGATCTGGATTCTGCTTTTCTCCTGACCCGTTACCTGCCGCACGAGCATGATCCCACGGTCCTTGCTGTTGTTGCCAATCCCGATGAGGTCTATATTGCCGGAGTGGCTGATCAGTGTATTGAGGGAGGAAATCGTTTTGTCGGCTCTACCTGGCCCAGTCAATTGTCCTGCGACCACCTGGAAAAACTCTATCACTATACCAGGGAGGTGGGCCGGGTGATCGGCGGGCTTGGCTATCGCGGTATCTTTGGCTGTGATTATATTGTTGACCTGGAGGGTCGGATAAGGTTTATCGAGATAAACGCCCGCAAGCAGGGAACGACCCTGGAATTTTGTCATGCCCTGGCCCAGGTTCTGCCGCCGGGTAGTCCATCGCTTCCGGAGCTTGAATACTGGGCGGTTACAGAAAACAGGTTTCCGGATACTGCCGTGGAGCCTGGGCCAGACTGGAAACCTGGATTCTGCTGGGGTACCTATAACCATAAAACCACAGACAAGATACAAACCAGGCGCCAGTTGCCCCAACACCGTCATGAACGGGAATTATTTGCCCGGGTGGCCGGCAGGGAGCAGGCGCAGGGAAGGGTGCTGCTCGAGCATGTCGGAGAAAACCGGACCGTGCTGCCCGGCACCTTTCTGGCCCGGACCGTGGCTGTTGGCTGCAGCCCGCAAATGGTATCATCAACTCTGGCCCAGGCCAAAGAACAGATTCAGGCAACAATCAGGCCGGAAGAATGAAGGAGCCCTCAATCCCCTCCCGTATCCTTTACATATAGAGTTGAATGCCTATGGAACCAAATCAAATCATAATTTATACTGAATTGAGAAAAGGATGGATCGATTATCTGTCAGCATTATTAACTCCAACCATTGCGATACTCGGATCATTTATCGCTTTTCAGCAGTGGCGAACAAATAGAGCAAGATTAAAAAATGAGTTGTTTGATCGCAGGTATGAGCAGTTTTCCGCGGTTATGAACTTTCTGGGTTCAATAATTACGTTTGGTAAATGCAAAATTGAAGAGCAACAAAAGTTTCTGGCAGGTACAAGAGGTATGCGTTTTATCTTTGATGAAGAAATATCAACATATATTGATGAGAACATCTGGAAATTAGCAATAGAATTAGAACAACTTGATGCAGAATTAGAAGGTGTCCCTGTCGGTGAAGAAAGAACAAAAAATGCCAAAAGACAAGCAGAAATTAAAAAACAGTTATATGCAGAGCTGAGCGGGTTAAATGATAGATTCGCACCTTATCTTCAACTCAAGCATTAAAATGTCTATAAATCGTATATGAGATACCCCAAGCATACTCCAGTTTTAGAGAGTGGTTCGGTAAATTCAAGTTGTATCGCCATATCAAAGCTTGTCGATAAAACGATTTTAGCCGAATGGCGTGAAGCGTCCCCCGATGCATTAAAAAAATTTTGGAGAAAAAATGACACCATTATTTGACACATATACCACGGAATTATTGGATTTTCTCTATACCGCAGAAAAGCAGGAAAAGGCCATTGACACAGCAGTGATCGAAGAGGTGGCTCGTCTGGTTGCCGAGGCGGAAAAAGAGGAGCTGACCGGGCCCATTGTTGCCCTGTTTTCCCGTCTGCAGCAACTGCGGCGGCAGCATGGCTGGTCGGCGCAGAAGCTTGGAATAGAGCGCAGCGGGTTGGAGGCCTTGGCCGCAAAACACCAGGAGCTGGATGAGCACCTGGTATCTGTGGGCGGCCGGGTAGGGCAGGCCCTTGCCATTGTTGACAAGGCCAATAAACGGGTTGACGCATACCTGGAAAAAAAGGACCGGGAGGCCGCAAGCGGCATCGAGCTCTGGGACAAAATCCTTGCCAACCAGGAGCGCATCCGGCAGAGGCTGGGCATGGATGAAGAGGAGTGGAATTCCTTTTCCGGTCAGATCCGGCATGCGGTCTCTTCCGTTGACGAGCTGGCGGAGCTCATTGATCTGCCGGCTGCGGCAGCGGCTGATATTAGCCGGGTAACGAAAAATTACCGGATGCGGCTTACTCCCTATTATACCAGCCTGATTATGCCCGGCACGGTCAACGATCCGATTATGCTCCAGTCCATTCCCACCGGTGAGATGGTGGATAATGCCGGCATTGAAATTCCGCCGGTGGCTGCGGACCATTCTCCGGCCCGGCTGGTTGACCAGTTTTACCCCAGGGTCGTGACCATCAAGTCGACCAATATGTGCGCCATGTACTGCACCCATTGCCTGCGTATTGCCCATATCGGCAAGAAAGACAAAATGTTTTCCAAGCAGGCCTATGGCGAGGCGCTCGATTATATCCGGACAAACAAACGGATCAGGGACGTTCTCATTACCGGCGGCGATGCCTTTGTGCTGCCCAACTCCATGCTCCGGTGGCTGCTGGAACAGTTGGACGAAATCGAACATGTCAGGCTCAAGCGTCTCGGCACCAGGGTGCCGGTGACCGTGCCCATGCGGATTGATGATGAGCTGCTTGATATTCTGGAAGAATCCAATGACCGTAAGCCGGTCCGGGTAGTGACCCAGATCAATACGGCCAGGGAAATTACCCCGGTCTCAAAAGAGGCATTCAAACAGATATCAAAAAGAGTGTTTGCGGTGCTCAATCAGGCGGTCCTGCTGCGGGGCATCAATGATTCCAAGGTCAAGATGTGGAAGCTCTGTGAAACCATTCAGGAGGCCTATGTCCGGCCCTATTATATTTTCAACTGTTCTTACCGCAACCCGCAGTTTGTCCATTTCCGGGTGCCGGTGGAAAAGGGCAGGGATATTGTCGAGTCCATGTACGGCAATATCGTCGGTGATGCCATCCCCCGGTATATTGCCACTGCCGGCGGCAAAATCCCCATGCACCGTTCAAACGTCATCGGCCATGAGGGTAGCGAACTTATTCTGAAAAAACCCTGGAATGGGGAAGAGGTCCGCTATCCCGACGCCGATCCTGCGCTGTACAATGATGATCGCTTTTCTTTTTCCCGGTATGTAGATTGATGCAGCGGAGCAAACAGAGCATGGATTTTTTTGTCAAAAACAGGGAGAAAATGTTTGCCCTGCTCAAAGAACTGGTGACGATACAGAGTGGCAGCATGAACAAGGAAGGGGTCGACCGGGTCGGCCGGGCTGTTAAGCGGGCCCTTGCCGACCTGCCCCTGCTCTGCAGGCGGATCAGGCAGGATGAGCTTGGCGACCATCTTCTTTTTTCAACCCCGGCCGTCAAACATGGTGCGGCAGGGGAGGGGAAAAACATTCTCCTTTGCGGCCACATGGACACTGTTTTTCCGCAGGACACGGATTTTACCTGGTACCTGGAGGATGAAGACAAGGCCTATGGTCCGGGCGTCATTGATATGAAAGGCGGACTGGTGGTGACGATTTTTGCGCTCAGGGCCCTGGCGGCACAAGGCCTGCTGGCCGATCTGCCCATAATGGTTTTGTTTAATTCCGATGAAGAGATCGGTTCCCCGGCCTCCACCACTTTACTGCGGGAGCTGGCAACGGATGCCTGTTGCGGACTGGTGACCGAATGCGGCGGACTGCAGGGAGAGGTTGTTACCGGACGGCGTGGAAAAAGGGGCTATCATCTTGAGGTGCATGGCCGGGCCGGGCATGCCGCCTTTGCCGGCAAGAACAAGGCCAGCGCCATTATCGAGATCGCCCGCAAGATATTGGCCATGGAGGCGCTCAATGATCCGGAATCCGGCCTGGTGGTCAATGTGGGCATTGTTCAGGGCGGCATCGGTCCCAACACCGTTGCCGAACATGCGGCCGCCGAGATCGATACCCGTTACTGCAGTGAAGCATCCGGACTGGAATTAGGGAACAGGCTGGAAAATATAACCGCGAACAACCGTATCGACGGGGTCAGCGCCTCCCTGCAGGTGACCCATGACCGGCCGCTGATGGAAGCAGGGGCTGCGAATAAAAAACTCTTTTCCCTGTTTGCAGAGCAGGCGCAAAAAATTGGTATTCCGCTTCGTGAGGAATTTCGCGCCGGGGTGTCGGACGCCAATACCCTTGCCGGTGAAGGGGTGCCCGTGCTTGACGGCCTGGGTCCCATCGGGGAATATGATCACAGTGACCGGGAATATATGCTGAAATCAAGTCTGGTGTCGCGCTCCCGGTTGCTGGCCGCAACCCTGCCCAGGATTGCAGGGGCTTTCTGTACCAGGGAACCCTGAAGCCGTTCCCACCAAAATTGACGTTTTGTGATGCACGTGCAGGAGCGGATTCAGCCTGGAATACGCCGTTTTATTTGGGGTTGCGGGCAACAGCGATTATGTTAAATCCGTATGCGTTTCCGTAATTTCTCGGATATTTTCTCGTCCCGATAGGAGACAATGGTGATTGGTGAGCGGCGAAAAAGCTTTTCCGCGACCGAACCGGTAAAGGCGTGCGCCAGTTCGCTTTTTGCCTTCACTCCCATGACAATCATGTCCACCTCTTCCCGGACGGCATGCTTGAGCAGCTTGTTGGCCGGTTTGCCGACAGTGATGATCAGTTTCATCCGTTCTTCCGGGAAGTCGCTTTTTTCCAGTAAATTATCAAGCGCGGCCGCGCGTTGTTTTTTTATCTCCTCAACATAATGGGAGCCGTCGACTTCATAGCCGAATGCGGTGATGGTTTCCACCGCATCCACGTCCCGCTGGTTGATGACGCTGATAAAAATCAGCTTTTCCACATCAAGCGATGTGGCCAGCATGATGGCATAGTCAACAATTCCCTGGGAATAGGGAGAAAAGGCCAGCGGAACCATTATTTTCTCTATTTTTTTCATAGTGACCCCCTAAGATAACTGGGCTGCAAGCGGCTTGGTAGCCTCCGGACCGCGCATTTTCTGCAGGAAGAAGAGGATGCCGAAGATGGCAAGGCCGATGAGGTAGCACCAGTACCGCTGGTTATGGGGCAGGCCGATCCATTGGGCAATGCGTTGCGGCTGCATCAGGATAAAGGTGACGGAGAGGAAGATAGGCACTTCCCAGAATTTATTTTTGGCCACAAACCAGCCCTGGGTTGCCGAGGCAAAGGCGAAATTGCCCAGACAGGTCATCACAAAAATCAGAATGCCCTGGGGCCAGGAGTTGATGTTGTGGAGGATAAGGTCCGAGTTGAAGATAAACATGAAAGGCAGGATGGCCGTCCTGATATCATACATGAATCCCTGCAGACCCGTGGGAATGGGTGGTGACTTGGCAATGGCGGCGGCGGCATAGGCGGCCAGGCCGACCGGCGGGGTGTCATCTGCCAGGATACCAAAGTAAAAACAGAACAGATGGGCCGACATCAGGGGCACGATAAAGCCCTGGGCGCCGCCGATATTGACGATAGCCGGTGCGGTAAGGGCCGCCATGACGATATAGGTGGCGGTTGTCGGCAATCCCATACCGATAATCAGGCTGGCCATGGCGGTGATGACCAGCATGAGAAAAACATTGCCCATGGACAGAACATCTATGATTTCAGAGACCAGGTTACCGAGACCAAGGGCGACAACACCGACGATAATGCCGGCGGCGGCGGTGGCAAGGGCAACCGCGATCATATTGAGCGCCCCTGATACCAGGGAGGCAACAATGAGTTTGATGGATTTTTTAAAGGCATCGGCAATGGATTTTCCAGCCCTGTAGGCCTTGATCGGTTCCTGAAAGAGCATGATAACGGCCAGGACACAGATGGCGTTAAAGGCCGCCAGCTCTGGAGAATGGCGGACCACGATCAATTCATAGAGAAGCATGAACAGGGGAATCAGAAAGTGGAGACCGCTGAGCAGGGTCTTGAAAAAACGTGGCAGTTCCTCTTTCGGCAGTCCCTTGATACCGAGTTTTGAGGCCTCGATATGGGAGATGTAGAAGAGGGCGGCATAGGAGGCAAAGGCTGGAATGGCCGCGGCTTTGACCACCTCGATATAGGGAACATTGACATATTCGGCGATGATAAAGGCGGCCGCGCCCATGATCGGCGGCGCCAGCTGGCCGTCGGTTGAGGCAGCCACCTCAACGGCCGCTGCCTTGGTTGCCGGATAGCCGACCTTTTTCATCATGGGAATGGTAAAGGTACCAGTGGTGACGATATTGGCAATACTGGAGCCGGAGATCATACCTGTCAGACCACTGCCGACAATGGCCGCCTTGGCCGGACCGCCCTTGTACCGGCCAAGAAGGCTCAGGGCAAGCTGGATAAAATAATGTCCGGCCCCGGCCTTGTCGAGCATGGCGCCAAAAAGGACAAAGAGAAAGACAATGGTGGCCGAGACATCAAGAGGGATTCCGTAAATACCCTCGGTGGACATGGTCATCTGGCCGACAAATCGGTTGAGCGAGGTCCCCTTGAAGGCGATGAGATCGGGCATATAGGGCCCTAAAAAACAATAGGCAATAAAAAAACCACCAATAATCGGCAGGGCAGGGCCTATGGTCCGGCGGGCCGCTTCCAGTAAAAGGACAGTCAGGGTGATACCAAAGACAATATCCGCCATAATGGGTGATCCCTGGCGTGCATTGATATCATTAAGAAAAATAACAAGGTACAGCGCTGAAAAACCTGCCAGCGCCGCTATCAGCATGTCGAGCAGGGGAATTTTTTTATGACGGGAAAAATATTTTATCCCGAAAACCGGTTTTTTGAACAATGGATAATTCAAATAAACCAGGACCAGAGCAAAGGCCAGATGGATTGCCCGGATATAGGTGGTTTCCAGGACGATAAACCTGGGAAGCGCCAGCTGGTACAGGCTCCATGCCACTGCTATGGTCGGGATGATATATTTCTGCCACCCCTCGGGACGGCGTCCTATACCTTCCTCTTCCTCGGCCATTTTTTTGGCCAGTTCCATTCCGTCATCTTCAAACTGTACGTCGATCTTGCTCATGGCTTTTTTTTTATATTTTTCCTGATCCTTTTTTCTCAAGAAGGGGTCCGGGAAAATTCCATATGTGCGG
>WFZC01000243.1 GCA_015489765.1 Desulfobulbaceae bacterium
CCCCTGCTTTGACCAATAACACAGCCGACAACGGATTATCAAAGCCTCACTGTCTACCATTTCCGTTCCGGAAACGGGAACCATTCGTAAAAAATGGAAGGGCCGCCTGCCGGTGGCCCTTCTCTATCCCAATACCTATTCCCTGGCCATTTCCAACCTCGGATTCCAGCTCGTTTACAGCCTGATCAACGGGCAGCCGGATATTGTCTGCGAGCGGTTTGTCTATCCCGAAACAGACCAACCGCTGCGCTCTCTGGAATCCAACCACCCCCTGACCGATTTTGCGATAGTCTGTGTCTCGGTGAGCTTTGAACATGATTTTCCCCGTCTTGCCGGAATGCTGGCCGCCGGAGGAATAGCACCCATGGCCGCTGACCGGGCGGCAGACATTGCCCCCGGTTCCCCCCTGGTCCTCATGGGCGGGGTCGGCGTCTTTATGAATCCGGAGCCTCTGGCCCCCTTTGCCGATCTCATGGTCATCGGCGAGGCCGAAGCCGTGCTGCCCGAGCTTCTTCCTCTGCTTTTGCGGGTGCGGGCAAGCGGTATCGACAGGGCTGCCTTCCTGCGCCGGTGCGGTCTTGTCAGAGGCTGTTATGTCCCTTCCCTGTATACGCCCGCCTATGGTGCTGATGGCCGGGTGGAGCGGATCACCGCTGAGCCCGGTCTGCCCGAACGGGTGGAAAGGGTGATGCTGGCAGAGACCTCCTGCGCTGCCCATTCCATGCAGCTGTCACCAGCGGCGGAGCTGGGGATGTACATGATCGAGCTCGGGCGCGGCTGCAGTCGCGGCTGCAGGTTCTGTGCCGCCGGTTTCATCTATCGCCCCCCGCGTCTCTGGACAAAAGAGGCCATCCTCTGTGCCTTGAACCAACGGCCGCCCCATGTCGACCGCATCGGTCTTCTCGGTATGGAAATGGCATCATCGGAGACCCTGGACCATATTGCCGCCGCCCTGCAGGAGCAGCAATGCGCCCTGTCCTTTTCTTCCCTGCGGGCCGATCGGATTTCACCGCAACTGATCAGCCTGCTGGCCGATTCCGGCCTGAAGTCGGTGGCCATTGCCCCGGACGGGGCCTCGGAGCGGCTGCGGCGTATCATCAACAAGGGACTTTCCGAGGCCGATCTTCTCGATGCGGCCTTGCGCCTGGTTGAGGCAGGTATTGTTCATCTGAAACTCTATGTCATGATCGGCCTGCCCACGGAAACCAATGAGGATTTTGATGAATTGGCCCGCATGCTGGCCCGCATGCGCGAGATTCTTTTGCCTGTTGCCCGCAAACAGGGACGGATGGTGGAGATCACCCTGTCGGTGAACAGTTTTGTTCCCAAGCCCTGGACCCCGTTTCAATATCTTTCCTTTGGCGGCCTTGACCGTAACACCGCTCTGGCCATGAAAAATTCTGCCGCGGCCCTGCTGGCATTAAAGCAGAAAATCAGGTATCTTCGACGAATGGTCAATAAACTTCCCAATGTGCGTCTCAAGGTCGATCGCCCCGAGCGGGTGCTGGAACAGGCCGTGTTTTCCAGGGGCGACAGGCGCCTTGCCGGCGTGCTCCTTGATATGGGTATTGGTAAATATTCTTTCAAACAGGCGATGAAGGCCCATAACCTGACAAGCTGGCAGTATGCCGTCCGGCCCAGGGAGGCGGATGAGTTGATGTGCTGGCAGGTCCTTGATCACGGAATCAGGGAAGGATTTCTCTACCAGGAGCTTGAACGGGCCTGCAGACTGCAGGCCACCTCCCCTTGCAATACCAGTCACTGCCGGCGATGCGGAATTTGTCATGGGACTCGGGAAGATTGATTTTTCGGCAATACGGGCAAGATTGCCCGGCAATTTGGTTGCGCGCATTCTGGCCCTGTTGCGCCGGTTGTGGTCCGGATTATGCTTAGGCAAAGACAATCTGCGGGCCATGTGGTCCCGGCGGCTGGATAGGGATGCGCTGCTCCCCTTTGAGCTGGTCAAGTATTTTGCCGTTACCAGTCTGGCTCTGATTTTCTGTGCTTCCCTGTTACTTTCCTGGATTCTTGCCAACAATGCCAAACATGTGCTCCTCAAGCGCAGCGAGGCCTATTCCCGGCTTTTTGCCGAAAATCTCAACCGCCAGGTTTTTCTCCAGTTTGTCCTGCCCACGGTGGTCCGTTACGGCCGGATAGCGCTTTCCGATGAGCGTCAGTTCAGAAGGCTGGACGGAATCGTTCGCAATATTACCCGGGGAATGCACATCGATTCGGTCACTATCTTTGATTCCCGGGAAAATATTATCTCCTATTCCACCATCACCGAAATGGTGGGGCGCCGTAACATGGGCGGTCTTGAATATGAAAAGGCCAGGAAGGGGGAGGACAATTCCGTTCTCATCAGCAGCGGCTCATTGCTCAATCTGCTGCCGGGATTCCCGCCGGTCTACTGCACCCTGAAGACCTATGTTCCCTTTCGTCAGGAAGACCGGACCGGCATGCGGTCCGGAGAGATTATGGGCGTCATCGAGGTGGTGCAGGATCTCTCTGCCGACCTGCGGGCCATTATCGGCCTGCAGGGACGGATTATTCTCCTTTCCCTGCTGATCATGGGCATCCTTTTTGCCATCCTGGCGGTTATTGTTGTCCGGGCCAACAAGATAATGGCCCGGCGGGCCGAGGAACGACTGCTCCTTGAGGAAAAGCTCGGTGAGGCCGAGCGGCTGGCAACCCTGGGCAAGATGGTGGCGGCGGTTTCCCATGAGATCAAGAATCCGCTCGGTATCGTTCGTTCCACCGCTGAAATTCTTGGAAAGCGAATCTCCAGGGTGGCGCCGGGCAATGAACATCTGGCAGCCATTATCGTTGAAGAGACGACCCGGCTTGATACCATTGTCCGGGAATTTCTCGATTTTGCCCGCCCGCGTGAGCTGACAACCCGGCCGGAATCCATCAATGCACTGGTTACGCGCATTGAGAGATTCTTTGAACGGGAGTTTGAGAAAAAAGGTGTGCAGGCGGCCACCGAGCTTGATCCCGAGCTGCCCATGGTCCGGATGGACGGGGAACAGATGTACCAGGTCCTGTTTAACATGGTGTTCAATGCCCTGCAGGCCATGCCCGAGGGCGGGACTCTGACGCTTGCCACCAGGTATGATGACGTGCATAAAGAGGTGAGTCTTCGGGTGGCAGACACCGGCATCGGCATTGATGAGGAAAAGAAGGCGCAGATATTCACCCCCTTTTTTACCGATAAAAACCGGGGTACCGGCCTGGGCCTGGCCATAGCGAAAAATATTGTCGAAAAGCATGGCGGCCGGATAGAGGTGCATTCCGTACCGGGACAGGGAAGCAGCTTCACCATTATTCTGCCGTTACAGGATGGGGAGTCGTAACGAAAAGGGAATATGATTTCTATCCAATCCAGTCCTGTCGCCGCCTGTCTGCGGCGGATTCGCTCCGTTGGAGTCCGGGTCTATTTTTCCTCGATAAAGCCGGTCAACAGCTGTTCCTTGCCTGAAGAAGAGGGGGTTGTTGTCTTTGCCAGCATCCACAGAAACGGCGCTGTGGACGGTCCGGTCCTGGAAGGGCTTCTTCCTGTGCCCCTGTTGATCGCTGGCAAGAATCTTGCCAAAGCGCCGCTGCTTGGCCTGCTCCTTGGCGATTGCATCACTATTTACCGTCATCCGGCCAGTGTTGCCGAGCAGCGGCAGAACATCCGTGAGTTAAAAAGGGCCGCGGATGCAGCCATTGCCGGCAGACAACTGATTATGTTCCCGGAGGGCACCAGCAGTCTTGGCCCGGGACTGCAGCCAATAAGAAGAGGGGTGGAGTATCTTGTCCGCTGGATCAGGAAAAAGGAAAGAGCGCGGCCTGTCCATATTATTCCTGTGGGCCTGCATTATGGCCGCGGGTTTGAGTTTCGGAGCAGGGTGGAAGTGGTCTTTGGCCCTGCTATCACCCTGTCGGAAGAAAGCCGTCCCCCCGGTCAACTGACCCGGCAGTTGGCCCGTGCCATGGCCCGGGTTGCCGTTATTTTTTCAGACCGGGAGAGTCAGCGCCGGGCAGAGCTTTTTGCCGACATGGTTTGTGCTCTGTATCCCGACCAGTCCCATCGTTTCACCTGTCTGGCCTATCGGGACGGCAGGCTTCCCACTGACTTGCGGAGGCGGTTCGACAGGCTTGTCCAGGGCCGGCCGCGGCATGGCCGGCCGCCTGTTGTCACTCGCACTCCTTTTTTTGATCTCATCCGCCTGGCGCTTATCTCGCCGGTTGTTTTGGCGGCATTTATTGTGAACCTGCTACCCGTTCTGGGCGCTTGGCTTGTGGCCGGAAAAATGGCTGATGATGATAATGTCATTACCCTGTGGCGGTTGCTTGCCGGACCGCCCCTGCTTGCTCTCCAGTTGCTTGGATATCTGATACTTGCCTGCGGGTTGTCCCCAGGTGGTGGTTTGTTGTTCTTTGTCCTGTATGGAGGAATCAGCTTGAGCGGAATCCGTTTGTATGACCGTTGGCGGAGATTGTGGCACGGCTGGATGGGCATGTTTTCTCCTGACAGGAAACGTCTTATTCGTCTGCAAGAGGAGGTTGGGCAATGGCTTATGGCCGCGGCAAAACAGCATCGTTGACCGGTTTTGACAGGGTGCTCATCCATGAGTGGGCCATGGGGATGATGCTGGTGCAGATCATGGCGCGCCTGGTGATTGCCGGGGTGGCAACGGGATGGCTTGCCGCCTACCTTGCAGTGGCCGGCGGCTATGTTGTTCTTATCACCTTGGGCATACGGACCGGATCGCCCTTGTGGAACCGGTTGCGTCTGCTTTGGAACATCATTGCCATGAACTTTGCCTTTACCAGCATAAAATTTATCGTTCCGGCCCTGGGATTGACGATCAGGGACCAGAACCTGGCCGCCATTGACCGGTTTCTCGTCGGCGGAGACTTGAGTATTGCCGTGCAGCGTTATTTCAGCAACTCCCTGACCGAGTTGATGAGTCTTGGCTATATGCTCTTTATCGTTTTTCTTTTTTTTGCCTTTTACCACTATGGCATACGGGCAAAGCTGGCAAAACTGTCGCTTTTCTGTTCCGGTCTTTTTACCCTGTATGGCATCGGCATAACCGGCTATACCCTGGTTCCCGCCCAGGGTCCTTATGTGTACTTTGCAAACAAGTATACCGTGCCCCTACAGGGCTATCTCTTTACCCGGCTTAATGAACTGATGGTCCGCGCCGGCTCGAGCGGTTATGATGTCTTCCCCAGTCTGCATGTGGGAGTTGGCCTGTACCTGTTTCTGTTTTTCTACTTTTATGATCGACGGATATGGCAGCTGTACTGTATTCCCTTTGTCCTGCTTGTCATCTCAACCATCTATCTGCGTTATCATTACTTTATTGACCTGCTCTGCGGCGCCTTTCTGGGGCTGTTCTGTTTTATATTGACTCGATGGAGAAAGATATGAATGTGACCTGGTTTTCCGAACCCGGCAGCGTGGAAGAGTCGGGCGGCAAGGGCTATAATCTCAAACGCCTGACCCTGGCGGGATTTAATGTCCCCCATGGCATTGTCATCGGCGCATCATGTTACCGTGATTATTATCCTTCTCCACCAAAATTTCATTTTGACAATGGCCCGGAGCTCGAAGAGCAATGCCGCCGGATGCGGGAGATGATCCTCGGCCGGGACCTGCCCCCCGGGCTGGAGGCGGCCATCAGCGACAAACTGAAACGATTTGATCCCGCGACCAACTATGCCGTCCGCTCCTCTTCCACCTTTGAAGACCTGGACAGCGCGGCATTTGCCGGCCAGCATGATACCTTTCTCAACGTTCCTTTGCCCGGCGTATACGAGGCTGTAAAAAAATGTTATGCCTCCCTCTGGCATCCACATGCGGTGCTCTATCGCCATCACAATGATTTTGATCAGCAGCAGACAGCCATGGCCGTGGTTGTTCAGTGCATGCTGTCGTCGGAAAGCTCCGGGGTGGCCTTTTCCGTTGATCCGGTAAGCGGCATTCTGCAGCATGTACTTGTTGAGGCCAATTTTGGCCTGGGCGAGTCTGTTGTCGGCGGAGAATATACGACAGATTCCTGGGTGGTCCATCCGGAAGAGGAGTTGATTATTGAAAGACGTATCAGCCGCAAGAAAAAAAAGATCGTCCGGGATACCACCGGAATCGTGGAAAAGGAGATTCCAGCGTCAAGTCAGGATGAACCCTGCCTCGCTGATCCCGAGGTTATCCGTATCGGCAGGCTGGCCAAGGCTGTTGAATCAGCCTTTGGTCTTCCCCAGGATATCGAATGGTCCTTTGTCGGTGATGAGCTTTTTCTGCTGCAGGCGCGTCCGCAGACAAAGATACCGCCGCGTTTTACCCGGGATGAATCAGCGGAGCGGTTTCCCGAGCCGCTCACTCCCCTGACCTGGAGTTATGTCGAGGAGGCCTTTAATATCTCCCTTGACCATTCCCTTGCCCTGATGGGCATCAGTCTTCCCACCCGTCCCTGGTTTGCCCTGATCGATTCCTATGTGTACGGTAACCAGAACGCTGTGGAACTGCTTGCCCTGAACCGTCCGGTCGACATGACAAGCTTTGCGGCCCTGCGCAGGCAGCTTCCCGAACTCCATGACAGGTTTCAATGGGTAATCGATTTGCCCAATCAGTGGGCCACGGACCTTGATGATTATCTCCTTGGCCTTGGCCGTCTGGCCGCTGTTGATTTTGCTTCCTTTACCTGTTCGGAGTACCAGCGCTATTTTCAGGAGTTGTTTCACCTCTCCTGTGAGTATTTTCGGCCCAATATCGCCATCTCCATGACCCAGTCCTTTCTGGTCAGGACCCTGTTTGAGTATCTTGGTCTGTTGCTTGAAGACCGGTTTGAGGTCCAGGGGGTGTTGAAAAATCTCATCGCCGACTGTGGCGTGAAAACCGCCCAGGTAAATGGTGGTCTCAATAATCTTGCCGCACTGGCTCGGCAGGATGATGAACTCCTTGCACTCTTCGGACTGGGCGGGAAAAAATTTCTCGAATGTATTGATCAATTTGAGGAGTTTGCCGGACAGTTTGCCGACTTTCTGCAAAGTTACGGCCACCGCGAGATCAGCTTTGACTACTATCAACCAACCTGGTGCGAGGCCCCGGAGGTGGTCCTGGACCTTATCCATGTCATGGCCACCGCCGGCCAGGAAGATCAGGCAGACAAGCAGAAAAAGCTTCTTGCCCAGCGAGTGGAAGCCACCCATTTTGTCATGGAAAACACTCCGAATGATCTGCGGGTCTTTGCCGATGAACTGATTCGGCTGACCCGCCAGTTTTCCTGGCTTGATGACGTGGAGCATTTTCAGACCACCCGGATCAATGTTCTGGTACGCAAGGTTATCGGTTCCTTTGGCAGGTATCTTGGTCTTGCCGATGCGTATGATCTCTTTTTCCTCAACCGTGCGGAGATAGAATCCATTGGCGGGCAAACCCTTTCAGACCACCTGGTCGAGCTGATACAGACAAGGAAAAAGGAATTTTTCGAGGCCAAAAAACGGGAACCGGTATGGGATTTGAGCCGGCTTGATCAACAGCCAACAGAAGCGGCGGCCGCAATCATTGGCGTGCCCGGCAGCCCCGGTATTCAGGAAGGACCGGTTTACCTCGTCCAGGGCGCGGAAGATTTTGCGGGCATGCCCGAGAACGCCGTGCTGGTGGCCAGAACGACCAATCCTTCCTGGACACCTCTGTTTTATAAATGCTGTGCCTTGATAACCGAGTCCGGTGGCCCCCTGTCCCACGGTGCGGTGACCGCCCGGGAGCTTGGCATACCGGCGGTCATGTGTGTCCGGGGCGCCATGTCCAGGTTTCAGAATGGTGACCTCGTCCGGGTTGACGGATTGCGCGGCACGGTGGAGGTGCTGACGGAAAATGGAGAAAAACAGTGAATTTCCCGGATGGGAAGCAGTTTGTTGTTTGCCTGTGTACAGGGAATGATTAAGGTCTTGTTTTATGGCTGTAACCCAACGAATACGCATTGGTTGCTGCATAACGCCGCACGGGTTTGGCCATGCTGCCAGGATGGCTGCAATCCTGGCAGCCATCGGCCGGCGGCTGGACATCGAACCGGTTATCTGCACCACGGTTCCCCGCTGGTTTTTTATCGATTCCCTGTCCATGCCTTTTGTCTATCATGCATCGGCAAGCGATATTGGTCTGGTGCAGAAAGATTCCCTGGTCGAAGAACTGCCGGCAACCCTTCAGGCCCTGGACCGGTTTTATCCGCTCTCGGAAAAGCGCATCCAAGGGACAGCGGAAACATTTAAGGATTGTTGCTGTATCATCTGTGATATCGCGCCCCTTGGCATTGCCGCGGCCAGGCGCCTTGGGGCTCCGTCGGTGCTTATTGAAAATTTCACCTGGGACTGGATTTATAGGGGATATCTTAACCGGGAAAAGGGACTGCTGCCCCATATTGAATATCTACGATCGATATACCGGCAGGCTGATTACCACCTGCAAACCATCCCGGTCTGTAATCATACTCCGGGGGCAGTGACGGTTGCGCCGGTTAGCAGGCAGCGAAAAAAGGACCGGGCCGAGATTCGCCGCCTGCTTGCCCTTGGTAAAGAGGACAGGGTTGTTTTGGTGACCATGGGCGGTATTGGCGGGGATAGTTGTGATATAAGTCTGTTGCAACGGGCAGGGGAATATGTTTTTCTGCTTACCGGGCAGCAGGAGTCATTAGTAGTTTCGGGGAATCTTCGTTTCCTTCCCGGCGACTGCGGTTTTTTTCATCCCGATTTGATAGGCGCCTCGGACCTGGTGGTCGGCAAGGTCGGCTATTCCACTCTGGCTGAGGTCTATGCTGCCGGGGTTCCCTGGGCCTGTATTCCGAGGGAAACGTTCCCGGAGTCCAGGGTTTTAGTCGAATTTATCCGGCAAAACCAGATGGGCGTTGAGGTGACGGTAGATGATTTTTACAAAGGCGCTTGGTTGCATCGACTGCCGGAGCTGATCAATATGGAGAGACAGACCAATCCCCGTGAAAACGGCGCCGATGCTGCAGCCGACTTCATCATTGATCGGGTGTTGTCATAAAGGGATAAAAAACACCTATTTGCTCAGGGTAGGCCGGAAAAATTACACAGGAACAAGGCAGGACCATGCCATGGATCGGCTTATAGTTGATAATTTACGCTTTCGCGACCGGGGGCCTTATTCCTTTGCCATTGCCGGTGGCGAGTGTCTGGGACTGCAGGGAGAGTCCGGGGCAGGAAAGACCCTCCTTCTCCGGGCCATAGTGGATCTTGATCCGCACCAGGGAAGTTTGCGGCTTGATGATCTGGAATGTGATCGCATGCCGGCGCCGCAATGGCGAAAAAAGGTGTCCATGCTGCCGGCGGAGAGTTGCTGGTGGCTGGATGTGGTGGCAGAACATTTCCATGATTTTCATACTGTTTCCCAAGAGCATCTTGCCCTGCTTGGTTTTGGCCCCGAGGTTGGAGGCTGGCAGGTCAGCCGGTTGTCCACTGGTGAAAAGCAGCGGCTGGCCATATTGAGAATGCTTGAAAACAGGCCCAGTGCCCTGCTTCTTGATGAGCCCACCGCAAGTCTTGACCAGGCCAACAGCAACGGGGTCGAGCAGTTGCTCGGCGAATACAGCCGGGGCAATAATGCGCCGCTGCTCTGGGTCAGTCACGATCCGCAACAGCTTGACCGGGTTGCCGACCGGTGTTTGTTTATGCAGGCGGACGGCAGTCTCAAGCCCTGTGGAGGAGAATGATGGGGGTAAAACCGTTAAGCGCCTTTGATTTAAGCCTGGCCGCCGGACTTGTCGTGGCCCTGGCCCTGTGCAGCTGGCGTCTGCGCCTGGGCCTTGAGAAGCGCATGGCAATTTCCGCCCTGCGCACCACTGTCCAGCTTCTTCTCATCGGCCAGGTCCTGCGGGTTTTATTTGCCCATGCGAGTTTTCCTTTTGTTTTTGCTATTTCCATGGTGATGTTGATGGTTGCCGGTCGGGAGGTCGGCGCCCGCCAGCACCGGCGCATCAAGGGGGTTTCCGGCTGGCTGCTTGGGACAGGCTCCATGTTTGTCTCCTCCTTTGCCGTCGCCTTTTTTGCCCTGGCCGTGGTCATTGCCAATGATCCCTGGTATACGCCCCAGTATGCCATCCCCCTGCTCGGCATGCTGCTGGGCAATACCATGAACGGGATCGCTCTGTCCATGGACCGGTTGACGGAATCTCTGTGGCAGCAGCGACAGACGGTTGAGCAGCGGCTGCTTCTTGGCCAGACCAGCCTGGAGGCCATCCACGAACTGCGGCAGCAGGCCATGCGTTCTGGCATGATCCCCATTATCAATTCCATGGCCGCGGCCGGCCTGGTCAGTCTGCCTGGCATGATGACCGGCCAGATCCTTGGCGGATCTTCACCCATGGATGCGGTCAAGTATCAGATTCTGATCATGTTTCTGATTTGTGCCGGTACCGGTTTCGGTGTTGTGACCGCCATCACCCTGACCAGTCGGAAGCTCTTTGATGATCGCCAACGGCTGCGTCTGGATGTGCTGCAGAAGGGGTAAAAGCTTCAGATCATTTTCCCTCTGTCCTGGAGGTGCTTTTGCCAGGCATTATCATATAAACCAGCATGGCTGGACCATATTGGCCAGCCACAACGAACAATGAAAATCTCCGGCTCCGGCATGGGCAGCCATGTCCTCTGTGGGCGATTTTCGGATAATCCAGCATGGCTGTACCATATTTTATGTCCCAGCCACAACAAATGATGAAAAAAGTCCGAAAGGACATAGCTATACGGACTGTTTTCGGATAAAAATGTAATTGATCACAGGCTTTGTAACCATGTGTTTTCATATACCTTAACCTTGTAATTGGTCAGGGCGCCGTAGATTCGTGCAGGCGCGACTGGTTGCAGCTAATCGTAGCGGAGACACCGATAGCCCACTATGTAGACAGTCGCGACCGTGCGAAGAGGTAAGCAAGGAACGAGACTCCGTGCGGTGCCCCTGACTACTTACTAAAAAAATGCATGAAGAAAAAAATATTAGTCGTTGATGATGATGAAATAATCCGGACAACACTGGAACTTAATCTTCTTGAGGTCGGGTATTCAGTGGATACGGCGGCTTCAGGTGAAGAGGCCTGCACCATGTTTGCGAACGGATATGATCTGATTATAACCGATCTGCTAATGGAAGGGGTTGGCGGCCTTGAAGTCCTGCGCCGGGTAAAGAAGCACAATCCGTACACCATTGTCTTTATCCTGACCGGGCACGGTGAATTGGATTCCGCTGTCGAGGCATTACGGGCTGGTGCTGAGGATTATCTACTCAAGCCGTATAACCACGATGAGCTGCTGATGCGAATTGATCGTGTTTTTGAGAAACAGGACATGCGTACGACCATTGATCTGTATGAAAATATCCTTTCGGTCTGCAGTGAATGTAAAAAGATACGCGATAATACCAGTAACAAACAGGGAGATGAAAACTGGGTTTCCATGGAAAAGTATCTCAGCCGTACCACCGGGTCTTCTTTGAGCCATGGCCTTTGTCCGGATTGCTATCGCAAACGGTTGAATGAGCTGGCAAGTATCAGTGGAGGGATTTCCAGCGATAAAAAAAAGAAAAAAATATAAAAAAATTGATTTTTCCGGCTTTCCGGCCATACAATATCCCAAGTGATCAGGGCATGGACAACTTGATCATAATAAGATAGTCTACCCATTGCCGGAGAGAGCCGAATGAAGGAGTTTTTATTGCGCAGGATGGAGGTGTTGCTGCATCTGCATGATTTGAACGTCAAACAGAAGCTTACCCGCCTGATTGTCTTTTTCCTCTGTATTCTCACCATTATTGTCCTCTACTCTTCCCTGACCCTTTATCGCCAGAAACATGATGGTCTGGTGGTAAATATTGCCGGTCGGCAGCGGATGTTGACCCAGAAGTTCACCAAGGAGTTTTTTCTTCTACTGCATCAGAAAACTTCCGGAGACCGAAAACAGGTTTCCGGGCAGATGTTGCAGACCAGAAAATTATTTGAGGTTTCTCTGCAGGCCCTTGCCGAAGGGGGAAAAACCTACAAAGACCTGGGAATGAAAAAACCTGTCCAGCTCCCATCCGGGATCGGTCCCAAAATTCAGAAACAGTTGCTTCTCGTTCGACAGCTTTGGGAGCAGCTGCTGCGGGAAGTTACTACTATCAAGCCGGATAATCCACAGTCACAACAGTTGATTGGCGTAAACAGCATGAGCGTGAAAACCCTGGCCGCAATGAATAAGGCAGTTGGCATGCTGGCCGACAAGGCTGATGGCAAGGTACGTGTTTTGCAGATTGTACAGGTTGGCATGTGGTTTCTTGCCCTTGGTGTTTCCTGGTTGATTTCCTCTCTTCTGGTCACCAACCTAACCGAACCACTTTCCGGAATGGTGAAAACGGCTCAACGTATTGCAGGTGGTGATTTAAAAAAATATCAAGCTATTGACTGTTCCCGGGATGAGATCGGGGCACTGGCCGGGCATGTTGATAAAATGCGGAGGTCCTTAAGCGATGTGATTCGCAACGTCCAGCAGAATTCCCGGCAAATGGCCCATTCCTCGCACCAGGTGGCCTCTATTTCAAAGGAGATCTCCGAAGTCGGAGCCAGACAACGGGAGCGGTCATCCAAGGTATTACAGGAAATAGTCTCACTACAGGAAATCTCGGGTCAGGTCGATGAATGCATATCAGGGGCCAAGGAAGTAGTTATCAGGACCAAACAGGAGGCAGAGGCCGGCATAGCAGTGGTTGAGGAGAATATCGCCATGCTTTCCCATGCTGTTGAGAGTGTGCATGCAACAGCGGAAGAGATCGAGTCCCTTGATCATGCCTCCGGCAAAATACACACCATTATTGAGTCCATTCAAAATATAGCCGATCAAACCAACCTGCTGGCGCTCAATGCCACCATTGAGGCCGCCCGGGCCGGTGAGGCCGGCAAAGGGTTTGCCGTTGTCGCCAATGAAATAAAAGAACTGGCCAAGCAGACGGCCGAGTCAACCGATGAAATTACCGAACTCATCAATCTCCTCACCAACCGTGTTTCCGGGTCGGTGACCTCCATGCGGCAGGTTGTGGAAGAGGTCAATAATTCCCAGCAGATGTCCAAACAGACGGTGGGCGCATTCCAGACCATGCGGGACGGCATCGATGAGACAAACACGGGCACGGGTAAAATTGCAGAGCTCAATAATCAGCAGGTTGAGCAGCTCGAACGATTGCAGGAAAAACTTGGCGAACTCTTTACCATTCTTGAAGAGAATGCGAAAAAATCAGAATCAACAGCGCTTGTTGCCGAAGATATGTACGAAGTTTCGGACCAGCTCAACTCCACCCTGGCCAGGTTTGCCATAGATCCACTGGAGTATGTCCCGAGGAAAAAAGATGACAAAAGGGCTCATCCCCGGATCAGGAATCGTCTCCAGGTTGATGTAACCGTTGATGATGAATGTATCAAGGCTGTGACCAATGATATCAGTTTGCGGGGATTAAATATCAAGTGTAAGAAAAGAGTCAAGCTCCACCAGAAATTTTTGGCGCATCTGCATATCCCTGCTGAGGATGGGAGTGATTCCGGCAAACTCCTGCCCTTGAAAGTGCGCGCCCTGCGAGAACGGAAAAACGGCGATTATTACATGTATGGCCTGGAGTTTACCTTGGAAAATGCGCGTGATGAGTCCCTGTTAAAAGATGTTTTCACCTTTTTTCGCAAGCCTTACCAGTATCAGAGTTGAGGTGATTGGCACCCGATAGGAAACGAGCAATCAGCAACCGGCGCCTTTGAAGCATAACAGACCCGCCACCCGGGTTGAAGATAAAACCCGCCTGGACGTAACCTGTTAATTTTCAAGGTTTGTTGTGCTGATAAGCCTGCCGGTTTGGCCGAAAACAGTCGGCGTAGCTGTGTCGTTGCGGACTATTTTTATCATCAGTTGTGGCTGGGACGGTGCAATCTGGTCCTGCCATGCAGGTTTATCCCTATTGACAACTCGTCCAATTCACGGCAAGGTACATTCCTGACCTCTTTATCAATACAGAAGCCTGTCAACCGTTAAGGTAGCCGTGAAGAAAATAATTCTTGTCTCCGCTCTTTGTCTCGGGCTCGTTTTTTGTATTCTTGTCCTGTCCCTGCCAGCCTTGCTCTCTTCCCCGTTTGTTCTGCACAAGGTCCTGGCCCGGGTGAATTCCCGGCCGGAAACATCCCTGCAGATCAAGGATTTCACTATCGGTTGGCGCAAAGGCCTGCGGATAGATTCCCTGGTCTATGCAGATTCATCCAGGGGACTGCGGGTACATGTTGATCAGGTTCAGGGTGACCGGGGGATGCTGGCCCTGCTGGCCGCTCCGAAAAAGCTCGGCACCATTCGGGTCCTGAACCCGGTCATTGACCTGTTACCACCTAAGAATGCCTCTTCCAATGGTCATCCGTCAACATCAGGAAAATCTACTCCAACCGGTGTTGAACATTCCCGACCTGAAAAAACAGCATCAGCCGGGAAATCTGACGACCGATCGGCGCCGCCCTGGGAAGATTTTGCCGTCCGGATCATTGTCGAGGGCGGGCAGATCATTGTGCGTGATAACAAAGGGAAAAATGATGTTCCCCAAGGGACAATAGCCCTTACCTCTTCTTTGAGCGAGGGAACTGTCAACTACAGCCTGCAGTGGCAGGGAGGCGCCCAGGGAACCCTTGCCGCCGATGGATACATTAACCTGCCTGCCCGGCAGGAGGACTTTTTCAGCACCCTGGTGGCCCAAATGCATCTTACGCTCAAGCGGTTTCAACTGGCTCCGATTCTTGCTCTTGCCGCTCGGGGCGGAAAGGTTCCAACGGGCAAAGGCCTGCTTGATGGAGAAGTCACGATAAACGGCGCCGGATTGGAGAAACTTAGCTTGCTTGGAGATCTTTCCTGCACCGGTCTTACCCTGTCCGGAGGTTTTTTGGGGCCTGACCATCCCAGGGCAGAGAAAATCACCCTGCGGATAGATGGTGGCAAAAAAGATGCAACCGACTGGTATGTCAATACATTCAGCATTGACGGTGATCCCGGACAGGTACACGGCAGCGGCACGTACGGCGGCCAGGATACAAGCGCCCGGGTAAAGGGGTCGCTGCAATTGCCCTTTTTCCTCACCCAGTTGCCCCATCTTTTCAAGCTTCAGGATGGTGTTGCCGTGACCTCCGGCAAGTTGAGCTTTGACGGCGGGGTGATCAAAGAGGAAAAAGGACTGCAGGTGCACGTGCAGGCCGCGGCCAGGAAGGTTGCCGGTCTTTTGGGCACGCATCGTTTTTCCTGGCCCAAGGCTGCAACCCTGACCATGGCCGGATCTGAATCGGCTGGAAAGATTACTGTTGATACCCTTGATGTAACCACTGCCTTTGCGCACCTGCAAGGTAAGGGAGAACCGGCTGATTTTTCCTTGAACGGCAGCCTGGATCTGGCCAAGGCCAATCAACAAATCAGCCGGCTTTTTGCCTTGCCCTGGAGCGGCGTTGGCCGGCTCTTTGTCCAGGCAACATCGAAAGTGATAAAAGATGATCGCTATCAGATACAATTTCATGCGACAAGTCCCAAAATTTCACTGAGCAAACATGGAAAAACCGTTCTGCCCGCTGCCCCTCTGAAAATTAACGGCAGGGTCGTGGCACCGGGTAATTGGCTGCAGAAAAAAGGACGGGCCGATATCAGTTGTGACGCGACCCTGTGGCCCGGCAAAATTGCGGTATCGGCAACCGGTGTGACCCGCAGCCCGACCGGAATTTCAACCGGCTATGACCTGTCCGTGAACATGCAGCTGCAACGTATCGCCAGAATGTTGCATAATATGGGGGTTTTACCTTTGACCACCGGCTTTTCGGGCCAAATGCGGGCGGTTGCGGCAGGGTATCTTGACGGCAGGACGATAGCGATTCGGGAACTGGATGCGGGTATAAATAAGTTGGCCGTTGCCAGGGGAACAACGTCATTTAAAGAAGATAATCTTGTTGTCCGGACAAAAAAGGCTGACGCAGGCGACAAGGCACCCATTGCCGTCCATAAACTCCAGGTTGCCTCCACCTTGAAAAAATGGCGGAAGCAGGGAGGGGCATTTCTCTCCCTTGATATGGAAAAGCAGCGGCTTGGTTGTCGCGGTCTTGTGTTGCGCAGCTCAGTTGCTGATATAGATGTCTACAGCCTGGGTGTTGATGACCTGCGCCGGGCAGCGCAGTCATGGCAGGCTGACCTTGGCGGCCGGATTGATCTTGCCCGTCTGGGAGCATTTTTACCTGAAAGGTTTTTAGCAAGGAAACAGCTACAGCTCTCGGGCGAGACCACTTTTACCCTTGCGGCTGATCAGCGGCAGAAACCCTATCCGGTTGTCCTTGATTGTACAATCCCGAAATTTCAACTGATCAAAGCGGGTCAGGTGATTTTTCCGGGACAAAAAGTCAGCGCTGTTCTTCGATCTTCCGGCCTGCTGACCGGAGAAAAGGTAGCAGTCAGCAGGCTGGAGATCAATACCCCACTCCTTGCCCTGCAGACCAGCGGCAGTATTGGTCGGGCAAAGGAGACGACCGTCTACCTGCAGGGGAAACAGACGGTCGATTTTGCAGCCGTTGCTCAACTAATCAAGGCCTGGACAGGAAAGGACATTGTCATGCAGGGCCGCAGACAACAGGATTTTACTGTTGATACGGCCCTGGATAAAAAAGGACTTGAGAAAGGACGGTTTGCCACCTCACTGTGGATAAAAAAACTGACGTTTTCCGGTATTGAGGCCGGTCCGCTCTCGATCCCGGTTTCTCTGGCCGGAGGCAATCTGCATGCGGCCGTACAGGGGGGATTGAACAGTGGTCGTCTCAATGTTGACACCACATATCACCTTGCGGCCAGGCCTGGCGCTATTACCATGCCGGAAAAATCGCCGATTCTTACAAATGTCCGGATAGACAAACCCCTCGCCGACGGGGTGCTTGCCAAAATTCATCCTCTTTTTGGTGTGCTGGCCAGCCCGTCCGGATCGGTAAGCGGGCGGATGGAACAATTTTACTGGCCGGTGACAAAGGGTGGTGGTGATAAGGCCAGATTCCAGGTTGTTTTCGATGTTGGCCGGGTGACCCTTGACAGCCGTGGTATTCTGCAGGAAGTTCTGCGCCTGCTCCACGTTGCCGACCAGACCCTGACCCTGAAGGAAAGTGAAATAACCTGCACTGGCAAGAACGGTCGTATTGGCTGTACGCCGGTGAGGGTACTGGTGGCTGATTCGGAGATGACCATCAGCGGTTCGGTGGGCCTGGATCAGACCATCGATTATCTGCTTGAGATTCCGGTAACGGAAAAACTCATTGGCCGGGAAGGGGCCCGGGTCCTTGAGGGAACAACGATTAAGGTACCTATTCGCGGTACCTTGAAAAAACCGGATTTCAACAGAAATATGATCACCGATACCCTGTCTGATCTTGCCGGTCAGGCTGCCAAGAAGGCCATAAAAGATGAGGTAAAGAAGCTGGTACCGGGACTGTTTAAAGGATTGAAATTTTGATGGCGTCGTAAAATCTTTGATTTACTGTGTCGTTTGTTCCGGGGCGATTCACAACATATTACCTGTATAGTTGAGACCCGGCCTGAAGCACTACTCCTCGGAGTCTCCGCTTACCTGTATATCTATGTTTTTACTTAGCCATCTTTGAAAAAAAAATGACTTTTTTCGAGGTCATCAATTTTATATAACCATGGAATCAATTATCAGGCTCGGCATTATCGGTGCCGGTGGTTTTGTCGGCGCGATTCTGCGCTATCTTGTCAGTGGCTGGGTCCAGTATCGCAGCGGTTCTCTTATTTTTCCGTTTGGCACCATGTCGGTGAATATGATCGGCTGCCTGGTCATTGGTTTCATGACCTGGCTTGTCGAGAGCAGATCAATGTTTTCTCCTGAACTTCGGTCATTTGTTCTCATCGGTCTGCTCGGCGCATTTACAACCTTCTCAACATTTGGCAATGAGACCCTGGGGTTGATTCGGGACAACAGAATCGATCTTGCGCTCATAAATGGAGGGTTTCAGGTTATTGTCGGGGTCGGTATGGTCTGGCTTGGCCGTATCCTGGCAGCAAATATCTGGAGGTAAAAATGAAACTTCCGCAGGAAGGCAGTCTGTTACGTATCATTATCGGGGAATCCAGTCGTTATCACGGCATGCATCTGTATGAGTGGATTGTCAACAAGGCCCGTGAATGCGGCATTGCCGGAGCAACGGTCACCCGCGGCATGATGGGGTACGGGGCCAGTTCCCGGATAAAAACAGCCTCGATCCTCTGTCTTTCCGAGGACCTGCCTGTTATCATCGAGCTGGTTGATGAACAGAACCTGCTCGAGGATTTTCTTGACCTGATCGATCCGGTCATCGGCGAGGGGCTGGTTACCATGGAAAAGATGCATATTCGCCTGTACAGGCACAAGAAAAATAAGAAGAAATAAAGAGCAGCTCTGCTTGTCGATAGATTTTGGAGGAGAACAAGGATGGAGAAAAAAATAGTTATCATCGGCGCGGTTGCGGCCGGTCCCAAGGCGGCCTGTCATCTCAAACGTTTGAGGCCGGGCTGGGATGTCACCATGGTTGACCAGGACAGCCTGATTTCCTACGGCGGCTGTGGAATCCCCTATTATGTCTGTGGCGATGTCTCGGATGAGGCGGAATTACGCTCCACCAGCTTTCACATGGTGCGGGATGAAACGTTTTTCCGGCAGGCCAAGGGGGTGGAGGTCCTGACCAGGACCCGGGCCCTGGCCATTGACCGGAAGGAGAAGGTTGTGCGGGTGAAAAACCTGGACAGCGGCGAGGAAAGGGAACTGGCCTATGACAAGCTGATGCTGGCCACCGGTGCCAGGCCGTTTGTCCTGCCCATTGCCGGCAGTGATCTGGATGGAGTCTTTACCATTGCCAATTTGCACAAGGCCATTGAAATTAAAAAGCGGATCGCCGGCGGCAAGGTTTCCAGGGCCGTGGTTATCGGCGGCGGGGCCATTGGCGTGGAAATGGCCGAGGCGCTGAAGGATCTCTGGGGCATTGAAACCACCTTGATTGAGTTCATGCCGCAGTTGTTGCCGAAAATCGTTGACTGGCAGTTTGCCGGTATGCTGAAAACGCATCTTGAGGAAAAGGATGTCACAGTGTTTATCAACGAGGGGGCAACGGCCATCCTCGGAGACGAAAAGGGGATGGTGATCGGGGTGCAGACGCCGAAAAGGACCTTGGATGCCGATCTGGTGATCATGGCCGCCGGTGTCAGGCCCCGCAGTGAACTTGCGGCCGAAGCCGGGCTCCTGGTGGCGCCCTGGGGTGGAATTATCGTCAACCAGCGCATGCAGACCAGTGATCCGGACATTTACGCGGCCGGTGACTGTGTCGCCCTGACCAATCTGGTCAGCGGCCGGGAAACCTATGCTCCCCTCGGATCACTTGCCAACCGGGAGGGCAGGGTGGCCGGGGACAACATGGCCGGGATTGCCAGCCGCTTTAAGGGGACCGTCGGTTCCTTTATCATGAAGGCCTTTGATCGCTGTATAGGGGCCACCGGATTGACCTACGAGGCGGCGCTGGCAGAAGGATTTGACGCTGATTATGCCCTGACCGCACCGGCGGACCGGGCTCATTTTTTTCCGGGCGAGGCCATTGCCGTCTTTCAGCTGGTTTTTGACCGGACGAGCAGGAAGGTTCTCGGGTTGCAGGGTTTTGGCGTTATGAATGATGCCATCTCCGTCCGAATTGATGCCGCTGCCGTCATGATAACCGCCGGCGCTGTTATCGAGGACTTCCGGGATGCGGAGATGGCCTATGCGCCACCATTTTCCGCAGCCATTGATTCGATTAACGCCGCCGCATTTGTCGCCGATAATCTCTGTGCCGATCGTCTGCGCAAGCTTGACATGGACCGTTTCCTGGCCTGGATGGAAGATTTTTCCCTTGAGCCAGACTGGATGGCCCTGGATATCAGGCATCCCCTGGAAGCAGGCCCGTTTGTGGAAAAATTCGGCAAGGACCGCTGGCTGGCTATTCCCTACATCGAGGTACGCAAGCGATATGAGGAAATTCCGGAAGAGAGGACAATGATCATTCTCTGTGATGCCGGTACCCGTTCCTATGAGGTACAGATTTTCCTTGACCATATCGGTAAAAACAATACCATGGTAGTAAGTGGTGGTTTTAATGTGATTCGGCGTCTTGGCGTGGACTGGCTGCCATAACTGAGCAACAGAGTCCGGCGGTCGGAAATGCAATTGATGTGGAGAAGAATGAATGGCGGAACTGAATGAAGAACATATGATTGAGGAGATCAAGGCCAATATTGCAACCGGCGATTCGTTAAAGGCTCGGCTGGTCCTTGATCATCTCGGCAGTGTTGACAGAAAGACCCAGCATCGTCTTCTGTATGAACTTTCCCGGGCCGATGCCGACTTTGCCATCCCTCTTCTTAACCATGTGCTGACCACCTTCCCTGAGCTGGCAAAGGAATTGCCCGTTATCCGGGAAACCCTTATTTCGCACCTGATTGCCTACCCGGATTTGCTGATTGACGGGCTCCGAAATCCTGTTATCCAGGATAAAACGATCCTGGTAGAAACGGCAGGGGAGTTGAAGCTTGAAGAGGCAACACCTGCACTGATTGATCTGCTTGGAGAAACCGAAGACGGTCATCTGTTGAAGCTGATTATCGAGACCCTTGGTCTTATCGGCGACCCGCAATGTATTAACACCCTGACCGATTATCTGTATGCTGCTGACCGGGAGTTGATCATTACGGCCATTCATGCCCTTGGGCAGGTAGGCACGCCCACGGCCATGCATCGGTTGGCGGAACGGATGGGCACAGACAATGAGCTTGACCTGTTGATTCTCGGTATATTTTCAGATGTACAGGACCAGGTTTCCCTGGAAAAGCTCAATGATACGCTGCGTTCCCATCATGCGCACATGCGCATTTATGCCAAGGATGAACTGATCCGGATCGGGGTGAAAGCAGTGCCGGTGCTGATCGAGAACCTGAAAGAGCATGATGATGATTTCCTCGTTCATACCCTGAACGTGCTTGGTGATATAGGTGATGAGAGCGCCATCATGCCTATCCGCAAGCTGCTGGATACGGTACCGAAAAACGCCAATGTTCGTTTCGCCGCCTATGAGGCGCTGGCCCTGTTGCCGCTCCGTAAAGGGGCCTATACCCTGGCGGCCGGCTTGACCGACAAGGAGGACCATGTCTGTGTGGCAGCGGCCCGGGCCATTGATCGTAATTTTAATGAAATCCTTGCCGCAGGCATCAAGAATATGATCCGCGGCAAGGACGATGAGGCCCGTCATATCGTCAAGATAATAACCAATGCCCAGGTCGATAATATCTTTTTAAGTCTTGCCGGTGAAGATTATTTTCAGGAAATGGCGCTGGACTATCTGCCCCACAGTCACAAGGACATACGGGACCACTACATTGCCCTGCTCCGGAAAAACGGGTTTGATGATTTTGCCGCCAGGGTGGCTGGAGAGGGAAAAGACAGCGGTGCAGCCAGGGCTAAGATATGCGCGGTTGATGATTCGAGAATGATCCTCAATATCTATAAGGCAACACTCCATGAAATCGGTTTTGAGCCGGTCCTGTTTGAATTTCCCGCCGGGGCTCTGCAGTGGCTGGAAAAGGAAAAACCGAGCCTGGTGCTGACTGATTTGAATATGCCGGAAATATCCGGCATTCAACTGACCCAGGGAATACGGAAAAAATATTCCGCGGAAGAATTACCGGTCATCATGGTGACGACCCAGAGTGATACCCAGGACCATGAGGCGGCTGAGGCTGCCGGCGTAAATGACATTTTGATCAAACCATTTAACGCCGAATCCTTAAAAGCAGCCATTGGCAAATATATTCCGGTTCCCTGAGGGTTTCCAGAGAGATTGCCGGGACTGTATCGTGGTCATCCAAGGTTTGCAACCTGTCCCTTTAATGGGGCTCCTGGTCGTGTTCAATTTCTTTTTTTACCAGCCGGTCCAGGAAGCGGAGAGCCCTGTCGGATGGCTGATCAGAATTGATTTCACCAACTATTTGATCAATACCATTTGGCGACGTTGCATCCCATATGCGCAAAAGGTATTGTTCCATCATAGGCCCGATCATTCGGAGCTGGGCCAGCTCTGTTGCATAGCAGGCCAATGCGGGTTTGTTTTTAAATATCTGGAGCAGGCGATATTGCAACCGCCCAGGTTATTCCTGCAGAATCTGGGCTGAAACGCTCAGCCATTGCTTGGTTTCTCTTCTGTTCCCTGGTTGCATAATTCTTTCCTCCCCCTGTGTCATTCCGAGCTCTCCCGGGCAGAGTATACAAAACACAAAATACACTGTTACACTCTCACTATATCATGGGGGTCTTACATTTTTCTGACATTGGAGAAGGGGGATTAAAAAAAATCTGCGGAAAGAAGATATGGGCTAATTTTGGGAGGTTAATCCGGCGGAAAAAGTGATCATGATCGGGAAAACATGGACTGGAACCAATGCGGGAGCCGCTCAAAAAAGCGTCCCACCTGCGCGGGATGGTGGGCATCGGAGCCGACGACCAGGGGAATGGCAAGCTGGATGGCCCGTTTTGTTATTTGGGAACAGGGATGAGGCTGGCCACGAATGGCAAAACCGGCCGTGTTCACCTCAAGTGCCACTCCTTTTGTCCGCATACGTTCAAGCAGGGTGTCAATCAGGTCCAGGTGGTGGCCATTTAATTGAAATGCGGGAACATGACGCATGACAGCGTCAAGATGACAGATTTTATCGCAGGTAATATGGTCAAGGGCCTGAATCAGGCCGCGGAAATAATCTTCGGCAACCCTGTCAAGGCCCCTTGCCTGCAAGGCGGAAATATGCTCCCGGTTACGGCCTACCATGGTATAGTGCATTCCAGCCATCGGATAAAAATGATAGGACAGGCCGATTGTGTCCCAGGGATACCGGGCAAGGGTATGCTGCAGGTCTTCTATTGCCTGGGGATTGTATCCCGCCTCCACCCCGATTCCGATCTTCAGGCGGCCGCGGTACTTCTTCTGCAGCCGCCTCCCCTGGCGGAAGTATTCGGCAAAGTCATCCGGGTCCAGCCAGCTTTGTCGCCGGCTGTGAATATCTACCTCAAGATGTTCAAGGAAGATGATTTTGCGTAATCCGGCATCCAGGGCGGCTTTAACATAGTCTTCCATGGCTCCTTCGGCATGTCTACATAACCGGGTGTGTATATGTCCGTCGATGGCAAGATCGACGCTGAAGGGGTGGGACATGCAGGACTGATATTATGCATTTCCCTTTGGGAAAAAATGGACGACACCATCGATATCGGAAGTATCACAGACCTCGCCGATTTCCATCTCCAGGTCAAATATCTCTTCAAAACTACTTTGCATGTTGACGGCCAGGGTGGGGCCATCGGGAAGGTGATATATAAGGGTCTCCACCTTACTGAAATCTATGGTTGGAGTGAATATTTTTTTCATTGCGCAAATATATATGCAAATCACAGCGGCAGAACAAATATGTCGCCATTGGCGGTGTTTGATCCGGTACAACGTTTGTGGCTTATCCTCAATTACGTTCGCTGTGAAGATTTTTTAATATGACGGGTTGTTCTATTTTGTTGAATATACTATTTTTTTTGTATTACGTTTCCGGGTTTGTCTTGCCATTTTTATTTTGTTGGTATGATCATCAATTTATAGGCATTTTTTGCGGAAAGTGCAAGTCGGCTTTTGTTTCATCGGTTCGTGACAGGCGGTATTGATTTTGCTGCGGGGGCTAAGAAAAAACAGTGATTCATTGCTTTGGGTTTGACACGTTGAGCTGTGATGGTAATATAGAAAATTCATGTCTGGACAGCCGCAATGACCCTGTTTGCTATATCGTGTTGATATATTTGAAAATAAACAGAAAGTTTAATCACATAATCCCGGCATCGGGAAGAGGTAGATTGTAATGAGCAAGGATAAGCATCTTGACGACAAGTCGGATTTTATAAAAAATACGGATAAAAATCCATCCCACATCCAACCGGAGAAACTGACGCTGGATTCACCGCTTCAGTTTGAGTGCCATCCCGGAGTACCCTGTTTTACCGCCTGTTGTCACAATATCAAAATAGTGCTCACTCCCTATGATATTCTCATCCTGTCCCGCCGCCTTGGAATTCCGGCCCATGAATTTGTTACTAACTACACCGAACCGACCTATCTGGAAAAGACCGATATGCCCGGTGTCCAGATCAAATTGACCGAGGATAAAAAGGCCTGTCCTTTTGTCACACCTGATGGGTGTACCGTGTACAGTGACCGGCCAACAGCCTGCCGGTATTATCCGGTTGGCATGGCCGATTTCCATGAGGGCGGAACCAATGACGCTGCCGAGGAAAAATTTTTCTTCCTGGTGAAAGAACCGCACTGCAAGGGTTTTGAAGAGCCCAAGCGTTGGACTATCCGTGAATGGCGGGCGGACCAGGGCGTTGAAGAACGGGACGAATACAATAAAGAGTGGCTGCGTCTTGTCATGCGGCGCAAATCATTTGGCTACCAGGCAAGCCTGTCCGAGGCGGCCAAACGCATGTTTTTTATGGCCTCGACCGATCTTGACAGTTTTCGGCGTTTTGTCTTTGAAAGTTCATTTCTTGAGACCTACGAGGTCGATGAGGAGACCATCGAAAAGATCAGAAATGATGATATTGAGCTGATGCAATTTTCTTTCACCTATTTGGCAAATACCCTTTTTGGCGCTGAGGGCATGAATATCAAAAAGGAAAAGATCAAAGAAAAGGTAAAAGAAATCAAGGCCCGCCAGGACGAGGCCTTGAAAAAGGCGGAACAGGAGTATCTTGAGCTCAAGGCGGAGCGTGACCGGTTGCGGAAGGAGGCGGAAGAAAGGAAAAAGGCCAACAAGTAAACGACGGCCGCGGCAAAGCAAGTTTTATCCCTGGAGGTAACGGTTCTCTTTGTCGGCGTTGCCGCAATATGAAAGCGGGGACCCATGCCAGGCATGGTGTCCCCGTTTCTGTTTCAGGAGAATCGAACTCGGCCAACCGTAACTTCTCAATAACTGATGGTAAGTTGCTGCTAATTATATGGATTCCGGCCAACAACCTGCCGGAATGACCCCGTTGCAGGCAATTCAGAGCGTCATCCCCGCAGTCTGTTGGGCGGGGATCCAGACTTATATGACCACTTATTGAGAAGTTACGGCCAACCGATCCAACTGCTTGTTTTTGTCTACGCTTATCCTGATACCCCGAGCAGGTCGGCCAGTTCCTGCAGGGCCTTTTTTTCTTTGTCGCTTACCCTGGTGCCGCCAAAACCGAGAAACCCACCCTCTTTGGCCGCCTCGGCGGTTTTCACCCCCAGTTCATAGAGCCAGTTTTTTATTTCATCGGCCTCTTCAGGGGTAGCCTTCTCAGCCAGCAACCGGACAACCTTTTCCAGGGCTGTACGGGCTGTTTGTTGCATGGCTTCCAGGTCCTTTTTATCAAACTTCAGACGTGCCTGTTTGACCATGTCCTTGTCTTTGAAATCTGCCAGCAGGGATGTCAACAGTTCACTGTTATGTTCTTTTTCCCTGCTGATAATGCCTGCTGAGACAGCAAGGGCCTCTTTCATGCTGCCAATGACAAAGTTCGGATCCGCCATCATGATATACATGCCGGCCGCAGTCGGCGCCTGCAGCAAACTGGTCCATTCCTCGTCTGTAAAGTCGGCTTTCGTTGTCATCGCTCTGTGTCCCTCCTTGGAGTTTTGCAAAATAGGGCTACGCATGTTTTATGAGCAACCGGTTGATTTCCTTATGATTGTGAAATCAGTCAACAGGGATACGGATTTTCTGGCCGACATAAATCTTGTCCGGATCCTTGATCACCTCCCGGTTTGCCTCGAAAATACGCATATAGGCCGACCCGTCGCCATAAAATTTTTTGGCAATTCCCGATAGGGTATCGCCGGAGACTATTTCATAGTATTCCACCTTGACCTCGGCAACCGGGGCTGTGACGGCATCATATTTGACCTCGCTTATTCCATCGACATTACCGGCCATCAGTACCGCCTTTTCCAGGGCCTCCCGGCTGTCGGCTTCACCACTAAGAGAGGCAACCCCATCAATAACAGTAACCTTCAGATTGTTAACCCCCGGATTATCTTCCTCGATATAGGTGGCTATTTTTTCCGATGCCTCTTCTTCCCTGTGAAAGAGTTTTTTACCAATATTTTTTGCAAAGCTTAAAAGTCCCATTTTTTTCTCCGTTGAGCTGATATAGTTACATCATTGTGATACCTTGTTTGTCCGTTTAGGTTATTGGACTCCAAGAAACTGATGAATATGATCTATCACCTGCGGGTCCAGACCAAGTCCCTGCGCCAGTTGCTGCATGTACTGCTGTTCAGCCGGAGTATCAACTTCAATGGCCAGCAGGGAGGCGGAATAGATCTGCGCCGCCATCTCCGGCCGGCCACCGGCAGAGGCGATGACCGCGTCAATATCCATGGGTTTGCTCGCCTCGGTCATGAACAACTCTTTTTCCTCTTCCGTCAGGCCGTCCTCCTGCAACTTGCCGACGATTTTTTGAATTTCATTGTCATCGATCCGGCCGTCCGCCTTGGCGGCGTTGATCATGGCCTTGACGATAATTTCAGCGTCCTGTTCCAGGGCCTGCTGATCTTCTGCCGTCTGTGGCTCGAGCAGGGCGCGGGGAGTGGATTGCGGTGTCTGTCCTGCCTTGCGCAAGGCGGCAATGGCAAGGGAGGCCAGCATGGCAAGACCGCCACCACCGATGGCGCCCCTGGCGGAACTTCGTCCTCCACCGAGCAGAGCGCCCGCCAATGCTCCGAGACCTCCAAGGGCGGCCCTGTTATTGCCGAGACTGCCCAGCACTTCGCCGACAACACCGCCGAGATTACCCAGACCACCAGGTCCGGCCTGTGGCGCAGACCCTGTCTGCGGGCCTCCCCCAAGCGCTCCGGCCAGACCACCGAGGATATCGGTCAAAGAACCGCCGGAACCGCCACCACCAAATGCATTGGCCATGCGTGTACCTGTTGACTGCGACATACCCTGCTGCATCATTGATCCCAGAATGTCCATAAAACCTGCCATGATAAATCTCCTTTCAGGAAAAGTTTTTTCTTGAGGTCTTGAAATAGCCTTTCTTCAGGACAGAAACGGAAACCAGATATCAGGTCCCCATCTGTTCTATAAATGTATTGGATTGCCCTATCGCCTCGTTCATCCGTTGAATGAGGATATCAATATCCTTTTTCAGCGATGAAAATTCTCTTTGCAGCGATCCGATTGCCTGGGCATTGAGGTTGTGTTTCAAAAAGAGGACATTATCACGAAAGGTCCGAAGTACCGGGGTCATGGATGCTTCAGCCGTTCGCATTGATGCGAGCATTTTGGTGTACCGGGACCTGGTTTTTCCGAGCTGTTGCTTACTTGCCCGCGCAAGGTCCTTGTTGCTGTAAAGCCCTATTTCATCTTCCCATTCATCAAAGAGCGCTTCCGAGACATCTTCCACCTTGTCAATTCGTTCCGACACCTTCTCTGCGGCCTCTTCACACTGTTTATATTCCCTGTTCAGCTTTTCGTAGGCCTGTTTGAGATCGGTATCTTTCAGTTGAATGACGGAATTAAACTGTTCAAGTGCTGATTTGAACTGCTCCTGGGCCTCGGTCTGCGAGTCCCGTGCCGCTTCAACCCGATCAACGAGGATGTCACGTTTATGAACGCCCACTTTTTCCATGGCCGCGTAATAGGTTCTGGAGCAGCCGCAGAGACAGAGAACCAGGCAGAGAGACAATAATACAAGGCGAAACGTGGGAAAACATGGCGCCCACAGGCAAGATTGAGCACATGGCGCCGGTCCGACAGGCGCTGTTGCAGATGCTGTAATTTGTTTATTCATTTTTTTCTGATTCAGTTGGCGCAAACGATACATCAGGCATTTCCCGCTGGGTGGCCAGTTCCAGGGCCAGGTAATCCATTTTTTCAAAATGAAACCAGCGGGCAAGCAGAGAGGCCGGGAATGAATCAACCAAGGTGTTGAACCGGGCAATGTAACTGTTGTATCGATTCCTTGCCTGCTGGATGTCCTGTTCTATCTTGTTCAAGCTGTTTTGCAGTTCCAGATAGTTGCTGCTGGCCTTCAGGTCCGGATAGGCCTCGGCGACGGCAATCAGACCGCCGATGTTGCGGGCAATGTCCTGTTCCTGTTCCACCCTCTTGGGATCCGAGAGCATACCGAGTCTTCGGGTTTTTTCCTGAAAAATCTTTCCCTCGTGCTCGCTGTAGCCCTTGATGATGCGCACCAGGTTGGGGACAAGGTTGGCCCGCCGCTTCAGGGCAACATCAATGGAGTTGAGAGACTCTTCAATCCGGTTTTTGTACTTGATAAACCTGTTGTAGGTGCCTATCATCCAGGCGCAGACCACAACAGTCACAAAGAAAACGGGGACAACAAAGGCTGGATTCATGGATTTCCCGGGAACATGTTAAATTTCAAGGCCGGTATATTTTTTATTGCGATTTGGTGCCCGGCCCCGTGCCGCGTAATACCCTCGTGTTTTACTGACCAGTTGCCGGCTCTTTTTACTGAACCTGTTCCGAGAGCTTTTTGCCTGGTCTGAACTTTACCGCCTTACGGGCAGGGATGGTCATCTTTTTCCCGCTTTGAGGATTTCTGCAGCATCGTGCGGCCCGGTTGACGATTGTAAAGGTCCCAAATCCAGTGAGGGAGATTTTTTCTCCCCTGGAAAGCGATCCTGTCACGGTTTCAAGAAATCCCTGTACCGCTTTGCCAGCTTCTTTTTTATTCAGGTCCGTTGATTGGGTGATGGCATTGATAAGTTCTGTTTTGTTCATTTTTCCCTCTTTTTCTTGTTTTTTCAGTATATGCTGTTGCAGGAATGAGGACAGAAAACCGAAAACAAATTCTGTCTTTGACTCATATAACGTACCGTTATTTTACGATATTTATTGTTGTGTCAAGTGTGTCCAGGTTGGTAGCGGGGTGTTCGAAAACAGGTTTCATGATATCGGCCAAACGTCACATGGAGAAAACAGGAGGATGAAGCCAGTTGTTTCATGGATCGAAATGTATCGTCTCCGGCCACAACAGATACAGGTAAACTTCGGGCCACCTTGAAAAATTCCCGCTCGATCTCTGGGTCACAGAAAAATGAAAAATGCTCACATATGTCTAATATGCTGTGCGTTTTAATTTTACTGTTCCTTGACCTCGAACGAAAAAACTAATTTTTCAAGGCACTCTTCGAATAATGAACATAGTCCTGGACGACAAAATTTCAGGTCTATTTCTTGATAGAAATATTTCCTGATGGAAATCATTACGAAAAAACAATACTTCCCCTGTTTTCTGATCACAAGAGGAAATTCCGGGATAAAGAATATTTTTACAGTGGTAATTATCCGGTAAGCAGGTGATTTTTTGGCCATGCAATTGATTGTCTTATCATTGTGGAAACCCTGCCGGCCAGAGGAAGAGCGATAAAACCAGGTGGAGGACAGATAGAACATGGCTATTGAGATAGAGCGAAAATTTCTCGTGCAGGGAGAACTGTGGAAAAAAGGGGCCAGGGGTGTTCTCTATCGTCAGGGGTATCTGAGCACCAAAAAGGAAAGGACAGTACGGGTTCGCACTATTGAGGACATGGCCTTCCTGACAGTAAAGGGGATCAGTACTGGAATTTGTCGTCTGGAGTTTGAATATGAAATTCCCCTGTCCGATGCCGAAAAAATGCTTGATGAACTTTGCCAACAGCCGATACTTGAAAAATATCGGTATCGAATACCATATAAAGGCTTCACCTGGGAGGTGGATGAATTTCTGGGTGACAATTCAGGCCTGGTCATTGCCGAAATTGAACTTGACAGTGAAGATCAGGATTTTGCCCGTCCGTCATGGCTTGGCCGGGAGGTGAGCGGAGACCCCAGGTATTTCAATTCAGCATTAACCAGGCGTCCATATCGTTTCTGGTAATGGGTGAGCAGGATACAAAAGTACAAAGGCCCTGCCGAAAAATTCGGCAGGGCCTTTGCTGGTAGAGAGTATGGAATGATGCTGCTGACAATTACTCCACTTCCAGGGCCTTGAACCGTCCCTTCAATGCCTTCCATGCTCTTTCCACGTCTTTTTGTGACTCTTCCATGAGCTTGTCGGCCATTTTCGGGTTGGTCATCTTCAGCATCCGGTACCTGTTCTCACCCGTTGCATAGTCGGCAAAGGGGATGGTCGGTTCCTTGGAGTCGATGATAAGGGGATTTTTTCCCTCATCTTCCAGCATGGGATTATAACGGTAAAGCGGCCAATGGCCACAGGCAACCGCCTTTTTCTGCTGTTCATGGGCCGTTGCCATGTTGATACCGTGGTTGATGCAGTGGGCATAGGCAATGATCAGGGAGGGACCGTTATAGGCCTCGGCCTCATTGACCGCCTTAACCAGTTGCTGGGGATTGGCACCAAGCGAGACGCGGGCGATATAGATATTGCCGTAGGTGGAAAAGATCATGCCCATGTCCTTTTTGGGCATTTTCTTGCCGCCGGCAGCAAACTGGGCCACCGCGGCCCGGGGGGTGGATTTGGACATCTGGCCGCCGGTATTGGAGTAGACCTCGGTATCAAGAACAAGGACGTTTATATTTTCGCCCGAGGCAAGGACATGGTCCAGGCCGCCGTATCCGATATCATAGGCCCAGCCGTCACCACCAAAGATCCAGACCGATTTTTTCACCAGGTAATCAGCCACATGATACAGCCGTTTGGCAGTAAGTGACGTGGAAGCAGCCAGAGTTTCCTTTAAAGAGGCCACCCGTTCCCGCTGGGCATTGATCTCCTCCTCGGTCTGCTGGCTGGCGGTAAGCAGCTCCTTGGCGAATTTTTTGGTGATGATTTTTTCTTTTGCTGCCACATCAAGCAGTTCAGCCGCCTGGTGTGAGAGCTTGTTGACGGACTGGCGCATGCCAAGACCGAATTCCGCGTTATCCTCAAAGAGTGAATTGGACCACGCCGGCCCCCGTCCATCCGCGCGTTTGGCATAGGGTGTGGTGGGCAGGTTGCCACCGTAAATGGAAGAACAGCCAGTGGCATTGGCGATCAGCATCCGGTCGCCAAAGAGCTGGGTGACAAGCTTGATGTACGGCGTTTCGCCACAACCTGCACAGGCGCCCGAGAACTCGAACAGGGCCCGTTTCATCTGGCTGCCCTTGATGGTTGTCGGGTTGACCTTGGCCGGGTCGACCTCGGGCAGGGCCATGAAGATGTCCCAGTTCTTGGCCTCGCGCTTGGTGACCGCCTCGGTGTTGGTGATCATCTTCAGGGCTGATTCATCGGTTTTCTTGCCGTTTTTGTCTTTCTTTATGGCTGGGCAGACACGGACGCAATGGGTACAGCCGACGCAGTCCCGGGTTGATATCTGGATGGTAAATTTTTTCCCTTTGAACTCCTTGCCGACAGCGTCCGCTGTCTTAAAGGATTTTGTTGCCTTTGCCGCCTTGAGATCGGCCGGTGTGACGATTTTCATTCTGATACAGGCATGGGGGCAGACCAGCGAGCAACGTCCGCACTGGATACAGGTTTCAGGATCCCATTGCGGCACATGAACGGCAATATTTCGTTTTTCCCATTGGGTGGTTGCCGTCGGCCAGCGGCCGTCAGCGGGAATCTGGGAGATCTTGAGCTGGTCTCCCTTGCCCTCGATCATCCTGGCCGTTACTTCCTTGACAAATTCGGGCGCTTCATCCGGAACAGTGGGTGGCAGTTCATGACCGGTGATTTTCTTGGGAATCTTGACCTGGACAATATTGTTGACCGCAGCGTCAACGGCCTCAAAGTTCATGTTGACGACCTTTTCACCTTTTTTGCCGTAGGTCTTTTTGATGGCATCCTTGATGGCCTTGATTGCCTCGTTCTTTTTCAGGATGCCGGAGATAAGGAAAAAGGCGGTCTGCATGATCATGTTGATGCGGGCGCCCAGGCCAAGCGCCTCGGCCAGCTTGATGGCATCGATGATATAGAATTTCGCCTTTTTCTCGATGAGCTGTTTCTGGACCCTGGCCGGCAGGTGGTCCCATACCTTTGTTTTCGGATAGGGTGAGGTGAGCAGGAATATGCCGTTTTCCTCCAGGTTGGCCAGCATGTCGTAATGGTCCAGGAAACTGAAGTTATGGCAGGCGACAAAGTTGGCCTTGTTGATCAGATAGGGCGCTTCGATCTGGTTCTCGCCAAAACGCAGATGGGAGACGGTCATGGAACCAGATTTTTTGGAGTCATAGACAAAATAGCCCTGGGCCGAGTTGTCGGTTTCCGTACCGATAATTTTGATTGTGTTCTTGTTGGCGCCAACGGTTCCGTCCGATCCGAGTCCGAAAAACATGGCCCGGTAAACATCCTTGCCTTCGATATCAAAGGAGTTGTCGTAATCAAGGCTGGTAAAGGCAACATCATCGTGCGGACCGACACAGAAATGATTTTTCGGCGCCATGCTCGCCATGTTGTCATAGACGGCCTTGACCATGGCCGGATTGAATTCGGCCGAACCCAGGCCGTAGCGTCCGGAAAGAATCAGGGGCATGAACAGGGTCGGGTTGGCCTCAACGGCCTCGCCAATGGCGGCGCGCACGTCCAGGTAGAGGGGTTCACCCATGGAACCCGGTTCCTTTGTCCTGTCAAGGACGGTGATACGCTCAACGGTCGCGGGCAGGGCATTGACCATGGCGGCCGCGTCAAACGGGCGAAAGAGACGGACAATCACCAGGCCCAGTTTCCGGCCCTGGGCCGCAAGGTAATCAACGGTTGCGGCAACGGTCTCGGCGCCGGACCCCATGATGACAATCACATCGGTGGCATCGGGAGAGCCGTGATAGTCAAAGAGGTGATACTGCCGGCCGGTCAGGGCGGCAAATTTGTCCATAGTCTCCTGGACGATGGCGGGAACGGCATTGTAATACTTGTTGACCGTCTCCCGGCCGGAGAAATAGACATCGGGATTCTGGGCGGTTCCGGACATGGTTGGCCGGTCCGGCGTCAGGGCCCGTTTGCGGTGTTCGATCACCAGGTCCTCGTCGATGATTTCCCGCATGTCATCATAGGTAAGCTGCTCCATTTTCTGAATTTCATGGGAGGTGCGGAATCCGTCAAAGAAATGCATGAACGGAATGCGGGATGCCAGGGTGGCCTGGGTGGAGATCAGGGCCATGTCCTGGGCTTCCTGGACGTTTTGGGAACAGAGGGCGGCCCAGCCGGTCTGGCGCGCCGCCATGATATCACCATGGTCACCGAAAATGGAAAGCCCCTGGGCGGCCAGGGAACGGGCGGTGATATGAAAGACGGTCGGCGTCAGCTCACCGGCGATCTTGTACATATTCGGAATCATCAACAAGAGGCCTTGGGAAGCTGTAAAGGTGGTGCACAGGGCGCCGGTCAACAGGGAGCCGTGCAGGGAACCGGCAACACCGCCTTCGGACTGCATCTGGGAAATTACCGGAACAGAACCCCAGATGTTTTCCTGGCCGGCGTTTGCCTTGGCGTCGGCCTCGGCGGCCATGGGTGAAGACGGGGTAATCGGATAGATGGTGATAACTTCACTGGTTGCATAGGCGACGTGGGTACACGCCTGGTTTCCATCAATGGTGACCATTTTTCTTGACATGAATAATTCTCCTTGTACGGATAGATTGTCGTTTTGCCGGCAAATATCTGCCGTCCAAATCTTTTTTATTAGATAAAAGCCTTAGTTCTTGGAAGGCAGATTCTGCAGTTCGTCTTTACTGTGGGAGACAATGGTGTAATGGTCGAGGTTGGAGACAGCGTCTTCAAACTCGGCCAGTTTGTCATCATCCATGGTGATACGGATGGCAACCCGTTTCTGTCCGGGAGGGGCATCGTTAAACGAGGTTAGAATGGAGATCACCCGGGCGTTGTAGTCCCTGAGGATATCAATGACCCTGGTTACCGATCCCCGCGTATCAGGCATATCGATCACATACTGATGGGCCCCGTCCTGGATGCCGGTGGCGTGGATAAAGCCCCGCAGGATATCGGTTTCGCTGAGCAGGCCGACCAGGTTGTCCTCATCGTCAAGAATCATGATCCCTGAAATTTTTTCCTTCAGCATCACCAGGGCCGCCTTTTCCAGGGTATCATCCTGACGCAGGGAAATACATTTATCGGTCATGACATCTTTTATTTTCATTTCCGAGAGCAGGTAATACATCTCGTGAATGTCCATGTCCGAGGTGGAGGATGGTGATGCCTCCTTCAGGTCACGGTCGGTAACCACTCCGGTCAGTCTTCCCTGGGAGAGTACCGGCAGTCGCCGGATGTTGTTTTCCTTCATGATCCGGGTTGCCCGCATCACCGAGGTGTTGGCATCAACGGTCAGGACGGCGGTGGCCATCCAGTCTTTGATTAGCATCTATTTCAGACCTCCTTGATAGGGGCGGGTGTAAGGTAGTTTCCGTTTATTGGTCGGAAAAAGCCGCCGCTAACTGATCACAGGATTTGGAACAATGTGTTTTTATATACCTTAAACCTTTAAGTGGTCAGGGGTGCCGTAGATTCGTGCAGTCGTGACCGGATGCTATAACCCGCTATGCGGACAGTCGCGGCCGTGCGAAGATGCGGTGCCCCTGACCACCTGTCTCTTATACACATCTCCGAGC
>WFZC01000244.1 GCA_015489765.1 Desulfobulbaceae bacterium
CATGGTTCCATCTCCTTAAAATATGTGCCGATCTTGTGGCTTAACCAGCTGTTAAAATATACTGTGATGCCAAGGTTACAGTATTTTCATATTACCAATACCCTTGAATACTCAGACGATAACAGACGACAGGGTACATATGAGGTACAGATTGAAAATAAAATGGTCTTGTTGCTTTTTTTCTGCGGAAATCAATTTGTTCCCAATCGGGAAAGAAAAAGAGTCGGGCGGATGGACAAGTAAGAATGCTCCGACAATATTTCTCCAACACGCCTGTCCGAAGCCAGGCCTGAAACAGGAAATTCCATTTCAAGATATTGTGCGATCACGGCCGATTAGACCTGGGGAACAAATGAGAAAAAATTGTTACCCCCGTGGAAGTGCGTCATCCCCGAGGTAGTACGTCATCCTCGAGATCTGTAGTCGGGGACGGGGATCCAGGAAGGTGTCCGATCCCGGGATGCACCCTGGATTTCCGACCAAAAGACAACGGAAATGACGGGAGAATGGATGCCCGCCTGACTGATTGCGGACTCGAAGATTTTTTTTCGAGACCGCAAAAAAACCAAATTGCTTATTTTCGCGCATTGCTGCGGGGTAACGGAAGGCCGGGCCATACAAAATCTGATCTTCCTGCAGGTAACCGCTGGACAACAGCAAGAATCAGGTGAAGGAAACAGTATTGTCGCAGCTCAGCTCTGCGGCGCTGCGACAATAAAACGTGATCTGTCCCGACTTGTTCTCATTGTGGATGAATCAGAATCCCTCAGGGTTGGAACATCGCTCCACTTCAATAGTATTACATCGTCCTTCGGCGGAGACACCATCTATGTCCGCAATGTTATCAGCGTCTGTATATACCTGGGTGGCCTCAAAGGAGCCATCTGGTTTGGTGGTGACATGCAAAGTGTCGATTTTCTTGGCAACAATGTTATACACGCTCGCTGTAACAGTAACGGTAATTGCTTCGTTACCTTGGGCAGGATTTACGCGTCCTGTTGTCCTGACGCTTCGTACTATGGTGAGATCATGCCCCAGACTCGGGACAAAAACAGTGTCCCAAGTAATTTCGTAACAGTCAGCTTCAATCGTCGGGCTGCATGACGCCGGTGTGGTGGTCCCAACCGGACCGGCGCCATTGGTGGCCTGGGCATGGGCCGGCAGAATAATAGTGTCGACCACGGGTTTATTCCATTTGCCGGTCAGCGCCATGGCCCCGGCGGCAGCGGTGCCGGCGGCAATGGTTTTCAGGGCCTTTCTTCTGGTCTGGCTGAGGGTCGTTTCTGTTTTTCCCCGGCATCCCCGCTCAACCGAACGATCAGGCTGCTTGTTGTGCTGTTGCATCTTATTCTCTCCCCTCCATTTTCATTACATACAGTAGTTGCAATGGGCCACAGCAGTGCATTCGGCCCATGTAGTTCTTTTTTTAACAAATCAAATTCCATCTTTTTTCCGCTTTGCGGCAACCAAGCCGACAAGTCCGGTGCCGAAAAGCAGTAGGGTGGCGGGTTCCGGGACAGGCGCTGCCATTGCTGCTCCTACGGTAAAGCCGTGATGATATTCAGCATCTGGATTGTCCCAGGAAATAGAGGTTACAGCCCCACTGAACTGAATAACCCCACAGCCCTCATAACCGGACAAGGTCGTTCCGTTAATGACAAAAGAGCCATCACCCCAGGGTCCCTGACCTTCACTTAGCAACGTAAACGGTTGATCAAAGGCATATCTGACCTCTTGACCAAACCGCCCAACACTGTAAAGGGCAAATACCGGATCTATGACTGCCTGAGAAAAGGTGAGTATATTTCCTGTACTGACAGTACTCATGGAAATACCCGTGACAGGCGCATTGTCCACCACGCTGTTATTGGTGTACGGCGCCGAAGTACCTTCCCACCAATACCCTGCTGGAGAAATCCATTCGGCGTTTCCAGTATAGGTGACATCAATGGTATTGCCATTCTGGGTCATACTTCCCGCAGCCCCGGTGTTTGTCAACTCCCAGCTGGACCAGCTGATTGGCGCAGCACAGGCTACTGTTGAGCAGAAAAAACATGCCAAAGTAAAAGCAACTAATCTTTTCTTCATGATAAACCCCTCCCTTTGGTTGTTATGCGGTTTTGCGAATCGAAACCACTGCTAAATGCCATCATTGTTGAATGCAGCCTACCAGAGGTCTGGGTACATATGAGGTACAGATTGAGAAAAAAATAAGGATTTGGTATGATTTTTTAAGTTTTTTTAAATTTCGTCGTTTTTTCGGCCTGGAGACTGTCTCTGTGAAAAATGCCCGATTCACCCTTGTGGAATCCTCAGAGGCATCTTCCGCCCCTCGTCCGGTGATCTCGCCCAAGACGCGGCTGCCGGAACAGGGTGATCGTATTCTTGAGCGAAAACGGCTGCTGGACGAGCTGACAGCGTCTGTTGCCAAAGGGCATGTCTGGATAAACGGTCCGCCTGGAGCCGGAAAAACCGTGTTGGCAGCAGGTTATGCCAGGCAGGTTGCCATGCCGGTCTTCTGGTATGACCTTGATCCCCTTGACGCCGACGTTGTTTCCTTTTTCTCCACCCTGCCCCAGGCCTTCATTCCCCGTTTTCCCGACATAGCCGATGGCTGCGACCTGCCCGAGCTCAACCCCGAAGACATGCTGGCCCTGCCTGTTTTTGCCCGCAGATTTTTCCGTAGCCTCTTCCTGGCCATGCCGGGGAAATGGTTGCTTGTTCTGGATAATTTTCAGGAAATACCGGAAGAGTCACCGCTTGTTCATTTGCTGCAGATATGCCTGGGGGAAATCCCGGTTGACTGCCGGGCCATTATTTTAAGCAGAAAACCCCCTCCGGCGATTTTTTCCAGAATGCGGGTGGAAGGGAAAATTCAGGTCATTGATCCGGCCCCCCTTCGTTTCACTCCCGCAGAGATCGGCAAGGTCATGAGCCTGCACGGCATCACCGGAGAACAGGAAAGCTGTATCCACTATCTCCACAAAACCACCGCCGGCTGGGCGGCCGGGTTGACCCTGCTCTTAAAGGAGCAAAACCGGGAAATCTGCGCCCGGGATCAGAGCGAAGAATTTGATCATCAGGAACTCTTTGATTATTTTGCAGGCGTTATTTTTGCGGGCCTTGGTGAACAGGAAAAAGACAGACTGATGCTGGCTGCCCAGTTTCCAGAAATCCGGCCGGGACTTATAGACAGGCTGCAGAAAACTGATGGGGGCAGCGCATATTTTCTCCGCCTCAGCCGGGAGAATTTTTTTACCTACAGACTGGACAACCGGGGTGAATTGTTTCAGTTTCACCCTCTGTTCAGGCAATTCCTCCGGCAAAAGGCCAGAACCGTTATGCCTGCCGTGGTACTCACCCCTTTGCTGGAGCAGGCGGCAGACTCCTTTGCAGCCGATAATCGTCAAACCGAGGCGGTTGATCTGCTCATCCAGGCCAAAAGCTGGAACAGGGCTGCGGAGCATATCAGGAAAATCGGCGCCGGCATGCTCGATCATGGCAGATTCAAAACCCTGCTTCGCTGGCAGCAGGCCCTGCCCAGACAGATCGTCGGGGAGAATCCGTGGCTTCTCTTTTTCTTCGGCGTTGCGACCACGGCCTTTGATCCCATGCAGGCCATTGAAATCCTGAAAAAAAGCTTTTCGCTTTTCCAAAAGAAAAACGACACCACCGGTTCGCTCCTTGCCTGTTGCTCGCTGACCAACTCGATCATCAACCATCTCTCTGAGCTGCCGGCCCTTGACCCCTGGCTGGATTACCTGGAAGAACAGCTTGATCCCCGGACCCTGCCCGATGATGGTTCTTTTGCAAACAGCACCATGGCTGCTGCCATTGCCAGGGCCCTTGTCCTGCGCCGCCCTGAACATCCTGACCTCGAGCACTGGCTGCAGCGTATTGTCCACCAGGGCGGTATGCATCCGGCCCTTATCACCCATTACCTGTGGACAGGCAGATTCCCGGAAGCCCGGGCCGCCCTTGACAATATTTACGCGCACATTGACCGGATCGGATCAAAGCTGTTGTTGTCTGCCATCAAGGCCATGGAGGTGCAGTATTACCTGATCATGTGTGAGCCGGACAAGTGTATCAGGGTGATTGAAGAATCACTGCAGATGATGGAGGAGACCGGTATTCGGGTCTGGGAGGTGCATTTTTATATTCTCGGCGCCGGCTGCTGTCTGAACTGCGGCAGAAAAAAAGAGGCGGCCGGTTATCTGCACCTGATGGAGCAACATATCAACCGTGCCCGTCTGCTTGAGCGCAGTTATTACCATGTAGTGAAAACCCTGGAAGCGTTGCTTGCCGATGACCTGATCGCGGCAGACCGGCATCAGCGTTCAGCCCTGGACATGGCAGAAAAAATCGGCATGCCGTCCTATTCCACCTGGTGCTGGTATGGATCGGCCCTGGTCGCTGTCTTTCAGCAAAATTATACGACGGCGGTCACCCGTTTTGAGAGGGTTTTTCAGTTGGCCGCAGCGCCGGGTAATCCCTGGTTCACCTGCCAGGCCCACTTAGGCCTTGCCTATATGCACAGGCAGAAGGGAGAATGGCAGGAAATGCGTCACCATCTGCAACAGGGCTTTTCTCTGGCCCGAAAGAAGAATTACCTGACCTTTTTCTTTTTTTTACCGAAAATGATGGAAACCCTGGCCGTGGCCGCTCTGGAAGAGAATATTGAACCGACCTTTGTCCGCCGGTTTATCGCCCGCTGGAATCCGACCCCTGTTGATCCACCGGTACACCTTGACAACTGGCCCTGGCCGATCAAGATATTTACCCTGGGCAGGTTTTCGATACTAAGGCACGGGAAAAAATTATCCCCGGCAGTCAGGGCGAAAAATAAACCGATTCAACTTCTGCAGGCCATTATTGCCCTTGGTGGCAGACAGGTGAACAAAACAAAGCTTGCGGATATCTTCTGGCCCGACTCCAACGGCGACGAACAGGCAGCGGCCCTGAAGATCACCCTGCACCGGCTGCGGCAACTGTTACAGGTGAAAGGTGCCATCATTCAGACATCCACCTACCTGACCCTTAACCCCCGAATCTGCTGGGTGGACTGCTGGCAGTTTGAACGTCTTGCCGGCAGGGCAATGGATGGAAAAAATCTCGACCGTCAGGGCAGATCCATTGCCATCGGCAGGGCCCTGCCCGTCTATCAAGGTTTTTTCCTGGCCTCCTTGGAAGACGAGTCCTGGATTTTTTCTTATCGGCAGCGGTTGCAACAGCTTTTTGAGCAGCTTTCAATGATTGATGGAGAAGCGCTTTCGTCATAACTACTCGAAATCATCACCAAGATAGCCCGCATATTTCACAAGCGATTTGCTGCAAGACCAGAAAATACCATGCCTGCTGCGCTACAGCGTAAAAAGGATCCCTTGAAATCTGTAATCGGAGACGGGGATCCAGGTAGATGCTGTGCCATGGGATGCACATTGAATTCCCGCCCAACAGATCGCGGGAATGACGAAAGGGGATGAATCGGCGAATACATGCCTATTCACCCCAGTTTCATGGTGATGTCCTGGAGGGTGTTGGCAGCCACATGAAATCGTTTGGCAATGGACTTGATCTGGGAAAGGATTTCCTTGTGTTTAAACATCAGGTGGATATCATTACCCTCCGCGACTTTGGCCATGGCCTGGACATAGGTCTCGGTCATCTTGTGGGCAAGGTCCCTGGTTGCCTCCGCCTTCTTCGCCGTCTGCTCAAGGTCCTTTTTCTCCAGGGCTGAAAAACCCTGACAGAGCAGGTCCGCACAATTCCTGAGTTCAAGCAGAAGACGCTCATATTCCCGCAGGTTGGCAATGCCGTAGGCCTTTGTTTCCATGACCAGATGCTTGACGGATATCACGATCCAGTCAAGATGGGTAATGGCCCGGAAAATGGCCTCCCGATCCACCGGAGTCATAAAGGCGCGACCAAGGTCGTTCATGTTGCGCTCCTTGAGCTCGCAGGCCCGATGTTCATCACCAAGCACGGCCTGACAGCTCTCCTCCTTTGCCTCGACAAAACAGCGATACAGGTCATCCATGGTGTTGCGGGTGGCCTCGGCCTGTTGCCGCAACTCCCTGAAAAAATTAATCTCTTCGGGCAGGATATACTTTTTCAGCAGGTTGAGTGGATTCATGGCGTTATCCAGAGATGGGAAAAAATCAGCATAAACAGGCCGCCGATAAGCGCGGAAACGGGCAGGTTAAACAACCAGCCCTTGACGATGGACAGGGCCGTTGTCCAGTGGACATGGCGGGGCTTTTCCCTGGCTCCGACCCCGAGCAGGGTGGAGGTGACCACCTGGGTGGTCGAACAGGGCGCGCCGATGGCGGTTGCCGCTGAGATGACCAGGGCGGAGCCGATCTGGTCGGCCACCGAATGCATGGTCCGGATTCGATAGAGGCCAAAGCCCATGGTCTTGATGATCGACCAGCCGCCGAACAGGGTTCCCAGGGTAATGGAGGTCGCGCAGAGCAGAATCGCCCAGTCCGGAATGGTATAAACCCGGTAACGGCCGGCGGACAGCAGCAACATGCCGATAATGGCCATGCCCTTCTGGGCATCATTGGTGCCGTGGGTAAAACCGAGCCAGGCCGTGGTCAGGTACTGGCTGAAGACAAAAAGTTTGCGCGATTTGTAGGAGAGCCTGCGAAACAGACGCATGAAAAGCCCCATCAGCAGAAAACCGCCGATAAATCCGGCCAGGGGCGAGATAAACAGGCCGATGATAATCTTGACCACCCCGGTCAGCCGACCATGCAGCAGGGCGTCAAATCCCCAGTTGACGCTGCCGCTTCCCATGGCATACAGGCCGGAGCCGACCAGGCCGCCGACCAGGGAATTGGATGAAGAGGTCGGCAGGCCGAACTTCCAGGTGAGCAGATTGTAACAGACCGCAGCCAGAATGGCGGCCAGGACTATACTTTCTGCAAAAACAGGTTGTTGGCCATTAATACGGACAAACTGGCCCACAGTGTCCGCCACGGCCAGACCGCCGACAAAGGGCCCCAGGAAGGTAAACGAGGTCACCAGCAGGATTGCCATGGCCGGTTTCATGGCCCGGGCGGCAATGCAGGTGGCGATCATGTCGGCGGCGTCATGAAATCCGTTGGTAAAATCAAAAACAACAACAACGGCAATGGTAATGATCAAGAGGAGAAAGGTACTGTCCATGACCGGGCTTAATACATTCGTTTTCGGAAAAGAACGGCGGCCACACTCAAATTGACCAGTCCGATCAGGAGCATGGGCCAGTACTGGCTCCAGAGCAGGTCGAAGGAGGCGCCCTGGAGGAAGACCGACCGGACAATGATAAGAAAGTAGCGCATCGGATTGAGATAGGTAAGCGTCTGGACAAATTGCGGCATATTCTCGATGGGGGTGGCAAAACCGGAGAGGATGACCGCCGGCACCATGAAGAGAAAGGCCCCCATCAGCCCCTGCTGCTGGGTAACGGAAAGGGAGGAGATCATCAGGCCGATACCGATGGCGGAGAGGAGAAAGATAAAAAGACCGAGATACAACGCCGGAATGGAGCCCCGGAGCGGCACGTGGAACCAGAGGACGATCAGGGTGATGATAAAGGTGCCTTCCAGGGCGCCGATGATCAGGCCGGGCAGGGATTTCCCCACCAGGACTTCAAAAGGTGTCATCGGCGTGACCAGCAGCTGGTCAAAGGTGCCTGCCTCCCGTTCCCTGGCAACTGAAAGGGCGGTGACCTCCAGGGTGACCACCAGGTTCAACAGGGCGACAATACCGACAATAATAAACCAGTGTGAATCCAGAGTGGCATTGAACCAGGACCGCTGCATGAGCACCGCCGGCGCCCTGGCTCCGCCATGACGCCGTGTCCAGTTTTCATTAAAGGAAAGGACAATCTCCCGGACATAATTGAGCGCCAGCATGGCCGTATTGGAGTTGCGGCCGTCAATAATTATCTGCAGCGGCGCCGGTCGTCCCCGGTGCAGATCTTCGGAGAACTGCTGGCCGATATGGAGGACCATCAGGGCTTTGGTGGTATCAAGAAGAGGCGCGATTTCCGCGTTGTGACCGATCGTGCCGTAGCGGACAAAGACATCGGAACCGGCAAAACCGGACAGCAATTTCCGGGATTCAACGCCCCGGTCCTCGTTAAAGACGACATAGTTGATATGATTGAGTTCAAAGCTGGCCGCATAGCCAAAAACGATCAACTGGGCCACCGGCGGCACAATCAGCACCATCCTGGATTTCTTGTCGGTGAGCAGGGTCCGGAACTCCTTGATCATCAGGGAAAAAATTCGACGAAGCATCAGGATCATATCCGCAGCCTCTTATGGGATTTTTTCCGGATAATAACAAAAAAAACAGCCGCCATCAGGGCCAGCCAGCCGCAGTTGACAAAAAATATGGGCCAGACATCACCGGCAAGAAAGATGGTCTGAACAATGGCGACAAAATAGCGGGCAGGGACCAGATGGGTAACCCATTGGATACCAATGGGCATCGACCCGATATCAAAGACAAAACCAGACAAAATAAAGGCGGGCAGAAAGGTGATGACAATGGCCACCTGACCGGCGACAAACTGGGTGCCGGCCGCCGTGGAGATGAGCAGGCCCATGGCGATGGCGGTGAGCATGAACAGGGCCGAGGCCAGGGTCAGGGCGGCCAGAGAACCACGCAGCGGCACATGAAAGAGAAAAATCGCCATGACAACCGAGAGCAGCATACCGCCCATCCCCAGGATGAAATAGGGCACGATTTTTCCGAGCAGGATCTCTTTAACCCGCACCGGGGTCACCAGCAGGGCCTCCATGGTACCGCGTTCCCATTCCCTGGCAACCACCATGGAGGTGAGCATGGCCCCGATCAGGGTCATGATGACCGCAATCAGCCCCGGTACCAGGTAGTTGCGGCTGCGTACCGCCGGATTATACCAGATCCTCTGTTCCACCTTGATCGGAATATGCAGCGGCCGGCCAAGTTCGGCCGATGTCCTGCTCAGCCATTGCAGCCAGACCCCGTTGACGTAGCCCTGGAGAAGCCGGGCCTTGTTGGCATCGACACCGTTGACGATAACGGCAACCGGCGCCCTGCCCCCTGAACGCAGCTGCCGGGCAAAATCGGACCGTAGCCAGACAATGCCGTCCACCCGCCGCTCCATCATGGCGCGTTCGGCCTGCTGGATGGAAAACATCACCCGGGGCGCAAAATATTCAGAGCGGTAAAAACCGCTGATAAGGGAAGAGGTCTCGGGGCCGGGCTGTTCCACCACCAGGGCGATGGCCACATCGCGGGCGTCAAGGGACACCCCGTAACCAAACAGCAGCAACAGCATAACCGGCAGGAAAAAGGCGATGCCTATGCTGGAGGGATCACGGATGATCTGCAGGCTTTCCTTGCGGATCAGACCGCGCATCCGCATCCGCGATTTTCTTTTGTCCATCGGTTACGGAATCAAAGGATGACCGTTATGGGCATACCAGTCCTTCAGGGACTGCCAGATCTCTTCCGCGCTCTCGGCGTACCAGAACAGGTCCCGGTCCTCGGGATCAATGGTGCCCTCATCGACCAGAAAATCCACATTGACGGCCTGGCGCCAGAATGACTCACCGACAAGAACCACCGGCAGGGGATTGATCTTTCGGGTCTGGATCAGGGTCAGGGCCTCAAACAGCTCGTCAATGGTACCGAACCCGCCGGGAAAAGCGACCAGGGCCCGGGCCCGCAGGAGAAAATGGAGTTTACGGATGGCAAAATAATGGAACCGGAAACAGAGGTTGGGACTGATATAGGGGTTGGGGTACTGTTCATGGGGCAGGGTGATATTCAGGCCGACGGAGGTGGCGCCGATATCAAATGCGCCACGATTGGCAGCCTCCATAATACCAGGCCCGCCGCCAGTGACCAGGGTCAGCCGGTTGTCTGCCGGGCCCCGGCCGGCGTTGCCGACCAGGCGGCCAAATTCCCGGGCCACATCATAGTAATGACATTTTTCCAGCAGACGACAGGCAATGGCCAGTTTCCGGCGCAGCTCCTCATTGTCGGGATCGTCATGCAGCTTCTTTTCCAGCTGTTCAACCCGACGCTGGATGGCCTGGGGTTCCTTGATGCGAGTGGAACCAAAGGCGACAATGGTATGCTCGATATTCTGTCGCTGTAGCTGCAGTTCCGGTTTCAGGTAATCTATCTGCAACCGCACGCCCCTGGTATCATAGCTGTCAAGAAAACTGACATCCTCATCGGCCTGCATATAGGTGGGACTGGCCATTATGGCCTGCACCCTGGCCCAGGCGTCCGGATCATCTTCAGGTTCCTTGGGCCGGTGCCAGGGCAGGGGCTCTTTTCTGGCATGGGCCTTGGCAGGGCTTGGTCGTCTACGGGATGTATGGCTGCTGCTCATGGTATGTTCCTTCCTCCACAGGTGAAATAGGCAGAATAAAATAAAAATTGTTCCCCTCGGGCGTTGCCTCGCACCCGACCCGGCCGCCATGCACTTCAATGACCCGGCGGATAAAATCCAGGCCGTGGCCCGATCCTTCGATACCATCACTGTTGGCCAGCCGGAAGCCTTCCTGAAAAATCGCCTTTCGTTCTTCTTCGGACAGCGGTGGACCGGTGGTAAAGACATTAAATTTTATTCCCTGTCGCCCTGGCACGGGAAAATCATCAACCATTTCCGCTCCATAGGCAAGGGCCTTGCGTGGTTTTCCCTGGTGATCAATAACCTCGCGCGTATACTTGACCGCATTGGAAAAAAGATTGGCATACACCTGGGAGAGGAGGCCCACATCCACCATCAGCGGGAATTCCTGCTGATAGAGATTGGTTGGTTTTTCAATAGTGATACCCTGCCGCTCAAGTTTCTTTTTATACAGCTCAAGCTGGGGCAGAATAATATCGCGTTCAACATAACAACGGGTTGGCTTCAGGACCAGATGTCCTTTTTTAAAATGCTGCTCCCGAAACAGGCTTTCCAAATAAAGGGAAATCTGGGAGTGGTGTTTCAGCAGCTCCCTATAGGACTCCTCCAGGGCCTCCCGTTGCCTGCGACAGCGGGCAAGGGTTTTGGAAAATTCCTGGGCAGAGATACCTTTTTCAAAGAGCTTCTTGGCCCGTTCCTCGAGCTGTCGTAATTCATCAAGCTGTTTTTCCATCTGCCGGAGCAGATATTTCAGATGCATATTGGGCACAATAATATTGTGACCGATGTCCCTGCCGAGTGAATTGAGAAACTGCAGGTGTTCCAGATGGCGGTTGGCAATGAGCCTGTTGTTCAGCTTGTTGCCGATCCAGCGGGTGAGAATCCGGAAGAAACAATGGTCCTCTTTCCTGATATTTTCCGTTGGTGAAATCGCATATAACCCGAGCAGCGAATGACTGGCAAAATAGGGATCGGGGTCATACAGTTCCTGGTCTCCCCGGCTGGGCTGCGGATCCTGCCTGGCCGTTCCGGTGCGGGGAAAAAGAGGATAAAACCGGCGCCCGTTTCGATCAACCACCTCCCGGATATCCGCTCCCGGCGTTGTTTCATCAAGCTGCGGCGGTTCAATCAACCCGGTTACGCTGTCACAGACTCGCAGGAAATGGTTTGTTTTCCGGTTAAAGAGATAGAAGACGGCCCGCAGGTCTCCGAGGAACAGGGGCACTGTCATGCAGACCTGGAAAAAAGGTTCCAGGGAACGATCCCGATGGATGATATCGACAAAGGCCTTGAGCAGGGTATCATGGAGCAGGTCCAGCCGTGTCTCCCGATAGAGGCGCATGGAGTGGGAAAGAGCATCGGCAAAGGGTTGCAGGGCCGGCGCAACCTGGACCTTTGGGACGTTCACGCAACCGCTCCTTTACAACCGCACCGTGAGAACATCACAGGGCGCGGAGTTGACGATCCCGGACGCCACGGAACCAAGAAGCCGGGCAAGGCCGCGCCGTCCATGACTGCCGGCGATTATCAGGTCAACATCATGCTCCTCGGCATGGGCAAGAATCGTTGCCTTGGGCGCGCCGACCAGCAAATGCACGTCTGCGGGATCCTCTATGCCGATCTCGCCGGCCAGGGTCTCCAGGTGCTGCCTGGCCGCATCCTGCAGGGTCTGCTGCAGGGCAAACCGTTCTTCGGCAACGGGTTCATAAAACTCATCATAGAGAACAAAATCGTCAAAGACATGGACCAGGCTGAGCCGGGCCTGATATTTGTCGGCCAGTTCCCTGGCCCGCTGCCCGGCCCGACGGGCATGGGGCGAAAAATCCGTGGCCAGCAGAATATGTTTATACGGCATAACTCGCTCATCCGTGTCCTGGTGCTGCTCGGTTGTTTTGGTTTCTTCACTCATGATCCAATCCATGGCCTCCTGTTTTTCGGTTATGGAAAACCTTCGCATCTCCGCCGCAAAAAAAAGACAGAAACCGTGCATAATCCTCATCACTCAGCCGGCCTCTGGCACGAATCGCCCTGACATGGTCCGCATTGACTGCAATGGTTTCAAACACGGTAACCTCAAGAAAGAATTAAACATACAATTCACGTTGACGCAAGACACGATGAATCGGCCTCGATATTCAATCATTACCGACAAACCAGATCCAGGGCATTGGCCCATATCAAGACGCAGGGGTGAGGTCATACACATATATTGAATATAGGCCCGGAGAACATGGTTACCCATGCCAGGTTATCCAAAACCGGGGTTGAATTGTTTGGAAGACAGAGAATGTTGGTTGTATGTCTTCACAATTCCACAAAGAGTGCTTATTTATTGTCTGTAGAAGGAAAGATCATAAATAAAAAATGGAAGGAGGAACAAAATGGCATGGAAAAAACTGGAAGTATCAGAGTATGAGGCCTATTTCGACAAACTGTCCAAGGCCTTTAAAAATGAAAAGGTGGAAATTGAGGTCCTGGCCGTCAGTATTGGCGCCCAGAAGCAGACCAGATGGATTCCGTTAATCGGCATAAGTTATGATCCGCCGGAAAAGACCATCTCCATTATCAGCGAGGCCATTGATCATCATATCAAACGTCCCCGGGAGGTGCTAATCCACGAAACCGACGCCGGTATCGATAGCATCCAGATAACCGGGGCGGACGGTTATGAACATCTTCTGAAGCTCAAGGAACCCGTCTCCCTGTAACACCTTTTGCCGCAATATTGACTGCCCGGACATGCTTCTCTCCTGCTGCCGGGCGGTCGGTATTTGCGGTTTTTTTGATAATCTCCGTTACCTCTCGATTTCATTAGCGATCGGCGACAGGACTTCTGTTAGAATACAGAAATTGCAACCGACTGGAAAATTTCAGCTTTTGAGGTTACGGTCCATCCCCTGGTTGTCCCGGTCAGGATCATAAAATTTCAGGTACGCGGAGAAATACCGTTATTTTAGCGCCTCCTGCCAGGGAACCATGGGCATCAAGCCGGTAGTGTGACAGGGGAGCGCACTCTTTTGGCGGGAGTGGGCATATTTTTTGGTAATCATGCCGAGCTGGCGTTTCTGCAATGGGGAAAGGTGAACAAACTGGAGACCATATCTGCCGACGGTATCGCCGGTTTTCTCTTTCTCTGCGGGACTGAAGACCACCCGGGTGGCCAGAGATCGGAGGATAATCTGATTGTTATCAGAGACAAGATCAACAAGGATATATTTATCGCTCAGGTCGTCTGCGGTATCTGTGACCGACAGCCCGACCCCGCCCTTGCTTAAATCAATAACGT
>WFZC01000245.1 GCA_015489765.1 Desulfobulbaceae bacterium
GAGGTCCAGGACTGGTTCATGGCTTCGGACACCGCCATTGTCGTGGCCACTATTGCCTTTGGCATGGGTATTGACAAGGCGGATATCCGTAACGTCTACCACTATAATCTTCCCAAAAGCCTGGAAAATTACGCCCAGGAGATCGGCCGGGCCGGTCGGGACTCCAAACCTTCCACCTGCATTGTGCTTGGGGGCGGCAAGGATCTTGTTACCCTGGAAAATTTTGTCCATGGCGACACCCCGGATGAGGACATGGTCCGGGCCTGCATCGACCACCTCCTTGAACAAGAACAATATTTTTCCTGTTCGGTCTATGAGCTCGGCGGCCTGTTTGATATGCGGCCCCTGGTTGTCAAAACCCTGCTCACCTATCTCGAGCTTGAGAAGGTCATCAAATCTACCGGTCCTTTTTACGCAGAATATAAGTTCAAGCCCTGCAAATCTTCGGCGGCAATTCTGGCTCGTTTCGATCGCGAGCGGCAGGACTTTCTCCGTACCCTGTTTTCCTGCGCCGTTAAAAAGCAGGTCTGGTTTACCATTGATCTTGACGAGGCCGCCCAAAAGACAGGCAGCCCGAGAAAGCGAATCATCACTGCCCTTGACTATCTTGAGCAGAAGGGCGATCTGGTTCTGCAGGTTTCCAGGCCGCGCCTTGGCTTCAGGCGTCTTGACACCGGCGACAGGGATATTTCCGCCCTGAAGGAGAAGCTGGTCCACCGTTTTGTCCAACGGGAAGAAAACGACCTGCACCGTCTGCAGCTTGTGGTTGACCTGGTCAATCATCCGGGATGCAAGAGCAGGTTTCTGCTCAACTATTTTGGTGAAGACCTGGAGGAAGATTGCGGCCACTGTTCCTTCTGCCTGCAGGGGGAAAACCCACCCCTTGCGCGGGAAGAATCGGTTGCCGCCATCCTTGATGCAGGTCTCATCGAGGATTTGAATACTCTCAGAGAAAAATTCCCCGAGGCGCTGCAGAGTCCGCGCCAGGCGGCCCGTTTTCTCTGCGGTATTTCCTCGCCCCGGCTGACAAAGGCAAAGTTGACAAGAGAGGCCCTCTTTGGTAGTTGCCGGGAGCTGCCCTTTGCCCGGATCATGGAATGGGTGCGGGAAAATGGTTGACCTGGATGAATTGGAACAGGTTCTGAGCGGGCTTGCCGACCCTGAAATTGCCGCTCATTCGACACGATTTTTCAAAACAGGCAAGGGGGAATATGGTGAAGGCGATACCTTTCTCGGCATCCGGGTTCCACAACTGCGCAAGCTTGTTCCCCAATGCCGACAATTGCCGCTGACCGCCATCCGGGACCTTTTGCATTCATCGCTGCATGAGAAGAGACTTGTTGCCGCCCTGATACTGGCTGATCGCTTCAAGCGGGGAACAGTGGACGAACAGAAGGAGATTTTTACCCTTTATGTCAAGGAAATAGGCAAAGGTATCAATAACTGGGACATCATCGATACCACCTGTCCCCATATTGTCGGCGCATGGCTGTATCCAGGAGACCGTGCCCTGCTTTATCGTCTTGCCGGTTCGGAAAACCTCTGGCAGCGAAGGGCCGCCATGCTGGCCTGTTTCTATTTTATCAGAAAAGAAGACTTTACGGATACCTTGAAGATCGCTGCCCTTCTTGTTGAAGACAGGGAAGATCTTATCCATAAGGCTGTTGGCTGGATGCTCAGGGAAATAGGAAAAAGGGACCAGCAGGCTGCAGAGCAATTTTTACACAGACACTGTGCAACAATGCCCAGGATCATGCTCCGTTATGCCATAGAAAGGTTTGCGCCTGAGAAAAGAAATCAGTATATGAATTGCGGAAAAAATGAATTGCGGAAAAAACAAAAAAGGATGAAATGAAAAGCTATCACAAGGAACTCTGGTACGAGGTGCCCACCCGCCGGGCCTTTATCAATATTACCGGCGATGTGGAAAAATGTCTGACCGAGTCGGGCATCAAGGAGGGGTTATGCCTGGTCAATGCCATGCATATCACGGCTTCGGTCTTTATCAATGACGATGAGTCCGGCCTTCACCATGATTACGAGGTCTGGCTGGAAAAACTGGCCCCGCACGCGCCGGTTGACCAATACCGCCATAACGGCTATGAAGACAATGCCGATGCCCACATGAAACGGCAGGTCATGGGTCGGGAGGTGGTGGTTGCCGTAACCGGGGGCAAACTGCATTTCGGCACCTGGGAGCAGATCTTTTACGGCGAATTTGACGGTCGCCGCAAAAAAAGGGTGCTGGTAAAAATAATTGGCGAATAATCAAACGGAGAAAGGAATTTCCATGAAACGATTTTTTGTATTTTTCAGCGCATTATGTCTTGTCCTGGCCGCTTTGCCGGCCCAGGCCGTGCAACCGGTGAAGATCGGCATGATAACCACCCTGTCGACCAAGGCGGGCTATCTCGGCGAGGAGATCAGGGACGGTTTTCAGCTGGCCATTGATATGGAAAAGGGCAGGCTGGGCGGCATCCCGGTACAGCTCCTGGTCGGTGATGACGGCCGCAAACCGGAAAAGGGGCGCCAGTTGGCCGAGAGATTTATTAAAAAGGACCACGCAAAGATCCTGACCGGCCTTGTCTTTTCCAACGTGGCCATGGCCGTTGTCCCCATGGTCGTGCGCCAGGGAATCTTTGTTATCAGTCCCAATGCCGGGCCCTCATATCTTGCCGGCAGGGGCTGCAATAAAAATTATTTCAATACCTCCTGGCAGACAGATAACCTGTCCGAGGTTATCGGCCAATACGCCACCGAGCAGGGATATAAGAATGTTTTTATCATCGCTCCCAACTACATTGCCGGCAAGGACAACGTGGCTGGCTTTAAACGCTATTACAAGGGCAGGGTTGCCGGTGAACTCTACACCACCCTTGGTCAGGCCGATTATGCCGCCGAGATAGCCGCCCTGCGCTCGGCCAGGCCCGATGCCGTCTATTTTTTCCTGCCCGGCGGCATGGGAATCAACTTCCTGAAACAGTACGCCCAGTCCGGATTGAGCCGAGACATTCCGCTCATGGGGCCTGCCGCCACCGATGAGCGGTTATTGCATGCCGTTGGCGCCGCCGCCCTTGGGGTGATCAATTCCTCCCAGTGGTGCGTTGATTTTCATACGCCCGCAAATGAGCGGTTTGTGGCAGCCTTTACCAAAAAATATGGCCGCACCCCGACTCTGTTCGCCTCCCAGGGCTATGACACCGCCCGGTTGATCGGATCGGCCCTGGCCGCGGTAAAAGGCGATATGACGAGAACCGATGACTTCCGCCGTGCCCTGGAAAAGGCCGATTTTACCAGTGTGCGGGGATCCTTTCGCTTTGGCCCCAATCATTTTCCCATCCAGGATTTTTACGTGCGCCGGGTCATGGCCGCGGAAAACGGCGGCTATACTAACCGGATGTTGAAAAAGGTCTTCAATGATCATGTCGACGCCTATGTGGGGCAGTGCAAGATGTAGCTTGCTGCCCGCTCTTTCCTTTTGCGTAACAAATCATACCAGGCGCCCCTGATTCATGCTCGTTGTTGAACAGATACTCAACGGGCTGCAGCTGGGGGTGATGCTGTTTCTCATGTCCGCCGGCCTGACCCTGGTATTCGGCATCATGCGGGTGATCAACCTGGCCCACGGCAGCTTTTACATGATCGGCGCCTATGTGGCGGCAACGGTAACGGCGCGGACAGGCTCTTTTCTCCTTGGCCTGGCGGCCGCCCTGCCTGCGGCGGCCCTTGCCGGCATGGTGGTTGAATTTCTTATCCTGCGCCGCCTGTACCACCGGGACCATCTCGACCAGGTGCTGGCCACCTTTGGCCTGATCTTTTTTTTCAATGAACTGACCCGAATGATCTGGGGCCGCAGGCCGTTGTTCATGGAGGCGCCGTCCCGGCTGTCCGGATCGGTGGAGCTTGTCGGCGGTCTCCAGTATCCCGTCTACCGGCTGGCGGTCATCCTGGTCGGGATCCTGGTCGCTCTTTTCCTGTACCTGCTCTTTTCCCGCACCCGCCTGGGCATGCGGATCCGGGCCGGGGCCACCAACCGGGAGATGATCGGCGCCCTCGGCGTCAATATTCCCCTGCTCTATACCCTGATCTTCGGACTCGGCACCCTGCTTGCCGGTCTTGCCGGGGTCATGGCCGGGCCGCTCTTTGCCGTGGAAGCGGGCATGGGCGATTCCGTGCTGATTCTCACCTTTGTCGTCATTGTCATCGGCGGGATCGGTTCGGTACGGGGCGCGTTCATCGGCGCCATTCTTGTCGGACTGGTGGATACCCTGGCCCGCGCCTTTCTGCCGGCCCTGTTCCGGCACCTGCTGGCGTCTCCATCCTCGGCCGACAGAATGGGCGCGGCCCTGGCCTCCATGTCGGTCTATATCTTCATGGCCCTGGTCCTCAGCGTCAAGCCTGCCGGGCTTTTCCCGGCCCGGGAATAGCCGGCGCCATGCAGGCAAAAAAGTATATCCTGCCGACGGCCATTCTCTGTCTCGGCCTTCTGCTGCCGCAGCTGCTTGATCTCTTCGGCCTCCAGTATCTCCTCTCCCTGGCCACCCGCGCCCTTATCTACGGGCTGGCCGCCTCCAGCCTCAACCTGATCCTTGGCTACGGCGGCCTGGTCAGTCTCGGCCATGCCGCTTTTGTGGGGATCGGCGGTTATACGGCCGGTATTCTGCTCTATCACGTCCAGGCGGGCGGCCCGATTTTCGGCCTGCCGCCCCTGGCGGCCCGCTTGGATTCCGCCCTGGTCGCCTGGCCGCTTGCCATGGCCTTTGCCGCTCTTTTTGCCCTTGTTACCGGCCTGATCAGCCTGCGCACCAGGGGCATGCATTTTATTATGATCACCCTGGCCTTTGCCCAGATGGTCTATTTTTTCTTTACCTCCCTTGATACCTATGGCGGTTCGGACGGAATTTCCCTTTATGGCCGCAATAC
>WFZC01000246.1 GCA_015489765.1 Desulfobulbaceae bacterium
ATTCATATATGATATTGATGGTAACGATTCGGTTGATTTAAAAGTTTTCGTTAAAGCAAAAAATAACAAATATAAATCAAAAATAATTTTCAATTTATTAGAGCCTTTGACAGTTCCACCAGAAACTGGACCTGGCTACAGAAAAATACGCTTTCTAAAAAGTAACTGGTAATAAAATCGTATAACAAACGTATTCACGCTGACCGCAAACCCCGGCCGATACTGGTAACTGATTGCTCCGATCAATGGTTATCATGTAATTGGTCACAGGGTCATTTTTTAACTGGCGACACCCGCCGGAATTTGTTAAGATATCTCCAACACTGGAGGAGATATCTTGGCACAGCAAACATACCAGATACGCGGCCGGTATATTGACCGCAATGACCTTGATACTATTCGCAGGATTGTTACTGCCCATTGGACGCAGGGCCGATCCGCTATTTCCAGAATACTCTGCGAACAGTGGAACTGGTATCAAGCCAACGGCAGATTAAAAGACCGTGCCTGCCGGGTACTGTTGCTTAAGCTGGAGGATAAAGGGGAAATAACCCTGCCGCCTCCCATGACAACCAACTGCCGGCTTACCGATAAACCGGACTGCCGGAAATATATATACAACGACTCGGAACTCAATGGTACAGTTTCCGAGTTTAGCTCTTTGACAATCAAGATGGTCCGCCGTACCCCTGATGAGGGGTTATGGGACTTTTTTGTTGATCGTTTTCATTATCTGTCCCGCCCCACAATCGTCGGATCCTATCTGAAATATATCGCTTACCTTGACAAGCGTCCGGTTGCCTGTCTCGGTTGGGGCTCGGCAGCCTGGAAAGTTGCGGCCCGCGACCAGTTTATCGGATGGGATCATCCCACCCGGGAAGCAAATCTGTACAAGGTCGTCAACAACGTCCGTTTTCTGATCCTGCCCTGGATCAGGATTCAACATCTGGCATCCAAGGTTCTGGCTTGTAATATCCGCGGCCTGCAGAAGGACTGGCAGGAGTTTTACAATCAGCCGATCTCATTGCTGGAGACCTTTGTGGAAGCTGCCAGGTTCAAGGGCACCTGTTACAAGGCCGCCAACTGGCAGTATATCGGAACCACTACCGGGCGTGGTAAATACGACCGAAAGAATAAAGCAACACGACCCATCAAAGCCCTTTATCTCTATCCCCTGTCAAAGCATTTTCGGGAGGAACTCGGTGTTTGATTTTCTCCCCAAAGATGTGCAGGTCACCGAAAAAGACCTTTCCCAAACTCCTCCGGCTGTTCTGAAACTTCTTTTTGCCATGGCAGAAGAAATCACCCGGCTGAACAAACGGATTGAAGAGCTTGAAGCCAAATTGGACGAAAACTCCTCCAATTCCAATAAGCCCCCTTCGAGTAACTCTCCCTACAAGGAGAACACACCGAAAAAAAGAAAAAGACCGGCAGAAAGAAACGGCGGGGATATCGGCAGCAGCTGCTGAATCCCACGGAGACCCGAGAAGTTCTCCCCCAATCCTGTTCCTGTGGCTGTACTGTTTTCAAGGATACACAACCCTATTACACCCATCAGCACATTGAACTCCCTGAGATCGTGATGACGGTCATCCATTTTATTCTCTACCGTGGAACATGCACAGCATGTGGAAAAGTGGCCAAAGGCTATGTGCCTGATGAGTATTCCATGGGATTTGGCGCCCGTTTTTCAGCTCTTGTCGCAGAGATTGGAGGTATTGACGGTAATTCCCGGGAAACAATCCAGACTTTCTGTTCCTCCGTCCTGAATATCCATATCAGCCGAGGGGCCATCCAAAAGATCATTGACCGGGCCTTCAGGGCAATCAAACCCCATTATGAAGCGATCAGGGATAAGGCCAGGAGCCGGGCGGTCAATCATCTGGATGAAACGACCTGGAAGAAAAATGGTAAATTACACTGGCTCTGGGTTATGGCCAGTACGACCGTTGCCTTTTTTATGGTTCATACCAATCGTTCTCAGGCCGCTTTTGATGAACTGATCGGGGCTTGGGAGGGCATCCTGGTCAGTGACGGATACAGGATTTATCAAAAATGGGTTAAACAGCGGCAGACTTGCCTGCCCATCTGATACGCCGTGCCAAGGGGCTTTCCCAGCGGCAGGACCCTGAGCTTGCCAAATGCGGCAAGTGGGGCCGGGCCGAATTACGAAGGTTATGTAAAATGGCCAAGGCACCTCCGTCGGAGTCGGAGTGGCGAACATTTTATGCCCGGCTTTGCCGACTGATTGCGCTGTATCGGGACTCCGACAGCGATGCCGGGAGGTTCGTCCGTCATCTTGAGAACGAGATGGACTCACTGTTTACCTTTCTGGTCGAAGAAGGTGTGGAGCCAACCAACAATTTCGCGGAACGCGATGATCCGGTTTGCCGTGCTCTGGCGCAAACGCAGCTACGGCACCAAAAGCGACAAGGGCAACCGCTGGGTGGAACGAATCCTCTCGCTCCGCCAGACATGCAGACTACAGGGCAAATCCACCTTTGACGTGCTGGAGAATGCGATGGAATCTTATTTCAAAGATCAGCAGCCTGATCTGGAGTGGATCAGGCTGGCCGGGTGAATTACACCCCGTGACCAATTACCAACGGATTACTGGGTCAACGCCATGGATGGCCAGCCCTTTTTCATGATCAACAAGGCTGTTGATCCTGGGTTGCTCACCGTGTTGGAACAGAAAATCCTTCTCTGGCTGGAAATGGACGTTCCAGATCAACCAGGCCTTTTTGACCAGGAAGATCTTGTTCCCCGTTTCAGCCTGATCTTTGACCGGGAGGGATACAGCCCGGACTTCTTTGCCAGGATGCGGGAAAAACACGTAGTCTGCCTGACCTACCATAAGTATCCCGATGCGAACTGGCCGGAGTCCGAGTTCCGGGAATATGATGTCAAGCTGATTTCCGGCCATGAGGTCACCATGCGACTTGCCGAGCGCGGCGCTATGCTGGGTGGCAAAATATGGGTTCGTGAAATACGAAAACTGCGCGAAACCGGTCATCAAACATCGATTATTTCCACAGATTACCTGCGGAATCTGACAAAAACAGCAGCGATCATGTTCGCCAGATGGTCTCAGGAGAATTTTTTCAAGTATATGCGTGAAAACTACTCCATTGATGCTCTTGTTGACTATTCGACCTACAATATTCCTGAGTCCACCAAGGTGGTCTGCCCCCTGTAACTGGAGGCTGAC
>WFZC01000247.1 GCA_015489765.1 Desulfobulbaceae bacterium
CAATTCAGAGCGTCATCCCCGCAGTCTGTTGGGCGGGGATCCAGACTTATATCACCACTTATTGAGAAATTACTGTTTTTTAGCGTAACCTTTTGATTTTCATGGTTTGTTGTGCCGCCAAGGCATGCTGGTTTATCCGAAAATCACCCACGGAGAACATGGCTGCCCATGCCGGAGTCGGAGATTTTCATTGTTCGTTGTGGCCGGCCAATCTGGTCCAGCCATGCCGGTTTATCAAAATATATTTAAGGACACAGTGCCATGGAAGTGATTGGTTCTTTTTTGAATACTCAACCTTTTATCGCCCTTTTTCTGGTAATCGGCATCGGTTATTTTGCCGGTAAAGTACAGGTATCGGGTTTCTCCCTGGGCATAGGCGCCATACTTTTTGTGGGGCTGGCCGTGGGGGCGGTTGCTCCCAAGGCGGCACCGCCTTCCCTGGTGGGTCTTGTCGGCCTGATTCTTTTTCTCTACGGAATAGGCATCCAATATGGGAAACATTTTTTTGCCGGCCTTGTCAGTTCCCTGGGGATTAAAGCCAATATCCTGGCCGCGACCGCCGTACTGGTCGGTTTCGGGATAAGCCTGGTCCTTGCCCGCTATCTGGGATTCAGCAACGATTTTGCATCCGGTATGTTTGCCGGCACCCTGACCAGCACCCCAACGTTGCAGGCAGCCCTGGAAGCGGCCGGAAATAAGGATCCCGCAGTGGGCTATGCTGCGGCGTATCCCTTTGGTGTTTTCGGACCGATTCTCTTTTTTTATCTCACTTACAGGCTGTTACGACCAAAGGTTGAGATCAAGCCCCCGGCCCGGTTGATCACTGCCGAGCTCGCCGTGGAAGATTATGATTTAATTGGACAGGATGTGGCCCAGATTCTGAAAAAAGCGCCTGAAGGGATTGAACTGGTTATGATCAGACGACAGGGAATGAATATTCTGCCCGAGCCTGATCTTGTTTTGCAACCAGCCGATGTTTTGCTGCTTGCAGGTCTGCCCGAACATCTCAATCAGTTCAAGTTACAGCCATCCCGGGAAATTCTCAGTGACCGCCGGCATATGGATTATGTCCGGGTATTTGTTTCCAAGGCACAGTTCATCGGTCAACCGCTTTCCAACATAGCGCTGCCGGAAAATTTTTCAGCCAGAATTGTCCAGATTCGCCGGGGTGATATTGATCTCATCCCCAGGCCCGACCTGGTCATCGAATACGGCGACCAGCTCGGAGTCATAGTGGATCCGGCCAACCGTGCAGCCATCAGCACTTTTTTCGGTGATTCCATCCATGCCGAATCATCGTTTTGCTTTATCTCCCTAAGCCTGGGCATGGTGGCCGGCGCCTTGATCGGATTAATCCCTCTTCCTGTCCCTGGTGTGGGCAGCGTAAAACTTGGGGTTCCCGGTGGTGTTCTTGTCGTGTCCCTGATCCTCGGGTATTTTGGCCGTCTTGGTCCTTTTAACTGGAACATGCCGGTTGTGGCAAATACCATTCTTCGCAACTTCGGGCTTACCCTGTTTCTGGCCGGGGTCGGGATGTCGTCAGGCGACCCCTTTATAAAGAATATCGGTGGAGTAGGCCTGAGCCTCTTACTCGGCGGCATGGTTGTTCTCAGTATTGTGGTGCTGTTTGTGATTCTGGTCGGATATTATGTTCTCCGTATGAATTTTGATGATCTGCTGGGAATCGCGGCCGGGGCCACGGGAAATCCGGCGATTTTATCCTATGCCAATGAATTGACCCCGACCGGAAAACCCGATATCGGCTATGCCATGATCTTTCCGGGGGTGGGCACGATTGTAAAGATTATCCTGGTGCAGATCATGGTGGCGCTTGCCGGCAACGGCGGAATTCCGCCCGTGGGATGATACGGAAAAGGTGTTGTAACACGTATGGGGGGAGGGTACGTTTTTCTGGTTGCGGTTGCATCTTGTCGGCGCGCGTAAATCCCATGCCTCGTTGTTCACGAATTATGGTTCCCGGCTGCCGGTATTTTTGAAACTATGCGGGCCGTTTCCGTGGCAATCGCATGTTCCTCGTCAGTGGGGACCACCAGAATTTTTACCGGGCTGTTGCTTGCCTGAATTTCCATAATTCCCTGTTGTTCCCCTTTATTTTTCTCTGCATCAAGGACAATGCCCATCTGTTTAAGCCCCCGGCAGGACCGTTCACGCACAACAGAAGAATTTTCCCCGATGCCGCCGGTAAAAACAATGCAGTCGGCGCCGCCGAGCACGGCCATGTATGAGCCGATATATTTTTTCAACCGGTAGCAGAACATGGTCAGGGCAAGATCGGCCTGTTTGTCTCCCTGATCTGCGCGCCTTGTAATGGTCCGCATGTCATTTTCATCACAGATACCCTTAAGGCCGCTTTTTTTGTTCAACAGATCATCCATTTCCTGGATGTCCATTTTGGTCTCCCGCGCAAGATAGAAGAGAATCGCCGGGTCAATATCGCCGCTGCGGGTCCCCATAATCAAGCCTTCAAGCGGGGTCATGCCCATGGAGGTTTCCACGCATTTTCCGCCTTGAACGGCTGCGGCGCTGGCCCCGTTGCCAAGATGCAGGCTGATGATGTTCAGGTCAGAGGCGGCTTTGCCTAAAAACTCCGCCGCCTGCCCGCAGACATAGCCATGCGATGTGCCGTGAAAGCCATAGCGGCGAATATGGCGCTCTCTGTACAGGTCATGGGGCAGGGCATATAAATAGGCGTATTCAGGGATGGTTTGGTGAAAGGCGGTGTCGAAAACCGCCACCTGCGGTGTCTTCGGGGCATGTTCCATGGCAACCCTGATCCCGGTCAGGTTGGCGGGATTATGAAGTGGGGCCAGGAGGATGAGCTTTTCAATGGCGGCAAGGACGCTTTTGTCAATGGGGACCGGTTTGTGAAAATATTCACCGCCATGGACAACCCGATGGCCGATTCCCGACAAATCGTGAAGATCGGTCAACACGCCGCTTGCGCGCAGCAGCCTTGCCATGGCCATGATCGCCTGCCGGTGGTCCGGGATGGAATCCGTTTGCGTAAATGTCTGTTTGCCGCCGGCGGCATCAAATGTGTCCAACCGGACAGGGCTTTTTGCGGCGCCGATCTCCTCGATGATCCCAAGGGCTGAAACCGTTAAATCAGCGCCGGCAAAGAGCTGAAATTTAAGCGACGAAGAGCCGGAGTTTATGACCAGTATCTTCACGGGTTGTTGTTTTGTGCCTGTATCGCCGTGATGGCAACGGTATTGATGATATCAGCCACCCGGCAGCCGCGGGACAGGTCATTGACCGGTTTCTTCAGTCCCTGCAGCACCGGCCCGATAGCAACGGCATTGGATGAACGCTGCACCGCCTTGTAGGTGTTGTTGCCGGTGTTGAGATCGGGAAAAATAAATACCGTGGCCCGACCCGCCACCTCGCTGTCGGGCATCTTTTTCCCAGCCACGGTGGCATCGATGGCGGCGTCGTATTGAATCGGTCCGTCAATTTTAAGATCCGGCCGCCGCTGCCTTGCTTTTTCCACGGCTTTTCGGACCCGATCCACATCAGCTCCGCTGCCGGAGGCGCCGCTGGAGTACGAGAGCATGGCCACTACCGGTTCAATGCCGAACAGTTGAGCCGTTTTTGCCGAGCTGATCGCAATTTCCGCAAGTTGTTCCGCGTTCGGATTGGGATTAACCGCGCAGTCGCCATAGACCAGGACCCTGGTCTCCATGCACATTAAAAACACCGAGGAGACCAGGAGGACATCCTTGGGGGTGCCGATAATTTGAAAGGCCGGACGAATGGTATGAGCCGTGGTATGAGCGGCGCCGGAGACCATGCCGTCGGCCATGTCCCTGTAGACCATCATGGTGCCGAAGTAACTGACATCACATATTGTATCAGCGGCCATATCCCGGGTCATGCCTTTATGCCTGCGTAAGCTGTATAACGTCTCGGCAAATTCATCGAGGAGCTGCGAGGTCTGCGGATGAATAAATCGCACTCCTTTCAGCTTCAGGCCAAGGGCCGCGGCCCGGGCACGGACTGTATTTTCCTCGCCGAGGATGGTCAGGTCAACCACGTCACGCAGGCTCAATATTTCCGCTGCCTGCAGGATGCGGTCATCATCGCCTTCCGGCAGGACAATGTGTTTGCGCTGGTGTCGTGCCCTTTGGAAGATGGAATATTCAAACATCAGGGGTGACATGATGGCTGATGGAGTGACCCGGATTTTTTTTTCGAGCGCCGGGATATCCGCGTGGGCCTCAAACATGCCAAGGGCCAGGGCGATTTTTCGTTCGTTGGTCGGATGAAGCCTGCCCCGCACGGCTGAGGCCTTCATGGCCGTGCGGTAGGTATCATCGGCAACGAGATAGATGGGGATTGCCGGTTTGTCAAGCCCTTCAAGAAGGCGCACGATCGAGGGTTCGGGAACGAGACCTCCGGAGAGCAGGATGCCCACCGGCGAGGGATAATTTTTCGAGGCAATGGCGCCTAAGGTCGTGAGAATGATATCAGGCCGGTCACCTGGAGTGATAATCAGATCATCCTTTTCAAGGTAGCCTAAAAAGTTGGCCGGTCCCATGGCCGCCACCTTGAGACCGGCCACGTCACGTAGAAGTCCGGATTCGGGCCCGCTGAACCAGTCTGCCTGCAAGGCCTCGACTATCTCTTCCATGGTCGGATTGCTCAGGGCTTTTTCTTCCGGCAGCAGGTCAATAAGGATGTCGGTTTCACATTGGCCGCGCAATTCCTTCTCAGCCCGCTCAAGAATCTCTTTATCGACCCGGTTGACCAGGATGGCGAGCAATGGACAGTTAAGCTGACGGAAGGATTTTTCCGCAACCCGGATATTTTCCAGCAACTCCGGCACCGCCATCTGGTAACCGGATGCCACGTACAGGGCCGGAGCGCCTAATTCCCTGGCAATACGGATGGTGATATCGTAGTCAAAAGCATCGGATGACCGGCTGATATCCAGCCCTTCACAGAGCAGAAAGTCGCATTTTTCCTGGGCCTGTTTGAATCCGGCGACAATTTCCCGGAAGAGACGCTGCTCCTCCCCGGCCGCAATCCATTCCCTGGCCTGCTCGTGGGTGACGCCGACCATTTCCTCCGGCAGCAGGCCTGTGTTAAAACGGCTGGATATTACGCCGATATGATTATCTTCCCGGGCAGGAACCGGGGAGATGACCCGGAAAAAACCAAGACGATCAATTCGGCGGGAGAGCATCTCCATCACGCCAAGGGTAACAATCAACTTGCCGCTGTCCGGTTCCAGGCTTGCGATGTAAAGACTATTGGTCATATGTAAAGACTATTGGTCATATTTGTCGTATGGTATTATTTAGCGCCTTATTCTTGAATTTCTGTCATAAAAAACAAGAAAAATTTTATGTACAATGTAGGAGCCCGCCCCTGCGGGCGATAGGCGTTCATTACTTATGGCAGATTATGGTCGCCCGTAGGAGCAGGCTCCTACGGGCTTTGGGTTGCGGGTAAAACCCGCCTTAGCGCCTTACACCTGAATTCCTGTCATAAAAACAGGTAAGCGCAGGCTCCGAGAAAATTATAAGATGAAGAAGTAATTATTTTAATAGATTACCTCGTTATTTTTCTCGTGCAACATAATTATTACATCTGCTGGAGCGGATTTATCCGAAAATCACCCATGGAGAACATGGCTGCCCCGGAGTCGGAGATTTTCATTGTTCGTTGTGGCTGGCCAATCTGGTCCAGCCATGCGGTTTTTTGTTGTTTCATTCCTGTTCATCCCAGTCCCGCCGCATCTCCGGCAGCTTCTCCTTCCAGGCCCGGGCATCCCCATAATCAAAGAATTTTTCGACATGTCGATGCGGATCGGGCGTTCGCCTGGCATGCTTGATCGGGCACCAGTATTTTTCGGTACGGCCGATCACCTCGCGGGCATATTCGATCAGACCGTTGCCATAGCCGCAGTAGATGCAGTTGATCTTTTCGATCAGGTTCAGATAGGGCAGGTATTGGCGATCAATGGTGAGATAGTCACTCCGCTTGACCAGGGGAATTTTGTAGATTCGGAAACAGATTTGCTGGTACAGGGTGATGGTCAGGTCAAGGAAGACCAGCGGAATGATCATGCCGTAGATTATTGGGGCGGAGGCAATGGTTGCAATGGGCGCGTTGCGGATATATTGCCAGAGGCCTGTCCGCTGCCGTTTGTGCAGACGACGTACCTGACGTTCAAAAATAATGCGCCCGCGCCTGATCTGATACTGGAATTTGCTGCGCTTCTCTTTGAGCAGTCGGTCAAGCTCCTGTTCCAGCTCCTGTTGGGCCTTTTTGACCCTGGCTATCAGTTCTTCCAGTGTTGTCCCATCCTTCATCTTGTACATTCCCGGAGTGTTTGATTGGTGGATACGAGGGAAATAGTCTTTCTCGATGGATAAGGTTCGTGCCCGCGTCTGTCAAGACGGGATTTTTCAAGTTGCCGGCACAACGGTTGCTCGAAAAAATTCCAAGGCGGTTTTTACCCGCAACCAAAGGCCTGTAGGTAAGGAAAAATGAGAAGGCTGCTTCTTGCAGGCTGTGATATAATCATCCTGCACCAAGGAATTTACCGAGCAGCGACACAAATCGGGCAGCCGGAAAAATTAGCAGCAGATAGAGGATGGGAACAGCATGGAAACGAGGCTCTATCTGACCGGCAGCCTCCCTGTTAACTGTTGGAGAGAATGTTATGTATGATACTACAACAGATCAGCCGGTAAGATCAAATGTGACCGTTTTTATCCTGTCCGGATTTATTCAGGGGCTGGCCTGCCGGCTGGCTCTAGAGTACTGGCCCCGGTCCAATCAGTTGCAAACAGCCCTTCTTCCGGCCGCAATAATCGGTATAGTCATATTCTGCTTTATCCTGCAGATGAGTGTAAGTGAACAGAGAAGGCACGGAAGTCTCCCGGCCGCTCTTGGTATCGGCGGCCTGTTTGCCCTGCTCGCGTTATGGTATATTCTGCAGCTTCCCGACACCACAACCCACCCCAACAGCTGGAAGGGTGTGGTCACGGTCAGTTCCATGCTGAGCGGGACATTGTTGCTCTATTTTATGCTTCCCTTTGTTCAGTCGTGGCCGGACAGAGAACATGGCCACTTTCGCTACCCCGATCTTTTCCGTCACAGTTGGGACAATTTTTTTGTGCTGCTGGTGGCTGTCCTGCTGACCGGCGCCTACTGGCTCCTTATTGTCCTCTGGGTCATGCTCTTCAACATGATCGGTATCAGACTGTTCAGGGATATTTTCTTTAACGCAACTTTTGCCTGGCTCAGCCTGCCGGTCGTCTTTGCGCTTGGAATACACATCGGTCTAACCCATGACCGGATAATCACTGCCCTGCGCCGGATTGTTCTCTCCCTGTGTGGCTGGCTCATGCCGCTCTTGGCCCTGATTACCCTGCTTTTCGGCGCCAGCCTGCCCTTTACCGGTCTTGCGCCGGTCTGGAACACAGGCTATTCCACCCCAATACTGCTCTGCCTGATTGGCGCAAACATTGTCCTGTTAAACGGCATTTTCCAGGACGGCGCCAATCCGGTCCGTTATCCGGCCCCGCTCCTGCGACTCATCGAAGTGGCCATGCTCCTGATGCCTGTTTTCGCACTTCTTGGCGCTTACTCCACCTGGCTCCGTATCAACCAGCATGGCCTGTCGCCCAAACGGATTTATCTTGTCATCCTGCTGGTTATTGCCGGCTGTTACAGTTTTGCCTACGCTTTTGCCGTCTTCCGCAGGAACAAACCCTGGATGGGAACAATCAGGCCGGCAAACACCGCAATCGCCCTACTCGTCTGCCTCTTTATTATCCTGGTCCACAGCCCGTTGATCAACCCGCCGGCCATAAGCGCCCGCAATCAGCTGCACCGTCTTTTCTCCGGCAGGACTACACCTGAGAAGTTTGATTTCGGGGCCCTGAAATTTCAATTCGGCATTCCAGGAGAAAAAGCCCTGCAGAAACTTTCAAACCTGCCCCCGGACTCACCCTTATTGAAAAAAATCGCCGGCCAACTGGCAGCGGTCAACAGGGCGGACAGCTATTACCGCTGGAAAGAGAACCAGAGGAAAAATCAACATTCCGCGCCGCCGAAATTCACCCTGCTTGGAGACGAACACATCTCACTGCAGGGGCTTGCCGGGGCCATTGAAGAGGACCAGTGTCAGGCACAGCCATGTGTCCTCTATCCCGTTGATCTTGACCAGGACAACCGAAAAGAGCTGATTCTCATAGACACAACCTATTTCCTGCACCAGATGGTCCTCTTTGCTAGAGATAACAATGGGAACTGGCAAAAACAGGGTGTTCTTGGCAACGCTACAGACTCCAAAACACAGAATAAGCTGGTGCAGCAGCTCAAAACAGGGAGCGCCCGTCCTGTTCCTGCCCAATATCAATCCCTGCAAATCGGCACGACCGTGTATCATTTTGTTCCGGACAGGCTTACCGAAACCGTCACAGACAGCAGGGAAAAATAATTTCCAGGCCAGGACCGGCTCAGTTGAAAAAAAGAGCCGCTCCAAAAAAACCCAGGGCCAGACCAGCAAATTTTTCCAGCGGAAAGATCCATCCTGCCGGCAGAGATTGTATGGAGTGTTTGTTGATAACTGCAGCGATCATCATGTCCCAGCCAAGTACCATGGCGGCCATCCAGAGACCATAGAGGGAACGTTGCAGAAGCGGTGTTGCCGGAGAGACCATGGCCGTGAACAGGGAGAGATAAAAGATGGAATTTTTCGGGTTAAGAATACCGGAGGTGAAACCGACCAGAAACTGGCCTGTAAGCTTTGGCGCAAGCAGGATGTTATCCGTATGCTGACCTGAAAGCGAAGTTTTTGGCGCTTTTAATAGAAGGAAGCCGAGATAGAGGAGATAGGCCCCGCCCGCGTAATGGAGGACCTGCATGAGATGCGGCAGCTTGCTGATATATTCAAAACCGATGATGGCAAGGGAGATATAAACGAAATTGGCTGCGGCAATACCAGCGCAGACCGCCCAGGCAAATTTCAGGCGCATGCGCAGCGCTGTCTGCATGATGAGAAAGAAATCCGGTCCCGGGCTGAGCAGGGCCATAAAATGGGCAGATGCGATTAAAAGAAATTCCATGGCTGTCTTCCTGGATTGATGGCTGTTATTTTCAGGAATCCATCATAGATCAGAAAGAAACCCAGGTATTGTACAAAATTGAGTGATAAAAAATGGGATTGTTCAGGAGAAATTGCGCTGATATTCGCCCGGTGTCACCGTTGTCATGGCCTTGAAATGCCGATGGAGGTGGCTTTGATCAAAAAAACCGCATTCAAGCGCGACCTCTGCCGGTTCCATGCCGGTGGAGAGCAGATGTTTTGCCCGGCTGATGCGGCAGTTCATGCGGAAGGCGTGGGGTGTTATTCCGGTCTCTGTTCTGAACTGCCTGAGCATGGTATAGGGGTTGAGTCCATGGTTGCGGGCAAGCTGTTCCAGCGGCAGGGACTTGTCAAGATTTTTCGCAAGTTCTCTTTTTATTTCCTCGATATAGGGCAAGGGTTCAGGTTCGGCAACACCAGGGGCGCAGGCCCGCAGGAAAACCGCTTGCGCAAATTCGGCAAGTCTTTTCTTATCCACGGCCCCAGTGGTGGACAGGTCACGGGCAAGGGCAATAAATTGGTGGTAGAGCCGGTCATGGATCAGTGATATCTCGCTGACCGGAATAAACTGATGATTCTGCCACAACTCAGTCTGCACCCTCGTACACCAGGCCGGGTCCAGGTAGAGGACAAGATAGGTTCGTTTCCCGTGACCGACAGGATTGCAGCAATGGAGAGTGTCCGGGTTGATCAGGGCTAGGCTGCCCGGCCCAAGAGGGGCCTTGGCCCCGGCCACCTGGTAGATGACCTCGCCGGAATCTATGGCGCCGATTGAAAACCGGTGATGCAGGTGCGGCTTGAAATGCCGACCGCTGTTGGTGGATTTACGCAGCTCCAGAAAGGGAAAATCGGGAAAGGTGTAAAAATGTTCTTTTCCTTTCATCAGCTCATACGCCTTTCATTGTTTTTCCACTGTTAAGCAATCCCCATGCCATCTTCCACACAATCCAACGCCCGCTATTTCCAAATTTTCTGCACTGCTTCAAGAAGTATCTTCACCCGAATATCTTCCCGGCGGGAGTGCAGAGTAACAAAGGATAGGGGAAGAGGATAACTTTCCCTGTCCCAGATAACAAGTTTTCCTTCCCGTTCAGCCGCTCTTGCATCTTCTTCAAGCATAAAATTAAGGCCCACCCCGGCCCTGATCATGGCGCTTATGGCGTTGTCCTGGTCGGCCCGTAAAATTATATTGGGGAAAAGCCCCAGGTCATGAAACTGTTCTTTCATAACCTGGCAATACGGACATTCCAAAGGATTTCCAATCCAAGGCAGGTCCGCGATCTCTTCCTTGCTGCCTGTTTGTATCTTCTCTTTCAATGTGACCGGTCCGACTACGCACAACCTTCTGGTGGTCAGGTGGATCTTTGCAAATCCGGATTCAGGACAATCACCGTGGATAAACCCTCCTTCCAGTTCCCGGCTGGCAAGTAGTTTTAACACGTTCCCGGAAATGGTCTGGTTGATGCTGATGGAGTAGCCTGGTGCCATCTGGTAAATGCAGGTGCAGAGCTGTTCGGCCTGGAGTCCCTCGGGATCGGAATTCAGGCCGATACGGATTTCCCTTGTCTGGTGTGCGGGGAGGGGCCCGGCAAGGCTTGGTCTATCCATCTCCCCAACCAGCCGACCAAGTTCTGCGATCCCCTGTTCCAATTTTTCCGTAAATGGATGGCCGCAGCTAAGCCGGATGTAATGACTGTATTGATTTGACCCTGAACAGAGGGCTCCCGGAAAAATGGAGATGTTACGTTTTGCAGCCCGGCTCCAAAGCTTGAGACTGTCAATGGTCTGGCCAAGCTCCACCCACAGGGTATAGCCTCCCTCGGGCACGGAAATCTTTGTTCCTTGCGGAAAATATCGACTGACGGCAAGGGCGGTGTCCGTGGTCTGTTTTTTCAGACTGTTACGCATTTTTCTCAAATGCCGATCAAAGGTGCCGCCAGCCAGAAATTCGGCAACAACCAGTTGATTGAACTGGGATGAGGCAATGGAAATATTGAATTTGAGACGTTTTACCTTTTCCCGGAAGATTCCCGGAATGGTCCAACCCACCCGCAGGTCTGGTATCAGCGTTTTGGAAAAGGATGAGCAGTAAAGCACCATGCCCCTCTGGTCATAGGCCTTCAGCGGTGTTGGCCGCACATCTCCAAAATAGAGATCACCATAGATATCATCCTCGATAATGGGTACGCCCTGGTCGTTCATGACCTGGACCAGCCTTTTTTTGGCCTCGTTGTCCATGGCATATCCCAATGGATTGTGAAAATTGGGATTGAACAGGGCCGCACGCACGTCATGTTCCTCAAGAATTTTTCCGATCCGTTCCGGGTCGATACCGTGCCTGGAATCCACCGGCACTTCCAGCACCCGCATATTCAGGTCTTCTATCAACTGGAGATAACAGAGAAATGTTGGTGATTCCACCAGAATAATATCACCAGGCCGGGCAACGGTGCGCAGGCAGAGGTCAATGGCCTGCATGCAGCCGCTGGTAATGATGATCTCTTCATTTGATGGCGAGTTGACAAGGCCGGGAATGCGGCGGGCTATCCGGCGCTGCAGTTCCGGCTCTCCTGTGGGATGACCATAACCGAGTTTCCGGCCCTTCTGATAATGGGAAGTGACTGTGCGCATGCAGGAGGCCAGTTGTTTATGCGGCAAAAGGGCTGGAGAGGGAACCGCGGCGCCAAAGGGCAGCATCTCCCTGGAGATGGCCAGTTGGATCATGTCGGCCAGGGTATTGATGGCCACCTTGTGCGGTTTGATCGGGCCGGAGCCCAATGTCGGCGCCTGAACAAGGCCCCGTAACTGTGGACGGGCATAGAAACCCGATTTTTCCCGCACTTCTACCATGCCGCGATGTTCAAGCTCCATGTATGCCTGATTTATGGTCGAAATGGACCGCCCGGTTTCCGCATGCAGCTTGCGTAAGGACGGCAGCTTTTCTCCGGCCCGATACCTGCCCGAGAGAATATCTCTTTCCAATTTGTTCGCCAGTTGAATGTACTGATACTGTCGTCCCATGCGCTTTCTGTCCCCCACTAACTGTTATGGAATTTTTTCACGCCATCTGCATCTGTTGCATTGTTACCAGCTTTGGTAGCCTGGGGCAAAGAAAAAAAGATCATCACGGGAGGGGACCTGTGAAGGAGAGAATATCAGTTATCGCATTAAGGGACAGCTTGTGGATGCTGCTGAAGCCGGTCGACAGCAGCGGCAACGACAGTCATAATGACGAGGGGGCCAACGAATCATCATACCGGAATTCGCGTCTGTCGTCCATCGGTCCAGGACTGTTCTGGTGGCTGATGTCAGTGCTTCTGGGGTTACTTATCAGCAGACTGCATTGATCTGTTATGGTTTTTCAAACAACTACAGATGCAGCATGGGAGGGAAAAATGGAACCGGATACCATAAAAAATGTTGGAGCCCTGACCGGTGGTCCGGCCATGGCTGCGCGGAGACGACAGAGGAATCAACATCTTTTTACCTCTGTTGACAGAAGCATGGAAGTAACAGAAAAGTTGCAAATACTCTGTCCAGGAACCGACCCTCTTGATGCGGAAATCAAGATCGTGCCTTTACAGGAACTTACCAGCTTCAGAGAACAGCCCAGGTATGAGATAATTTATTGTACCTTTGCCGAGGATGCAGGGTTGGACAGAACATTGATTCCCTGTTTTCAATACTGCCGCCTGCTGCTGCGTCCCGGCGGCTGGTTGGCGCTTTTGCTGCCGGGAGAAGGCCCTGAAGGCCTACGGGCAGTAATGTCCACCTGCCTGCCCATGAGCCGGCATGTTGCCCGGAAAAGTTATCCCGCTGATCTGCTCAGGGTTGCAGGTTTTACCGATGTCAGGGCATTGATGCGCCCGGGACAAGGCAAAATAGTTTTGGGACGTCGACCATCCCCTTTCTGGCGTCGTGGTCGCTGATATGACAAGCGCTTGCAGACAATAAATACACCACTGGCTCTCACGGCCATGCCATCGTGAGACCGGACTCGTTATCGAAAACTGCTGGATTTGATACCATACCGGCGCATCAAACGTTGCAGGGCCTGACGCTCCATGCCACAGCTTCTTGCAGCGGCGGAAACATTGCCCTTTGAGTCCGTTAATACATGGGACAGGTAAGAACGGGTGAAGTTTTCAACCACCTGCTGCTTGGCCTCCTTGTAGGTCATGGTCAACAAACAGGACGAATGGTTGATCCCCTCAAAGGGGGCAAGGCTTTCTCCTGCCTCGGGATCAATCAGATCGGCCGGAGTGACATAATTATCACGACAGAGCAACACCGCCCGGTTGATGGTATTCTGCAGTTCACGGATATTACCCTTCCATGGCCTCCTGAGCAGACATTGCAGGGCCTCGGGTTGAAACTCCACATCCGGACGATCATACTCCCTGGCATACAGTTCCAGAAAATGCTGGGCCAACAGGGGGATATCGCTTGATATGGCGGCAAGAGATGGCATGGTAACCGTCATAACGTTAAGCCGGTAAAAGAGATCTTCCCTGAACTCACCCCGTTCAATCTTTTCCTCAAGATTTTGATTGGTAGAGGCCAATACCCGGACATCAACCTTGATGGTGGCTGTCTGACCAAGGGGCTGGATCTCTTTTTCCTGCAAGACCCGCAGCAGTTTTGTCTGGATGGAAACCGGGATATCGGCAATTTCATCAAGAAGAATCGTTGAGCCGTTGGCCTCGAGAAACAGACCGTCCTTGTCCTGGTCCGCGCCGGTAAAGGCGCCTTTTTTATAGCCGAACAACTCACTTTCCAGGATATGTTCAGGCAGGGCCGGACAGTTGACGATCACCATTTTTCGATCTGCCCGGTCACTCATTGCGTGCAATGCCCTGGCTGCCAGTTCCTTGCCTGTGCCCGATTCACCCCGGATAAGCACGGTTGCCGGGCTCCTTGCAATCCGGGACAACAGCTCAATTGTTGCCGTCAGCTTTTTTGAACGGCCGACAAATTCCATTCCCGGCTGCCGGCTGGTAAGTTTCTGCTGTAATTGCCTGTTTTCACGCAACAGACGGGTCCGTTCAATGGCCCGTTCCACGGCATGGACGATACGGTCATTGTCAAAGGGCTTTTCAAAAAAATCATACGCCCCTTCCTTGAGGGCACGCACTGCCATTTCAATGGTCCCGTACCCGGTCATAATAAGCGTGGTAATGGTTGGATCAAGTTCTTTCAGGCGGCGTAAAAATTCCAGCCCGTCCATACCCGGCATCTTGATATCGGTAAGCACCACATCGGGCATCCGGTTTGCCGCCAGCTCAAGTCCTTCGGCGCCCGAATCGGCAATATGCACCTCGCATCCACATTTTTTAGAAATAACCTTTCGCAGCAGTTGCAACAGATCCCGCTCGTCATCAACAACCAGAACCCGTTCCAACCGATTTCTGTGTATATCTTTTGCCTTATTATTTTTAATGTTATTCATCGTCCATAGACCAGCATGACTCATTGACAGAATAAAGCATTAAAATCAACTCATTACGCTAAAAAACTGTAACTTCTCAATAAGTGGTGATATAAGTCTGGATCCCCGCCCAACAGACTGCGGGGATGACGCTCTGAATTGCCTGCAACTGGGTCATTCCGGCAGGTTGTTGGCCGGAACCCATATAATTAGCAGCAAGTTACCATCAGTTATTGAGAAGTTACAAAAAACATGAGTGTTCCTGTTTTCGGAAAAACCTGCATGGCTGGACCATAATAGCCAGCCACAACAAACAATGAAAATCACCGACTTCGGCATGGGTAGCCATGTCCTACGCGGGTGATTTTCGGAAAAACTGTCAAAAGCCATGGATTTTCCTAAACAGGCAGCATCAGGACATCCGGGAGATTATTGTATAACTCATCAGTGGTTCGATACGTCTGCAGGGCCTGGACAATAACCGGCAGCGGTTCACTCCAAATCTCTGGTAGATCCCTTTCCTCAGGTTCATTAACAGGAAATGCCAACTGCTCAACTGGTGGGGTAAAGCGGGAATTGACCCCTTCTTTATTGCCGCGGGCATCCGCCCTGTACCAGTTGTATTTTTCAATAAATACAGCATTCAAACCGTGCAGGCAGTAGGGAGGTCCATTGTCATCCAGGCTGAGACGCTGGTAGCAAAAACCGACCGGTATGTTTTGCGCCCTAAGCAATGCCGCCAGCAGATGACTTTTTGCGTAACAGGAACCTGACCCATGTTCAAGTACCTCTGATGCGGAGCAGGTGACGACCTGGATTTGAAAATCACGGCTGTGCCGAATCTCGTCCCGCACATATGCAAAAACATTTTTCATATACTCATGGGTGCCATTGCTCCTGGCAAGGATTCTTTGCGAGCACTCACTTATGGATGGATGGCGCCAGTCTATAATAGAGGAATTTTCCGTATATTTTTTTTGTTCACATGCCGAAAGCCGGGTGCAGGAAACCTGTCGCGAACTTTTATTTTTTCTTGTCTGCAGAGGAAAAAAGGCAAGTGTTCCAGCATCAATATCATCAAGGACAGTGCCAAACTCCTCTTTCACCTGTTTGATACCCCAAACAACCTCTGCCGGTGCCTTTGACCGGACGGCAATATTGTGAATCAGAACTATGACATCTCCCATGTGCTTGAGATTATTGACCGATTCCCAGCTCATGGCCTCATCTATGTGGAATAGCAGTCGACCGGAGTTTTCAAAGGGGTGATTATTGACCACTTCCTCCCTGAGATTTAACCAGGCGCCCTGCAGGTCTGACAGTGCGGTTTTGCTGTAGCTATGTTCTTCCTGGTAAAAAGTCATTGCCCTGTCCTGTTTTGCCTCATTTTTCCACCATGAGACATATATTTATCAAAGGTTCGGCATGAGATCCGATTATTTGCTGTTCTCTGCCTGCCGGTGCGCCGACAACATGGTGGTAAAACATTCCTGGACAAACCGGCCGGAAACCGTTTCAGCCATGGAAAAATTCAGACCCTTATCCGGGGGAAATGCGCCCGTCAGGGCAAGGAACACGTCTCTGGATAGATTTTCCAGCATTGCCGAAAAGTTGTCCCGCAGCTCGACAGACAGTTCGGTCCCCTGCCAGCGGCATCGAAACGGCCTGTAGCCGGGCGCCATACATCGACCACCTTCCAGTAACGGACAGGGAGATTCAGCCGCATCATAAATTTCGCTAAACTCCTTGTCCGCAAGAGGAGGATAATTGCTATGAAGTGTGCGAATTGTTCGAATGACCGAAGCACATTCCAGGGCATGCTCAAGCACATGTTCACGGTCATCATGACTGAAGGTACGATTGATATACTGGTGAATGCGGATACTTTCGGCAAGCCCAAGTTCAAAATAGTGATAGCAGCAGCGGTCATCTTCAATACCGCAGGTGGAGGCGCCATGGAGCGTGGCAAGTTCCCGTTCGAGTTCAGAGGCAATGGCATCATACTCATCGATAAATGAAGAGAGATCAACACAACTCTTTTTATTTTCAATCCTTGGATCAACGGCACACAGCACCCCCTGCTGCTTATGGTACTTACGCAACAATTTCCACTGACTGAAATTGGTTGGGTTGGCGCGGGTATTTTTCAGTAGTTTTTCCGCCTTTTTCAGGCTCAGTCCCCGTCGCAGCAAATAGGCGGAAATAAAGGTGCCGGTCCTGCCATGGCCATGCCGGCAATGGACCAGGACTTTTTTGCCGAGATAAATAGCCTCGTCAAGCCATTCCAGCGCCTTTTCCATATCCTGCAGGGCTGGGACCTGTTCATCGGGCGTGGGCAGGTAATAGACCTCAAAACCAGCCTCTTCCTCTATCTTGTGGAGATCGGTAAACTCCCCACACAGGTTGACAATGGCATCGATTCCCTGCTCTTTTATGGAGGCAAGCTCGTCATAGGACATGGGCGCCCTGCCGCCTGCGAGTTGATTTGTTATCCAGGTTAGTTCATACATTCTGTTTATTCACTGTCGGGCATCACTTGAACGGATCAGGGGACGAAAACGTGTCAGCAAAGAATATGGCAGGGAAGATACATTTTTCCTCACCCCGGGACCATGGATTTGGTAAAAGTGTATTGACCATTAAAAAACTGATCAACACATCGCTGGACGTCCTCTTCTTCCCGCAGGACCATGTCCATCAGTTTTGTTGCTCCAAGCAGTCTGCCAAGCATATCCAACACTGCTGTCAGTTCCTTTTCTTCAACTTCCACCATTTTGGCATCAAGAAGATCGGCCTTGACGGTCACTTCAAACCCAAGGCGGGAGAGTACCTGTTCCAGGAATTCAAGGCGAAGGAAGCGTCCGGTCCAGGCGCCGCCGCCACCGGCAAATCGAATCAGGCAGAAATTTGTCCGGGCATCCTCACCGCAAATCGTGTCAACCAGGGTGAAATGATAGCCGAATCGAATATTGAAGTTGAGATAGTCCTCACTCATAATGGCATAGGAGGCAAACTCGCTGGAGTCAGTGCCAAATAAAAAGCCACCGGACATAACAATTTCATCCGACCGTTTCCAGTCAAAATGGCTGTGCGACTGCCAGTCTATACCTGGATGGGAAAGCCCCTTCCACAAGGCGCAAAAGGGCTGACAACAGATTTCCTCTATGGTTACGCTGTCTTTTTCCTGGGCACCCGGACAGATTCCTTTACCAACATCCAACAGGTTAATGGCAAGGGGAATATCGGTTATCAGATTTTTTTTACTCCGGCCGCTGCCCTTTTCACCGAGTGAAAACATGGTCTGCATTGCCCTTTCATGGGTATAGCGGATAATATCATGCAGGGACCGGCAGAGTTCCGGCAGGAAATCCTTGCTTTCAGGATCAACCATGCGCAGCGGTGTAATAAACTCCATGATCGCCTTCAACCGGCGGGTATAGGGAAGATTTTCTTCCGCACTTTCTCCCCTGGGGGTGGCCGCCAATTCAATTAAGCCCTCATAGACCTTTAAATTGTCGGCATCAACGGTTACCGGTTGACCGGGTTTAAGAACTTTAAGGGCATTGGCAACATCAATCAAAAGCGGGATATTAAACTCCCGACAGACCGTTGAGAAATGGCCGGCAATGGTACCCTTTTCAGCCACCACTCCGGCAATTTTTCCAAGCAGTCGAACCAGAGAGGGCGGTGTTGAGCCGGCAACAAGTATGGAGCCAGGCTGGATATCTTCCAAGGATTCTGCACCGGCCACAACCACGGGACCTGAACCAATACCTCCGGCTGATTTCTGGCCGCCGGCAAGCAGGACCTTCATTTTTTCCAGTTCCGCTCTCCTGTTGGTGTCCAGAACAGAGGCTTTCTTCCTTTTTTCCCGGTGCAGGGGGCGGGATTGGAGAATAAACAAGGAGCCATCTTCGGTATATGCCCACTCAATATCCTGGGGCTGACCGTAGAGTTTTTCAATGCGGCTCGCCCACTGGCCGAGTTCAAGCAGTTGATCCTGCCCCAGGCAAAACCGCTTCTTTTCAGTGGCAGACAACGGTATTTCCTCAAGTCGTCCCGAGGCCAGCAACAATTTTTTTTCCTGGGTGCCCTTTATCTGTTCGATGATCCGGCCACCGTCACGGGTAAGCAGGGCCCGGTCGCCAACCGCCCGGCCGGCAACCAGCACCTCGCCCAGGCCGTAAATTGCGTGGATGGCCATCTGCTCTGATTCATTTTCTTCCCCTCCACCATTGGTATAAACAATGCCGCTGACCGCGGCATCCACCATGGACAGAACCAGCACCCCCATGGACGCCTCTTCATCGGCAAGCCCGAGGGTGATCCTGTAAAAAAGGGCCTCTGGGGAATATTTCGAGGCCAGCACCTGTCGATAGGCATCAAGAACGGTTTCCCTGGTAACGCCAAGCTCGGTATGATACTGACCGGCAAAAGAATGATCGCTGTCTTCACTGACAGCCGAGGACCTGACCGCGGTCAACACCGCAGCGCCCCGCTGTTGTTCCATCTTGTCATAACCGTTTTCAATGGCCGTTACAACTTCGGGCGGAATGGTTGCGGAAAGTATCAGGGCCCTGAGTTGACGGGAATACTCGTCAAGTCCGGTTGTATTTTCAAGATCTATCCGGGCTAAAATGGCATCCAGGGACGGACGCAGGTTATTAAACTCCAGCACCCGATGAAAGGAAGAGGTACTGATAACAAACCCGTCCGGTACCGGCGCTTGTAACTGCCGATGAAGCTTTGCCAGGTTAAATGCCTTGTTTCCGCTCAGCCGATCATCGTTTATGTTGGAAAAATCAATAACATATGGCTCAGTCATAGGTTGTTCCGGCGGGGCAAGCAGAAAACGGACATAAAAATCAAGTTTTCTGTGGTACTGCATGAGCGTTGTTGCGTCTGACGGCTGGAGAATGGCAAGACTTGAAATCATGGAGCGGACAGCATTGGAAAAATCGGTAAATACGGCACGAACACCGGCCATGTCAAGACGTTTGCCCTCATGGTAGAGTACTTCAAGCTCGGCCATTAGATCATGGGCACGGGCATCATGTTTGAGCAGGTCCTTAAAGGCCTCATAGGTTTGCCGGTGGATGGTATCCGGGGAAAAAATCTGGTACGACCAACGCTTAAACAGTGTATTTAGGAACATGCCTCACCCCTTGTTGAAATGATCGAATCCATGAAACGACACCGGAACTTCCCTGTCCTGCAGAGACGGATCATCCCGAACAAGGGTGACCTCCTTCCCTGTTGTCATCGTGCCGACAGGATACAAGATATCGCCGCTCTCTGCCACCAGTTCCTGCAATTTTTTTGTTGCATGTGATGGTACTGTAAACAGCAACTCATAATCCTCGCCACCGCTGATCTTCCAGGGCAGGCTTTCCTGCTTCAACAACTTGGCGGCTTGCTCAAGAAGAGGATCCTCGGGCAATTTATCCTGGTAAACAACAGCGCCAAGACCGCTCCGGCCGCAAAGATGGGCAAGGTCGGTTGCCAGACCGTCGGAAAGGTCCATCATTGCGTGGACAACTCCGCTTGCGGCGAGTTTTTTGCCAAGCCCCACCCTGGCCCTGGGATCAAGATGGGCCTGATACAGTTCAGCGAACCTGTCAACGTGGCCCATATCCCTTTTAAGCAGCTCAAGACCGGCTGCCGCCCTGCCAAGGAGGCCACTGACATAGATCATATCACCTGCCCTGGCACCATGACGGTAAAGCACCTGCTCTGCCGCCATTTCCCCGATCACGCACAGGCTCATGGTGACTCCCCCCGGACTAGCAACCGTATCGCCGCCGATAAGTGTGCATCCGTAGTGGCTGCACGCCTTGGCAACACCATCACTTAACAAAAGGACCCATTTTTCATCAAAACCGACCGGCAGGCCAAGGGAAAATAACAAGAATCGCGGCTCTCCTCCCATGGCGGCTATATCGCTTACATTCACGGAAACAGCCTTTTTCCCCAACAGTTCAGGTGGATGAAAACTCCGATCAAAGTGGACCGATTCAACCAGGGTATCGATGGAATACAACAGCACCTCGTTGTCATCTTTGCGCGTTACAGCGCAATCATCGCCTATGCCGCACAGTAGGGAGGGACTTTCGGTAACTGAGGCGCGGGCCTGGATGGCGGCAATAAGATCTCTTTCTTTCATGGATGACAAAACTCCTCGGGATAATGACGGGGAAGATACCGGCCGAGATATCGGTGAATTTCATCCACGTCCCGACAACCGAGTATCCTGTTGCCAAGGGCCGCCAGTTCCTGATAGCGTGATCCTCGCAACAGGCGCCTGACATGGGGGATAGCAGAAGGGCGCATGGAGAGTTCATCAAGGCCAAGTCCGAGCAGAACCGCCGCGCACATCGGATCACCCGCCATCTCGCCACACATGGCAACTTCTATGCCCTGCTGATGGCCGGCATCAACGGTCTGTTTTATCATCCGCAGCACCGCCGGATGAAGGGGTTCATACATATGGGCCACGTATTGATTGCCCCGGTCAATGGCCAGGGAATACTGGATCAGATCATTGGTGCCGATACTGAAAAAATCCACCTCAGTGGCAAGGGAGTCCGCAAGAATGACGGCGCTGGGCACCTCGATCATGATCCCGACCTCAACCCGGTCATCATATGGGATTTTTTTCCGCTCAAGTTCACGAGCCGCCTGGGCGCAGATGGCTTTGACAGCCAACACCTCCGAAGGTGAAGAAATCATGGGCAGCAGTATACGCAGCCGGCCATGGACAGAGGCCCTGAGCAGGGCACGTAGCTGGCGGATGAACAGGGCCGGTTCCCGCAGGGAATAGCGGATGGAACGGAGGCCAAGGGCGGGATTACGCTCGAGATCAAGCCGGGGGCCGGTATGGGGAAGACGGTTGCTGAATTTATCACCTCCCACATCAAGGGTGCGGATGGTTACCGGCAATGGCGCCAGGGCCGCAACCATTTTGCCGTAGATGCGGGCAAGCATCTCCTCGTCGGGCAGGGAGGAGTGGGAAAAAAAGTCAAATTCGCTTCTGAAAAGACCGATCCCTTCGCCGCCATTATGCTGGATGGCCGCTATTTCAGCGGGCATTTCAATGTTACCGGCAAGACGGACCCGATGCCCATCCAGGGTCTCGGAACTCAAATCGGCATAATGGGCAAGGTCTCGGCTGGAACACCGGTGTTGCCGGTCATATTCCCGGTACTGGTTGAGCTGGTCGGGTGTCGGATGCAGGCAGACGCGGCCGGAAAATCCGTCCAGGATTACCCGGTCACCGGAACCGCATATACAGGTAATGTCCTTGGCGCCGACAACGGCGGGGATGCCAAGAGACCTGGCCACAATGGCTGTATGGGAGGTTATCCCGCCTTCCTCTGCGATAAAGCCGAGAACGGTATCAGCCCGCATGTGCAGAATATCTTCAGGAGAAAAATCGTGGCCGATGACAATAACCTTTGCCCTGTCATCACTGAGGATCTCATCCGCTTTGCCGGAGAGCACACCGAATATACGGTCGGCAACATGCTTGACATCCATATACCGCTGCTTGATATAGGGGTCATCAATGGCATCAAATTTCTTTTTAACCAGTCCCAGCGCCGTTGCCAGGGCCCACTGGGCGTTGATATGGTGACTGCGAATAATTTCTACAGTCCGATCAAGGATCATCCGGTCCTTGAGCATGAGCAGATGGGAATCAATAATGGAGAGGGCATCGGAGAGATCATCGGCCAGGCTGGCACGCAGTTGCCGTAGTTCCTGTTCCGCCGTGGTGACCGCCTCCCGGAACCTCCGGATTTCACGATCGATCCGGTCCGGCGTCAGCCTGCGCCAGGCAGCGCTGCCTGTCCTGCGTCTGAATACCCGGGCCGGCGCAATAACAATACCGGGAGAGGCGCCGATACCAAAGATGATCTGCGGCTCTTCGCAGGAGAGCTTTGCCTCGAGATCGGAATCAACCTTCCTGTTGCTTTCCTGGTCAACCATTGTTTTTCGTCCCGGTCAACAGCTCACGAACAGCGGTCAGGGCCCTTGTCGCCTCCAGTCCCCTGACCAGCACTTCCACCTGGCTGCCCCTGACCAGAGACAGGGACAGAACATCGAGAATATTGCGGCAATCGGCAGTCCTTCCCCCAAAAACAATTTCTATTTCCACGTTGTCCGCCTCTGCAATTGCCGCCAGGCCAGTGGCCACCCTGGCATGAACACCGCAATGGTTGCGGACCACCATTTGCTCCCGCACGACCATTACTTGACGACCCGCAGGCCCGGACCTTTTTTCCCAGGGGCGGCGCCTCTGTTTGACGCCGGAGAAGCGGAAGCGGTTTTCTTCTTGCCTCCCTCCATAATGCGGACCGGGGCCATGAATCGTTTATCCCCGCCCATGGTAAAAATTTCCCGACCGCACATCTGTTCGGTCCGTAATGTCCAGGTAACCGATTGCAGCGGCACTGTCAGCATGCGCATACTGACATGCCACCAGGGATCTTTTCTGGTTGGATCGCGAACAATGTCGGTAATGACAGCAAAGGCCAGCATCTGCGGATTTTCAGCGGCGATCAGGACAATATCACCCGTATCGATGTCCTTTTTAAACTCGACCAGCTTTTTCAGCTCAGCAACCAATTTTTCCATTTCAGCTCCATAATACCCTGCATTTTTCAGCTAATTCTACAAGATCAGATTATGCTGTCTGCCCTTACTAATCACGGACAAGCAGCCTTGCTGTCAGATCCAGTTCTTTCGATTTGGTCCGGCCAATGACAAAAGCGGCTTTGAACATGGTCAGGTCATCAAAAAACGGAAGGGCCAGGTGATCAAGCAGCATTTTACCTCTTTCGCCACCAATGCCACCAATGCCATCCCGGACAGCAATAAAGGCGCCAAGCCAACGGGCCGCTTCCTTAAGACTCCTCGCCATCGGCGCCATCCTGGAAAAACAAAGCAGATTTGCCGGTTTCTCACTGTCAAAAGCGACCCGGATGAAATCAGGGTCTTTGACCAGCAAAGCCCTGGGCGTAAGCAGGTCAGCCACCAGGTCATGACCGTCAATGAAGAAAAGATCATGATCAGACAGTCCCAAAGTGGGCTGCATCAAACCTCCGGCGGCAAGGATAGACACAACATCCACACCACCAATTCTCTCACGTCGATGCGGCAGTTGGCCAACAAATTTTTCCAGCAATTCCCGAACAACGATTTTATCCGCCAATGCTATCCGCAGGCACAGCCTGGGAATGGGGAAAAAACCAGATGTTTTAAACTCTTTAACAATAACAGTGAAACGGTGCCCGAAAAGAGCAAGGAATCTTTCCATATCCATGCCTGTGTACCTGCGGACGGTTCTGTCGAGACGCCCGGCCCTTCTCAGTTCCCTGTCAACGCGGTCATGGACCCTCGTCCGCCCCCAGGCGGGTAAATCAAGCCAGTTTGATCGCAGATAAAGCTGCAGATGAGCAGTCGTCCGCGCCAGTTCCCGGTTAACCGCAGGATGACGGCCAGCAAGCCGTTTCAGCAAAGGTGGCAGTGATTTTTGGTCAAAATGAAGAAGCAGTCCCAACTGATGGACCTTTTTTTCCCGGCGATGATACCAGGCAAGACGGCGCAGGCCATTGGCCGCAAGACGTTGCAAGACACTGTGCAATGTCTGGATTATTTTTTCATGTCCTGACGATTGGTGTACAATTTTGGCAGCAAGTAACTCCGGGGCAAGATAACAGAAAAAATCCGCTGCTCCTTTTACCTGCCGCCTGAACCGCATAAAATCCGGATTTTCCCTGGTTGTCCCGCTGTCACCCACCAGCCCGGTCATCAGCAGGTCCAGGCTCCGACGGATCGGCGCCGGATCAACTGCGGCCAGGAAAACGCCTTGGGCACAACTTATATATAGGGGACCGATGTTCTGTATGGTAACACCATAAATGGTATAGCCCTGGTAGCGCAGGGTGGGCAGGGGCGTCACAATTTTGAGGCTCTGGAGCAAGGAATGCAACTTGACAGCTGTATGTCCTTCTGTGACAGCGGCAAGAAACAGTGGTTGCATGACAGGAATGGATGGGGATTGCGCTGATTCCCTGGCTGGAACAAGGGCAAAGACAATGTTTTTCCTGAAAACATCTCGAATGAACCGCTTTCCCTTCAGGACATGCCACAGTTTACCGCAGGTTGAAATTGCCGCAATATCGGCATTATCCAGGCCAAGGGCCGCCAGAATAGGCTCCTGGAACATGCCGGCGATACTTTCCCCTGATTTGCTCCGGGCAAACCGTTGATACGCCCGTGCCGGATGGTCCCAGGTAATAACAGCGCCGCATTGCCGGGGAACCAGGGTTAAAAGATCAACCTCCTGCCATTCGGTTGTCAGTAGATAAATGATGCCGGCAAGGACAAACAGGCCCAACAGCAGGGGAAAAAACCGCTTCATGATCAGGCGGCCCCATGTGCGTAATGTTTGGTGTTGTGCTCACCTGGACAAAGATACTTCTTCAGGAGGGCGGTCAGGGTATCAGGATCTATGGGTTTTGCAATAAAATCATCCATACCCGCTAAAAGACATCTCTTCCTGTCTTCGTCAAGGGCATGGGCGGTCATGGCTATTATCGGCACATGGCTACCAGCCTTCTCCTCGGATCGGATCCTTGCCACCGCCTCAAAACCGTCCATTTCCGGCATTTGAATATCCATAAAAATACAGTCAATGTCCTGTCTTTTCTTCCATTCTTCCACGGCCTCTCGGCCGTTTGTAACCGAATGCACAGTCAAGCCGATATTGGTCAACAGGGCTTCGGCCAGGGTAATATTGATAAACTCATCATCGACCAGCAGAATAGACTTGCCCTCAAAACAGGTGCCCGACCGATCTGCGGCGCCTATTGTATCAATGTGGCCGGATTGAGATGGTGATGGTAGAGTTCTCTCCCGCACAACGGCAAAAGGCAGTGAAAAATAAAATCCTGTTCCCCTGCCCTCTTCACTCTCCAGATGGATATCGCCGCCCATCAGCCTGATTATTTTCCTGGAGATGGCAAGTCCAAGACCGGTGCCCCCATATTGCCTTGAAAGGGTGGTATCTACCTGGGTAAAGGCCTCAAAAATGGTCTTCTGCATTGCCGGTTCAATACCTATTCCAGTGTCACAGATCTCAAACAGAATACGGATAAGGGATTTTTCCACCTGATTTACAAGCAGGGAAACTTGGATGGTAATGCCCCCCTCATGGGTAAATTTTACGGCATTGCCGACAAGGTTTAACAACACCTGGGCCAGCTTGTCGTCATCGCCGATCAACTCATCGGGAACATCGGCGTCAATTTGAGCATCCAGGCTCAGACCCTTTTTCCTGGCCAACACTTCAAGATGAAGGATTATTTCCTCAACAAGGTCACGCAAGCAAAATGGCACTTTCTGCAGTTCCATCCGTCCCGCCTCAACCTTGGTAAAATCAAGCATATCATTGATGAGACTGAGCAGTCGCAGGCCTGAGCGATGGATAAGTGTGAGGTATTTATATTGGCAGGGTTCCATTTTTTCCTGTAAAAGCAGGTGGGTCAGACCAATAATACCGTTCATGGGGGTACGGATCTCATGGCTCATATTGGCAAGAAAATTTGTTTTTGCCAGGGAGGCCGCTTCCGCATTTTTTCTGGCCTCCTGCAACTCCTGCTCAACAGCCTTCTGCCGGGAAATATCCTGGACAACCCACACCACGCCGGATGCAAGATCATTCTGGTTGATCGCCTTGCCGGACAGAGTACATGGAACCAGGGTGCCATCCTTTTTTTTAAGATTATATTCAACCTGATCAAGATCGCTGACAGCAAGCCGCCGGGCATAGGTATGGAGAAAATGGAGATAGGATCGTGTATCGGCAAAAAACATCCGGGGTTTCTTGCCAAGAATTTCCCATTTTGAATAACCAAACACCTCCCCTACCCGCTCATTGACATTGATGATTCTGCCGTTGCGAATCAGCAAAATACCGACAAGACTGGCGCTGAAAATTGTCTCCAGTTCGCGCCTGGTCTCACGGCGGGCGGTTTCGGCAAGAACACTCCGCCTGCGGCCCCGCTGTATCTCTTCGGTCAATTGCCGTTCTGTTTGCGAATGCAGGGCCATCCGTATAAACACCGCCCCGGAAACGACTGCCAGCAAACCGAGTACCACCATAACCAACCAGGGAGGAGAAACAGGCTGTAGGGTTACCAGTTGCCACCCCTTCTGCAAAACAGCTTCACGGATGACAAGCATTCTTTTATTGTCCAGATGCACAATGTCGTCCAGGAGGACAAAGGGCAGGGGCGTGAGGGAAAAAGTGCTGAATTGTCTGCTCGCCCGTATTTTTTTTCGCCTGGAATCTGAGAGTGGATAGGCGGTGTGATAGAGAAATTCCTCCCTGTTGCTGGCAAAAACAACGCCATCAGGAGAGAGGAGTAATATGGTGTACCGGCCTGCCGGGTCACGGAGAAGTGAATCAACGGCCTTGAGATCGATTTTAATGGCAACGACCCCGATCACCTTGCGTCCTTGCGGTTCCGTGACCGGGGCGCTGATATAAATCCCGCGTTTTTTGGTGGTTACCCCGACAGCGGCATACTGCACCTGTTCACCCTGCATGGCCCGCCTGAAATAAGGACGAAATCCATAATTATTTCCGGTAAGGGTGGCATTGTCCGGTCCAAACGGAGAACATCCGATCACCGTGCCCTGATGGTCGAGAAGATACACAATGGAGGCGGATAAAACATCCCTGGCCGTGACCAGAACCTGCAGTAACCGGTCGTTGTCAGGGTTGGTATGGCCAAGACAGGCCTCAATAACCAGCTGTTTTTTAGCCAGAGTTTCGGCGCCATTGCCAAAGCGCTGAACAATAAGATTGTTGATTTGAAAGGCAAGGTGATCGGTAATGATCTTTTGACGGCCCCGGGCTGCCTGTTGCACAATACGATCACTGCCAATACAGATAATGACTATGGCAGCCAGGGTCAGCAGGAAAATCAGCAGGATATTCGACTTGACATGTTGGTCATGGAGATCATTCCCCTGCTTTTGGTCAAGATTCTGTCGGGTCAAATCAGCCATAGGGTATAAATCCGGAGAGAACAAACACACCATGCACGATCACCTGGCAGAAAATTTGCGCACCTGGTCGTCTTTTCACATAAGATGCCACTCTTCCAGGCCTGATACCAAGTGTATTTTATACTACCTCAAAAAAACACAAAAAAAAAGCCGCGTCCAGGGGACACGGCATCTTATACAACTGCAATGGATTATCTGTTAGCCCAGACCCATTATATGGTTGTTCTGGTCAACCAGAAATCATGACGATTACAGAAGCTGGTCGCATACACCTCACCGGTATACCCTTTGGGCAAGGTATATGTGGAGACGGGTTTGTCCCTGGGGGTGAAGGTTTTATCACCTACAACAGTGCCATCGGCAAGAACCAGGGTATGACGAACAATAAAATGGGCGTCGGACATGGGATGTTTGGTTTCCACCTGAACCTTATCGCCATTGACCGTTACAACCGGGGCATGACTGCCGACTTTTTTGGCCCACCTGCCGGGGTTATCCTTGCTGTAAATAACACCTGGAAATGCGCATCCTTTTGAGGCAAATGAAGAACGGGCACTGGTCAGAGCCAGCGCGGAAACGGCAACTGCCGATGTTTTTAAAAATAGGCGTCTATCGGTCATGGTCACTCCTCCTATAGAGTTAATAATAATTCTCTATAACAAATCAATCCCGATGAGGCAACACCTTTTTCTCACCTCTCGCCGCCGGGGATGTATCTTTCCTGTTTTTCCCATGATCACGGGCCACCAGCATGTAAATCGTCGGCACGACAAAAAGGGTGAACAGGGTGCCGATGGTCATGCCGCCCACCAGGACAAGACCGATGGAATTTCTGGCGGCGGCCCCGGCTCCGGTCACCAGGGTAAGGGGAAAATGTCCGGCAACGGTTGCCGTGCTGGTCATGAGAATCGGACGCAAGCGGATCATGGCCGCCTCATGGATCGCCGCTCTTTTTTCTCTCCCCTGCTCCTGCAGCTTATTGGCAAACTCAACAATCAAAATGCCGTTTTTCGCCACCAGCCCGACCAGGGTAACAAGACCGACCTGGGAATAAATATTCAACGTTGTCGTCCATCCATGGGTCCAGAACGGGACATTTGGGTCCGGCATTTTGAGAAAGGTAAAAACAAGGGCGCCAAACAGGGCAAGCGGCACCGAACCGCCAAGAATCACAAAAGGATCCCGAAAGGAGTTAAACTGGGCGGCAAGGACCAGGAAAATAAGGACAACGGCAAGGGCGAATGTGGGCAGAAACTGATTACCTTCTTTACGTAACTGTCGTGATTCGCCGGTATAATCTATCACATATCCCTTGGGCAGGATTCGTGCCGCCTCATCTTCCAAAAGAGTCAGGGCCTCATCCAGAGGACGGACCGCCACCCCGCTGATCGACACCGCATTCAACTGCTGGAACCGATTGAGCGAGCGCGGCACAACACGACTTTTAAGATCGGCCACCGTGCTTAAAGGGATGAGCCCACCATCCGGGCCGGTCACATGGATATTTTTCAACTGCGACGGATTGAGCCGGTCACGGCGCTGGATCTGGGGGATGACCTTGTAGCTGCGGCCGTCAATATCAAAACGATTGACAAAGTTTCCACCAAGCATGGAGCTGATATCGCTTCCCACCTGTCGCAGGTCAAGACCGAGATCGGCAACCAGGTCACGGTTAATGACAAACCTGGACCGGGGCTGGTCTATTTTCAGGTCGATGATCGGGGGAAAGGCAAACATACCGCTGCGCATGGCCTTTTGCTGGATCTGGCGGGCAAACTGGAGCAACTGTTCCTCACTTGCCGTTGAGGCAAGGATGAATTCAACCGGAAAACGGCCGCCGCCGGGCAAGGCAGGGGGAAGGACCGGAAACATCCGTATGCCTGGAATAGCGGACAATTTCTGCTGGACCCTGGGCAGCAGTTCATAGATGGTCCGGCTTCGCTGATTCCAGGGTTTGGTGACCATGCCGCCGAATCCGAAGGTCGGACGGGTGATCTGAAAGGTGAAATCCGTTTCCGGAAAAGACATGAACACCCTGTTGGCGGCAGCAGCATAGCGACTGGTCTGGTCAATGGTTGAATTGGCGGCAGCATCAAAAATACCAAAGATTACCCCCTGGTCTTCCTTGGGCGCCAGTTCCCTCGGAGACATCTGAAACATGGGAATTATCAGCAGGCCAAGCACAATCCAGACCACATAAACCGGTGTTCTGGTGGTGAGGACACCATCAAGCGCCCGTCCGTAGCCCTTTTTGAGACGGGTAAAACCGCCGGCTATCCGGCGCGCCAGTCCATGGTCTTCCATTCCCGGCTGCAGAAGATATGCGGACATCATGGGAGAAAGGGTCAAGGCCACAATTCCGGAAATGGCCACGGCTCCGGCCAGGGTCAGGGCAAATTCGCGAAACAGGGCGCCGGTCAGACCGCCCTGCAGGCCAATGGGCGCATAGACGGCAGCCAGGGTAATGGTCATGGCGATAATTGGTCCGACCAGCTCGCGAGCGCCGAGCAGGGCGGCATGCATGGGTGTTTCCCCGAGACTGATATGGCGCTCGATGTTTTCAACCACGACAATGGCATCATCAACCACCAGCCCGACCGACAGAACAATGGCCAGCAGGGTCAACAGGTTGATGGTAAAGCCGAACAACTGCATCAGGAAAACCGCCCCGATAAGCGACAGGGGAATGGCAACCACGGGCACCAGCACCGAACGCATGGAACCAAGAAATAAAAAAATGACCACAACCACGATAATCAGGGTATCGCCAAGGGTTTTGAGTACTTCGTGAATGGCGGTATTGATATAATCGGTGGCGTCATAGGCCACCTGCGCCTGCATGCCGGTGGGCAGCCCTTTTTTGATGCTCGCCATTTCCCGGCGCACCCGTTTGATCACATCTATGGAGTTGGCGTTGTGCAATGGCCAGATTCCCATAAAAACGGCGGTTTTACCGGAAAATCGCACTTCGGCATCATAATTTTGGGCCCCAAGCGCCACCTGGGCAATGTCTTCAAGCCGGATGAGGGTCTCCCCTTCCCTGCGCACCACAAGACGCTTAAACTCGGCCACGCTGTGCAGGTTGGTGTCGGCCGTCAGGTTGACCTGGATAAGGGCGCCCTTTGTCCGCCCCGGCGCTGAGAGAAAATTGTTGGCGGCCAGGGCCCGGCGCACCTGGACCGGGCTGACGTTGAGGGCGGCCATTTTCGCCGGATCAAGCCAGATGCGCATGGCAAAGGTGCGGCCTCCGAGGATATCGGCACGTTGCACCCCTTCCAGGGCGGAAAGACGCGGCTGAACGACCCGGACCAGGTAATCGGTAATCTCGTTCTGCTTGAGGACATCCGAGGTAAAACTGAGGTAGGCGGAGGCGAATTTGGAATCAGCCGATTCAATGTTTATGATCGGTATCTCGGATTCCGGCGGCAGGTCATTGCGCACCTGATCAACCTTGGAACTGATTTCCGCCAGCGCTTTGGTGGCATCGTAGTTGAGCTTCAGACGCACCTCAATGGTCGACAGACCAAGTTTACTCTGCGACTGGATATAGTCAATGCCGTCGGCCGCGGCAATGGCGCGTTCAAGGGGAGTGGTCACAAAACCACGCACCAGGTCGGCGCTTGCCCCGACATAGACCGTGGAGACCGTGATGGTGGCATTTTCGCTGCGGGGATACTGACGGATATTCAACGACCTGATTGCCTGCAGTCCGGCAATGATGATGACGAAGCTGACCACGAGGGCCAGCACGGGCCGATGAATAAAAAGGTCGGTGATTGCCCTGCCCGCCGGGAGCCTATTCATTGGTCACGTCGGGGTGCAGAGAAAATTCAGGGGCCAGACTGTTGTCAATGATAACCGACTGACCGTTACGGTACTTGAACACACCGGTGGTGACAACGGTTTGTCCTTCGCTGAGACCGGAAGTAATGGTGATAAAATCACCCCGCTTTATACCGGTTCTCACGACCTGCTGCCGCAGGACCAGTGATGATTTTTTCCTCTTGCCCCCCTTTTTTTCGGCCATGGCCTGCTTTTCAACAACATAGACCGAATCACCATAGGGCGCGTAGAGAATTGCCGTTGCCGGAATGACCAGCACATCTTTTTTCTCTGCCGGCAGCACCGCTACCTGGACAAACATTCCCGGCCGGAGTGTCTTTTCAGGGTTTGCCAGGGTGGCCCGGACCTTGATATTGCGGGTCTTTGGATCAACGCCGGGATTGACGGCGGTAATTTTTCCCTTGAACACCTTCCCCGGCAGGGCATTGGTGGTCACCTGCACGACAACACCGGGGGTCAGCCGGGAAACATCCTGCTGGGGCATGGAAAAATCAACATATACGGGATCAAGTTTCTGCAGCACAACAACAGGGTCGCCCTGGGCGAGCACCTGGCCAAGGTTGACCCGTCGTATCCCCAATCGTCCTGAAAACGGCGCCTTGATGTTTTTCTTATCAATGATTGCCCGTATTTCATCAACCTTTGCCACAGCCTCCCTGTAGGCGGCATCGGCTGCGTCAAGCTCGGCCTTTGACATGCTCTTTCTATGGACAAGCTCCTTTGCCCGCCTGCGATTGATCCCGGCAAGGGTTACCGCCGTTTCTGCGGCCTTAAGACGGGCCTGTTCCGTGGAGGTGTCAAGACGCAACAGAAGATCTCCCCTGTGGACGGATTGGCCGGAGGAAAAATCAATTTCCACCACCTTGCCTCCAAGGTCCGGGGCAAGGGTCACCCCTTGAACAGCGGCAAGAGAGCCGACCGCGGGCAGCTCCAGCTGCCAGATATCCCTTTGGACCCTGGTTGCGGTTACGACTGCCGGCGGTTGACGGACCTGTTTACCGGCGCTGATCATTTTTCGTATCTGCAGGGCCTTGATGCCTCCAATGATGCCGACAATCAGGACAAGGCCAAGAAAAATAGCAATAATACGTTTTGCTTTTGTCATTGACCGATTTTCCGACAACAGAGGGTTTCAGGTTCAGGGTTCCTGCCTGGATGGTATCTGCCTGCAATGAATGTATTCATGGCGCTGTTTTCAGTATCTGTTGAGGGTTTGATGCACCAGAAAATAAGATGTATCAGGGAACAGAGGGCCGGGAACAGACAATAGAGATGACGTGCGCCGGAGCTTGAAGAGATACCGGCCTGATGAGCAAAAGTCAACGCCTTTCCAGGCAGAAACCGGAACCCTTATGTGCAGGTTGCTCTCACTATAACAATTATGAATAGTACAAAGTTCTTTTTTTGATTTCCACTTCAAAGACCGCTATGATACAAAAGACGGTTCCGGGTTGCGGCGTTGCAGATACAACTTCAGATTTTGCTACCCGCCGCCCTGCGGGTAAACAAAGACCGGGGCGATATTGATGAACTCGTAACAATTCGAAATCTTTTGAAAGATGGCTAAGAAAAAAAATAGAGATACAGGTAAGCGGAACGTGGCTGAAACTCCGAGGTATAATGTTCCGGGACGGGTCTCAAATATACAGGTAGTATGCCCACGAATCGTCCCGGGACACACAACACAGTAGATCGAAGTTTTTACTTAGCCATCAATATTTTATTTTCATAACAGCATAATGGTTTTGTTGGTACATGGTCATCCCGGGCTGAAGTGATCAATAGACTGCTATTTTCACCATCATGTAATCATGCGAAAAGGAACCGCTCAGATGCAACAGCCCGCCGATGCTGCCGACCGCACCCTTGGCAAGGACTTTCGATTGCCCAGCATTACAAAAATGTCCGCATTCCTTCTGGTGGGCTGGACTCTGCTGCTTGGCCTTCTCCTCTTCTGGAACCTGCGTACCCAAAAGGAAACAGCAATCCTGCTTGCTGAAAACAATGCCCGGGTGTCCTGGGAAAAAGATGTACTTTTTCGTTTATGGGCGGCAAAACATGGCGGTGTTTACGTCCCGGTAAGTCAAAGCACCCCGCCCAATCCCTATCTTGATGTGCCCAATCGTGATATCACCATCAATGGCCGCCCCTATACCCTGGTCAACCCCGCCTACATGACCAGACAACTCTACGAGATGGCACAAAAAAAACTAGCCATCCAGGGCCATATCACCAGCCTTAAACCCATCCGGCCGCAAAATCAGGCCGACCCATGGGAGCACAAGGCGCTCGTCAGTTTTGAACATGGAAACAAGGAATACAAGGAAGTTGTCCGTATCAACGGAAAACCGTACATGCGCCTGATGCGTCCGTTTATTACCAAAAAAGCCTGCCTCAGGTGCCATGCCAAACAGGGATACAAGGTCGGTGATATCCGGGGTGGCATCAGCATATCCGTCCCAATGGCAAATTACCTGGCACAGTACGCGATCAACGCCAAAAGACTCTGGATCGCATTTGCAAGCATCTGGCTTGCCGGCTGCGTTATCATCACGCTTATGGACCGACTCATTCAAGTCCAGATCAACAGGCTGCAACAGAGTAAACGACATGCGAGCTCTATCCTCAACAACCTTGACAGCGCCGGGCTGGCCCTCTATATCGTGGACAACAATTATGTGATTCGGCATGCAAACAGCAGCATGCGAAAATGGTTCGGTCTTTCCACCGGTCAAATATGTTACCAGGCCTTACATGGAAAAAAAGAACCATGTAACGACTGTTCCCTGGAACAGGTCGCCGTTCATGGACAAACCGTCCGTTATGATCTCCAGTACGGGGAAAAAACATTTAACATCATCGCCACTCCAATAACCCTGCAGGACGGTACGGTTGCCAAGATGGAAATTCGTACCGATATTACGAGACAGAAACAATCCGAGGCCGACCTTCTTGCAGCCAAGGAAGAGGCTGAGGCCGCGACAAGGGCCAAATCCTCTTTTCTTGCCAATATGAGCCATGATATCAGGACCCCGCTCAATGGTATCATCGGTATGCTGCGTCTGACACTGGAAACAGACCTCTCCGAAAAGCAACGACAAAACCTAACCGCGGCAAAGACATCTGCTGATTTCCTTCTCGGTTTGCTCAACGATGTGCTCGATATTTCAAAAATTGATGCCAACCAGCTCGTACTCGAAGAACATCCCTTTCATTTTGCTGAATTAATTCATGATGTCGGCCTGATATTTTCCACTGCAATTAAAGAAAAAAAGATCGATTTTCACCTGTGGGTTGCGGAAAATATTCCCAATGTTGTCATCGGTGATTCCCTCAGGATTCGCCAGATTCTCATCAATCTTCTGGGAAATGCCATCAAATTTACCGAACATGGAAGCATCAGTCTGCAGGCGAGGCAGGTTACCGAGGACAAGGGTACTGTCACAATAGAGGTAAAGGTTGAAGATACCGGTATCGGTATTGCCACCGACAAGCTGGAGACCATCTTTGATTCCTTTTCCCAGGCAGACACCTCAACAACCAGGCAATATGGAGGAACAGGCCTTGGTCTTGCCATCTGCAAACGATTGGTCGAAATCATGAACGGAAAGATACAGGTCACCAGTACGGAAGGGCTGGGGAGCTGTTTTTCCTTCACTGTTCAACTAAAGACCGGAGCCCCGAACCAGTTACAGAAAGAACCGGAAGCAATCGATCAGGTTCACGAGTCACAGCGGCCTCTTTCTATTTTGCTGGTCGAAGATAACAGATTAAACCGGGATGTTGCCAGGATGACTCTGGAAAACAACGGCCATCGGGTTCTGACTGCTGAAAACGGTATTGAAGCCCTGGAGGTTCTTGCCAAAAGCAAGGTGGACATTATTTTTCTTGATATCCAGATGCCGAAAATGGACGGCCTGACCGCAGCCCGGTATATACGTGATTGCGAGCAGGGTATTCTGCCGAAAGACTTGAACATTCAGGGCCTGCTTCAACAATTACACGACAGGCTGCATGGCTCCAGAACACCGATCATCGCCCTGACCGCCCATGCCATGCATGAAGACCGGCAACGTTGTCTTGCCGCAGGCATGGACGAATACCTCACCAAACCGTTTCAACCCGACCAGGTTGAGGCCGTACTGGCACGATACCAATGACAGATATTTCCTCAACAGGGCAATCAAACCTGAAGCGGTACCTGTTTGCCACCATTCTTCCCATCATTTTTCTGTCGCTGTCACTGTCCGTGCTGCTCTATGATCAGGTCAAGCTGTATACCTTCACAAAAACGGAAATTGAAGGTGTCCAGATGATAAGATCACTCTACCACGCCCTGATGGACCTGCAGAAAATACGGGGATACAGTCAAATATCACAATACGGCCACCATAAAGAGATCAACAGGCAACTTGTTCTTCTCAAAAAACGGTTTCTCGACAGGTTTCAACAGAAAACATGGCGTTTGGAGACACAGGCCTTTCATCTCCAGCCCGAGGCCGAACATCTGGCAACAAAGGCCGGGCAACTCTTCAAACTCACACCTGCCGAGGCAAAAGAACAGCATTTGTTCCGTCGTTACAGTGAACTTATCACTGAAATTATCCAGTTCATGCAACTGGCGGCCGATCATTCCAACCTTATCCTTGATCCCGAGCTTGATACCTATTACCTGATTGATGTCCTGGATGTACAGATCCCCTATCTGGCCGAGTCCATCGGTCGGGTGCGCGGTATCGGCAGCGGACTGTTGGCAAAACAATCAATTTCCGACCGGGAAAGGGAGCTGCTGCATAATTATCAGGCCGCGATCAAGGCCAGGATAGAGAGCATCGAGAACGCCCAGAGTGTCATCCTCAAGACCTCCAGTGATCTGAAACATTCACTGCACCTGCTGCCGGAAACACTTGATTCCGTTATCACCCCCCTTTTCAATGAATGTCTCTTAATCGAGGACAAAAACAGTTGCCCGCAAATGAGTCCGGAGCAGTTCTTTCAACTGGCGACAACCGCCATTGATCTTCTTGCAACACCTTATCAGACCGGCATAGTGCTGCTGGCCTCCAAACTGAAAACGCGGCAGGCCATGCACCTGTGGCAAGGCGCCTTGATGTTTATCGGCATGACCATCGCCATAGCGCTGTTACTCTATTTTAACCGTTCCTTTTACCTCTATGACCAAAAACTGCATAAGGCGATGGAGCAGTTATCATTGACCGACCAACTCACCGGACTGTACAACCGCCGACATTTTTATGCCATATTTCCCAGGGAATTACGCAAGAGTATCAGGCACGGCGAACCACTCTATCTCGGCCTGCTGGATGTGGATAACTTCAAACGCTATAATGACTCATACGGTCATCCGGAGGGTGACCTGGCATTACAAAAAATGGCCATGGCCATGCAGGAGGTCCTGCAGCGGGCCGGAGATTACTGCTTCCGCATCGGTGGTGAAGAATTCTGTTTTCTGTTCAATGCCAAAGATAACGACAAGGCGCAACAGGCCGCTGATCGGCTTCGAAGCGCAGTGGAGGAACTGGCCATTCCCCACCAGGGAAATTCTCCCCATGGGGTGTTGACCATTTCCATCGGCTTGATTCAAGTCCCGCCTGATCCGCACTGTATCCTGGAACAGGTCATGTCAAAGGTTGATCAGGCCTTGTATATGGCCAAAAAAAGAGGACGAAACCAATGTGTCTTTCTGGACTGAATTTCTTTTCGAATAGGGACACGAAAACAGGTCGGCTAAACACCAGCCTGCTGCTTTTTTTACAGGTACTGCTCCTTGCCATGGTGCTGCGGCCTGCCGCCGTGGTCATGGCTGCCGTGACGGTCCATACCGTTACCGAACTTGTTGATGCGGTCAATGGTACTGCCCATGGCGGTGACAGGACCATTGTTGTTGCCGACGGCACATATATGCTCAATGGGGAGTATCTGCGTATTGCCGCAAACGGGGTCACGGTTCGCTCCCAAAGCGGCAACCGGGAACAGGTCGTCCTGGACGGTAATTACCAGACCACGGAAATCTTTCAGATAGTGGCCTCCAATGTTACCATCAAAGACATGCGACTGCAACGGGCCCTTGATCATCCCATCCATGTGATGGCAACCGCGGGCAGCGATGTAACAGGCACAATAATTCGCAATCTCCATATCGTTGATCCAGGCCAGCAGGCCATAAAGATCAATCCCGATTCAGCCAGGAGTCATTTTGTTGATAACGGCCGTATTACAAACTGTTTGATCGAACTGACAGACAGCGGCCGGGCCAAGGTTTGGGACCGTAACGGCTCCTGTTATACCGGCGGTGTTGATGCCCACCAGGCCGACAACTGGATTATTGAAGATAACAGGATCCAGGGGTTCTGGTGCAGCGGCGGCCTGGCCGAGCACGGCATTCATTTCTGGTCGAACTCCACGGATACCCTGGTGCAGCGCAACCTGATTATCGACTGTGACCGGGGCATAGGATTTGGTCTTGGCGATAGCGGCCACAGCGGCGGCATCATACGCAACAACATGATCTACCACGGGCCCGACCATGGCCATAGTGACGTGGGCATCGGCCTGGAGTCGGCTTCCGGCGCCCAGGTCTACAACAACACTGTTTTTCAGGAACATGGCTATCCCAACAGTATTGAATATCGCTTCACGGCAAGCAACAACCTGACCATTGTCAACAACCTGTGTAACCGTCGTATCACCTCAAGAAACAACGGCACAACAACCCTGCTTTCCCATAATATCACCAATGCCACCGCCGACTGGTTTGTCAATGCAAAAAACGGCGACCTGCACCTGCGCGCGCAAAGGACCGGAGTTACCGGCTCCGCCCTCCCCCTTGCCGGACTGACGGATGATTATGACATGCAGACAAGACCGCTCGGCGCCGGTCCGGACATAGGCGCCGATGAATATTCAAGCACTGTCCCGACCAAACCGCCCGGCTCGACAAATGTTCCATTGAGCTGGCTGTTTCTGCTGACAGGGTCCAGGCCATGAAATATTTCATGAAATATTTTTTCTTCATTTTTCTTCTTTTGCTTCCGGCACCCTCCAAGGGATGGGCGACGATGCAGGCCCTATCCTGAAATGGAGATACGGCGGCTGTTATGGTAGCATGTTGTGAATCACCCTGGAACATACGACAGTTGATCGAAGTTTTACGACGCCATCTTTCTTTGAGGATTATTCATGGACCGCTGATGGTGATTCTGCTTCCGTTTTTCATAATCAGGGACGATGCACAAGACATAAAGTCCATTCTAATTCACCAGTTGCCGTAGATGTCATGACGTTGTCACAACCACCATCAATGAGATTCATGTTCTTGAAATAAATTGGATTGTTCCGCCAGTCAATGGGCATAGTGACCGGCATACCCGGGACCAAGGACCAGCTGCTGCCGTTCCAATACCATTGCCAGATAGTTTCACTGCCATTTCCTGTGGGATAAACCGTGCAGCTGTGCTGACTCCTGCTACAGGTACCTATTGGTGAAAATACAATTGAGCCGCTTCTTCGTATGCGTGTTGCTCCATCATCCTCGGTCGCATCATAACGCAGGTTAGCGGTGGAACAGATTAGTTGGCCGTTGTCACTGACAACCGGCATCAAAATGTAGCAAAATGATTCTGCCATTTCAAAAAAATGGGGCAATGTCTTGTTGGTCAGATCAATATCCAAGGAACCAAGAAACAATCGATGTGTGGACGTATCCCCTGAC
>WFZC01000248.1 GCA_015489765.1 Desulfobulbaceae bacterium
GGGTAAAGAGTTTTCTCCGCTGGCCGCCCCTGCGCATGACTGCCCGAATATCCCTGAACAACGGCCAAGGATTTTTCAAAGATATTCATTTGGCGGACCTGCTGACCCTGCAGCAGGTCAAAGGATTAAAGGTAACAGGAAGGGTCAGCGGTGAATTGCCGATCAGGCTGGACAAGGAAGGATTCCACGTTGACAGCGGCAGGCTGCACAATGAACAGGCAGGCGGGGTTATCGAATATACTCCGTCCGGGGACAACGGGCTTAAGGATTCACCTTTGACCGGCTATGCCCTCAAGGCCCTGGAGGAATTTCACTACAATCTTCTTGCCGCCTCGGCAAAGTACAGCCCGGACGGAAACCTGGAAGTCACACTTCACTTAGAAGGCAAAAGTCCGAAACTTGATACCAACAGGCCAGTGCATCTCAATATTACCACGCAGCAGAATCTCCTTTCCCTGATAAAAAGTCTTCGCTATAGTGATTCACTGACCAATGAAATTGATAGGGAAGTTCAGCAACACTTTCAGAAAAAACAACCAAATGAACCTGTAAAATGATCTGATAATACTTGAAAACTTCCACAGCACCGGGAGAACATCCATGCGAATCCTCTTCTTTCTTCTTGTCGTTTCAGCATTTTCCGTAACCGGTTGCACACCGACCGTCAAGGTGGCGCCGCCTGAGAAACCGATCACCATTAACCTTAATGTCAAGATCCAACACGAGATACGGGTCAAAGTGGAAAAGGACCTGGACAATGTCCTCAGCAAAGACAGCGGTCTCTTTTAGAGGTATGCGGCCGACTGACACTCTCAACTGTACAATAGGAAACGAGGCAGTATCATGAAAAAAATTATGAAAAAAAATATGAAAAAAACAATCCCGTTGCTCATCACCATGCTGTTTTTCCTCTGCCAGACCGCTTTTGCCCTGGACCTTGCCACGGCCAAGGCACAGGGACTTGTCGGAGAAACCGTAACCGGCTACCTGGCGCCGGTCAAGGCAACCCCTGAGGTACAAAAGCTGGTTGCCGACATCAACGCCAAACGAAAGGCGATGTATGAAAAAATTGCCAAAAAAAACGGCACAACATTGCAAGCGGTTGAACTGCTGGCCGGGAAAAAAGCCATTGCCAAAACCCCGCCCGGCCAGTTCATCAACCTCGGCAAGGGCTGGCAGAAGAAATAGGACAAGCCAGTGAAAAAGCTTTTATCCTGTTTTTTTCCGTTTCCGTGGAGCCGATTGCAGTTGGATATCATGGTAGTGGACATGGTTTCCGCAGCATATAGGGCGGAATGTTTTTATACGTAACTATATAGGATAACATTTTTTTACTTGAGGTCGGACAGGTGCCTCAGGCCATACCTGCCGCATGGCCTGGTATGCAATCACCTGTTACCAAGGCCGGGCATCAGGTAATTCTACTCTCAATCTGCAATCTACCAGCCAATGAAACATCCAACCCGATTCCTGATAATCATGTGCCTGGCCGGCATATTATCTTCATTATGCATTGGTGGTATTTCCTACTGGTTTCAAAAGCAGCATATTATCAGGGAGGCAAAAACCAGAAGCACCCTTATTCTTGACTACATCAACGCATCTTCCGGTTTCTTCGAACACAGCCAAAAGGCATTGGTGAATGAACTGCTCCATGACACCAGCAATTTTTACCCGGAACTGACAAACGGATTCATGCTTCTCAGAGAGATTTCCGAATTGTTTGCAACAAACAACTCAGAGCACAATTTTCACCTAGCCTCCCTGAATCCACTCAATAAAAAAAATGCTGCCACCCGTGATGAAAGACGAATAATTGAAAAGTTTCGTTCCAACCCGCAGCTGCAAAGACATGACGGCCTGATCAAGGAAAATGGTGACATTTTCTACTACATCGCATCTCCCGTCAAGGTAACGGGCAATTTTTGTCTGAACTGCCACGGTAAGCCGGAAAAGGCACCAAGGGCCCAGGTAATACTCTATGGAATGGACAGTGGCTATAACTGGCAGGTTGGTGATACAGTTTCCGCCGCCATTGTCCGTGTTTCGCTCCAGAACTCCATCCGAGAGGCAAAAAATAATGCCATGAAGTTATTTTTCATCAGCTTCATCTGTTTTATGCTCTCCTTTCTCGCACTTATTCTTTTTTTTGACCGGGGGTGATATGACGACAAAAAGCATACCACCTATACTGTGTCTGCTCATTGCAGCAGCTTTTGTGTTCACAGGCTGGTTTGCACCATCGTCCCTGGCAGCCGACGTGGAAGCGGATGGCTGCCCCAGGATCCAGCGCAAACTATGGGACATAAAAAGCCTGATGCAGAGAAAGCTTTTCTTACAAAGCGCCATACTGAAATGTCCGGATGACGCCATGCTGCAATATTACTGGGCATTCAATTTAGAGAGAAGAAAACAATTTAAAAAGGCATTCCAGTATTATCAACTGTCCGCTAAACTGAAAAAAAAATTTCCGCAGGCCTATTTTGGTATGGGGGAAATCTATCTTGCACAAGGAGATATAACAGGTGCTGTTAATGCCTATAAACATGGGCTGCGGATAAAACCCGTCAACAAGTGGGGCAAGGCCCGGCTTGACGAGATACTCGTCCTGGCCGACAAACACCCGGCATTAAGGAACAATGCGGGTTCCTGGGCCGCAGATTCATTACCACCATCCATAAATGATTCTGCAACAAATGATTACACAAAAAAAATTGCCAAGCGCTATGGTATCAATCTTGCGGATTTGATTCAGGCCAGGAAACAGATGTCGGACCTCAGGAAAATTGCCGGCCGCTATGGAATCGAACTTGATGAATTAATTGAGGCAAACAGACAGGCAGCTTCCCACTCAGGGTCAAAAATCAGCAATAAAAATGCGGGTACGAAAAAAACAGAGCGGACAAAAGCCAAGGAAAAATATCTTGCAGCGATATCAAAACGCTATGGAATTCAACTTAATGAACTGACCAGGCTCAGTCAACAGATGGCATCCATAAAAGACATAGCCGACCGTTACGGCATTCGGGTCGACGAACTCATGCAACCCGGTGGCAAGATGGTTTCCTTTGAAAAGCAAACGGTTTCCGGCACAAAACACAAGGTATTGAAAAATGAATATCTGACGAAAATAGCAAAGCGATATGGAGTCTCTCTCAATGATATTATCCGGGCAAATAAGAATATTACCGATCCCCATTGGATATTTCCCGGCCAAATCATAACCATTCCGGAAAAGAAAAAACGTAATTAGTCAGGAATACCGGAAAAACACGGTCTTCACTGCCGGATTTCCTGATATGCGTACATCAGCCATGCCAAAGATATCAACGAGGCACCCCATGAAAATAAAAAACCTGCTTCTCGTCCTGGGTATGATGTCCCTGATAATATCGATTGTCTCACCCATATCCGCCGGCGCCGGACAAACCGTAAGGTTCGGTTTTCTGGCCAAACGGGGGAAGGCAAAATGCATTGAAAAATGGAGCATGATGATTGATGCCTTACATGATGCTACTGGCATGACATTTGAACTTGTGCCCCTGTCGTTTGACGAAATAGAACCGGCGATAAAGGGCGGCAAAATCGACTTTCTGAATACGAACCCTCTTATTTTTGTTGATCAGGAGCAAAAATATGGCGTCACGCCCCTGGTGACCATGATAAACATACGCCTGGGCAAGGCTCTCAGCCGATTCAGCGGGGTCATTTTTGTCAGGGCCGACAGCCCGATCCACAAGACAGCTGACATCAGGGGCAAGACCTTTATGTGCGTAAAGAAATCCTCCTTTGGCGGCGGCCAGATGGCTTTCCGCCATCTTTTGGAAAAAGGGCTCAATCCGTTTCTGGAAACCAACCTGCTGGAGGGCAGAACACATGACAATGTGGTGCTGGCCGTGCAGACTGGGATGGTCGATGTCGGCACAGTCCGGTCGGACACCCTGGAGAGAATGGCGGAAGAAGGAAAAATAAAGCTACGGAATTTCCGGGTCATTGATAAAGTAGAGGATAATTTTCCTTTTATTCACTCCACCCGACTCTATCCTGAATGGGTCGTGCTTGCCCTGCCCCATGTTTCCGGTGCGATTAAAGACAGGGTCAAGGCAGCGCTTCTCGCCCTGAAACCGGAGAATCCCGCTCTCAAAAAAGCCCGGATAGCCGGTTGGACAGAACCCCTCGATTACAAGCCGGTGGCAAAAACCTTGATAATCAATCTGTTAAATGGCCTTCAATAAGAAGGCACAACGTGAGGATGCCACCCAGGGGTGCCATTTCGCCAAACAGGATGCAATAGCTTGCTGGCGCAAAAAAACGTGAATATTTCGTGTGATTATCAAATAATCTTCAAACCAAAACAACATGCCCATACAATGTGTGTTCTGCCGACATGAAAATAGCGATACCGCTGTTGTTTGCGAGGCCTGTAATGCGCCGCTTAAACCCGTGCCAGGGGGGAATCCGCAGCAACATGGAGCAGACAGGGAAATTTCCATTATCGGGCCGGGAGACCTGATTGGTGATCGTTACCTTGTTGTGAAGCAAATGGGGGACAGCAGCTTTTCCCTGCTCTACCGGGTGCGCGATACCGAAGATGGCGACAGGGAATATCTTCTCAATCTCCTCCATCCCGGTTTAAGTTCCGATCCCCAGGCCAGACAACGGTTCAAAGATGAAATAGCTGTCTGCATGGACCTTGTCCATCCGCCGACAATTCTTGTTGACCGCCTCCAATCCGGCCAGGACATTTATTACTATCTGACCGGACCGTCTCTTGAACAGTATCAACTTGACCGCAAAGGCACAGTTCCTCCTTTCAGTCTTGCCGAGATCCGGACGGTAATGCAATCTCTGTTGCAAACCCTTGACTATGCCCACCAATTCACGCTCCATAATAACATTTCACCAAAAACCATCATTCTTCTCGGCTCTTTCCCGGATGTCTCCGTCAGACTCCTCAACCAGGGCAATTCAGGCGCCCTGGTGGCATCGCATCTTGCCGGCACCCTACCGGATACCAATTCCCTGGTGTATATGGCCCCGGAGCAGATAAAAAACCCCTTGTCCGCGGATCTTCGCGCTGATCTCTTCTCGGTTGGCATGATTCTTTATGAAATGCTGACCGGTGAACAGGCAGTTGGAGTTTTTGCAATGCCATCGGAGATACTTTCCGATCATTATATTCCCCTGGACAGAGTGATCAAGAAGGCCCTTGCCTCTGATGTTGATCAGCGCCCAGCAAGCGCTGACCAATTATTGGAGGCTATCTCCGCTGCCTTGGACGAAGTTGAGAAATCCATTACAAAATCAACGGGAAAGACAGGGATTGATCACCCGGCAGCGGATGCAACCATAGAGCAAAAAACGGAAACCACGCCCCGGTGCTCTGATGAAAACAACGAGCAACCAAAGCTCTCTCAATCCACTGGCAAGGAGTTGGACGAAACGGTTGATACCATAAGCCCGTCCAACGAATCACGATGGTTTCTCGTTGCTTTTTTCGTTCTGTTGTGTTGTGCGGTGGCAGGTGGTTATGTCCTGTTCACCAAGGACAACGCCGCTGAAAACACCCTCATAACCGGCAAAACAGAAAACCGGTCGGCGTTAGTCTTCCCGATAGAGCCTTCTGATAACCGATGGATACCAGGCAAGGTTGATACAAAAACAACGGACACATTAACGGCAATTGCCGCCCTGCCGGATACCGGGACAGGGAAGAACAAGGGACCCCTGACAGGCAAAACAGAAAATAAAGCGACATCCGTGATTCCGACGGGACCTGCAGAGAATCCGCAGGTAAAGAACACTGCCAAACCAAGGGCAACGGCCAGGTTGACGGTAACAACCGATCCTCCTGATGCCGCCATCCGCATACTCAACATTAAGCCGGTCTATCATCCTGACATGCAGCTTGCAGCAGGACGTTACCACGTGGAGGTTTCCGCCGATGGTTATTCAACCATGACCCGCTGGATCACTCTCCCGGCCGGCGAGGACCTCAATATAAAAATGGCCCTGGTAAAGAGGGAGAAAAAGGGAAAAAAAGGGAAAAAAGGAAAAAAATCTCTGATCAAGGCCGCTGGCATGGAACTGGTATTCATTAAGGGTGGTTGTTACAACATGGGCCAGAACCCTGAAGAAAAACAACAGTTAATTCGTCTGCGGGGCCGGGGAAAATATGAAAAATCCTACAGTGATGAAATCCCGCGGCATGAAGTCTGTGTGGACAGTTTTTACATGGGCAGACATGAAGTAACCATAGGGCAATGGAACACATTTGTTCAGAAAACCGGCTATCGCACCGACGCCGAAAAAAACAGCGGCGGAAAAAACGGCTGTTATTCAATACTGCATGGCACATGGAGCAATGTACCCCGCCGTTCCTGGAAAAACACCGGTTTTCCCCAGTCAGCGGAGCATCCCGTCGTCTGTGTCAGTTACAATGATATTTCCGCATACATCAAATGGCTGAACACAACAAGCGGCAGACAGTTTCGGCTGCCGACCGAGGCGGAATGGGAGTATGCCGCCCGCGGCGGAACACAGAATATCCGATTCTGGGGCAACACAATCGATAACAAGGCATGCCGATACGCAAATGTGGCACCAGGCGGAAACAGGAATGGAAATTTTTTCCCGTGCGACGACGGCTATACCTGGTCGGCGCCGGTCGGCACCTTTGAGGCCAATAAATACGGTCTCTATGATATGCTTGGCAATGTATGGGAATGGTGTGCCGATAACTATGACAGCCGATATTATGCCGTATCATCCCGGAACAACCCCACGGGCCCGACAGGCAAAACAGGAAAGCATCCCATCCGCGGCGGGTCATGGAACGGCAGACCTTCCGGTGCCCGGGCCGCCAACCGCAACTGGGCCATCGATAACAGCCGGAAATCGAATCTTGGCTTCCGCCTTGTCGTTGAGCAACAGGGCAATGGGCAATAGCCGGACTGCCGCCGGCAGTAGGCCGGCGTTCACCAGAGGCGCCGCCGGCAATGATGAATCCAGAAATTTCAAGTGGGACAGCACTTTTTTTCGTAAAAGAGTAGTTTGTCACGGGCTTGCTCAATAGCTGGCAACTACCTATTTTCGCACATATTGAAAGAAAAACTGTCTCTGATCTTTCTGGTATTATCTCACCAGATTTTTTGGGATTTTACCAGACTTCCTCACATGTTTACAGATTTCCTCATCACTTTATATATTTGTTACATACAGGGAAAAAAATTATGCATACCAAAATATATCCAGCAATAAAAACTAATGAGTACAAAAAACTAAACTCTTTAAACTGAACTCCAGTTACATCCATTATGAACTGAAATAATAAATAAAAAGTAAAAAATATAGCGGAACTGCCAGCAATGCTTCTCAATAAAAAAAGTTTATTATACTTATTTCTATTTGTTATGTTCATAGAACAATCCGAGTCGTTGGCACAGTTACGAAAAAAAAGACAAACACCCTGCCCGGCGTTCGACTTAGTGCGGCTGTTTGGCGATTCTTTTTGCTTGAGCTTTTACTATCGGGAGTAAAGAACGTAATGCCTCATTAACTGCTGCATGATCGGGAAAATATTGCGCTACATCCGGTTCGATAACAACAACATTTGTTCCCTGGGCGTACCTCTTGGCATACTTTCCTCGTACACCTTTACTGAAATCATACTCTTCCAACAAATCCGGATCATTCGACATCGTTTTCATAATAGAAAATTTCCTTCTTGGTTGCCTTCCTGGCACTTATTATTCGTATCTTCTCTCCTCGTTCTGTATGAACTACCGTTAACAGTCTATTTCGACAAGAAATCCCAATAATAATGAACCGTTCTTCATCTTCCGAGTGCAAGGGATCATGAATAGTTAACGACAATGTATCCGCGAAAACACTGCTCGCCTCATCAAAGGTAACACCATGTTTTTGTTCATTACCCAGAGCTTTTTCAGGATCCCATTCAAATAACAACATGACGGCCTTGCGTATCCGAAAATAATCCACGGAGCAAACCGTTTCAGACTACTTTCAGATTTTATTGTGGCCATGAGCTGATATTACGGTCCAGCCATGCCGGTTTATTCGAAAATCACCCACAAAGGTCATGGTTGCCCATGCCGAAGTCGGAAATTTTCATTGTTCGTTGCGGCCGGCCATTATGGTCCAGCCATGCTGGTTTATTGGAAATTCAAAAAAAATCAATTTCTTCCTTTAAAACCAATATACCAGTAACAAAAATAATCGGAAATCATTTCTTTTGCAAACACAAGTGTTTTGCAAAACATTAAGGGTAACCTTGAAAAAGAAGGGAAATACCGGGAAAGGATTGCGCGGGGAAGGAACGGAGCCTCCTGGCGAGGCTCCGAGATTTTTTATGCTTTTATGTTGAGATTATACCGGTGCAGGCGCATCAGAAGGCGTAGGTGAATTTCGCCCAGATATTATACCCTTCGGTCTTGTTTTTGGCGGCCATCTCCCACTGGTTGCGCAGGGAGAAGAACATATTTTTGTAATTGTACCAGACACCCGGCCCCATGGCAAAGACACGGCTGTGATGCCCTTCATCGGCCCTGAGCAGGTCCTGAACCGGAGCGGGTATGGACCCATTCAGATCAAACGAATCATCGGTGGTCTGCTGATAGAAATAGCCGTTGACACCGAGACGAAGCGTCTTGGACAGGCCGTAGGACACCGAATAATCAAAATGAAATTCCTGGCCGGGATCACGATCAACGTTTAACCCATAAACCGTGGCATAGTCATCCTGGCTGGTATTGAAGTCATACATGAATTTTGCGGAAAACTCCCAACTGTCCATCATGTAGGTAACGGCAACCACCGGCTCGATGGTCCAGAAATTATGACCGACCGTGGCCATGTTGCCGTCGTCCTGACCGGTGGGAATATAGATGTCGGCCAATGAGGCGGCAATATGCAGTTTGCCCTGCTGCAGGTGCCAGGCAAGGACAAAGGGACTATAAATTACATAGGGAACATCGGTATCATCGTAGGAATCACTGTGCTGCGGTCCGACCGGAGCGTGAAAATTCAAATCAACTCCGAGTATCGGCACAAAGACGTGCTGACCGTAATCAGCGCCCAGGATCTTGGTATTGCTTATCCACAGGCCGCGAAAAACATTGGCCAATACGGAAACATCGTCAAAAGCGGCAATATCATCACCGTTATCATCCTTGAGGGAGTCGGCATTATAA
>WFZC01000249.1 GCA_015489765.1 Desulfobulbaceae bacterium
AAAAAGCTGCCGGTCGCAGGCAGGCCATTGACTCCATGACATCGGACGTTGCCTGACAGTAAAGAAAAAACAGATTCTCAACATGTTATTGGATATTGGAGGTGTCACCTTGAGATAGCCCGTCAGAAACAGTTGTCCTGTCGTTCTATTTGGCAGAGATTGCTCATATCGGCCGGAGAACCGTTTTACGAGTAATCGGTAGAGTGACCTGGATAATCACCATCTAATTTACGGAGGAGAACAATGAAAAAGACCGTGTACAGTATGTGCGGGATGTGTACTGTCCGTTGTCCAATCCGCGTTGAAGTCGAAGACAACGAGGTGATATGGATCGAGGGCAATCCCCATCTGCTTGGCGGCGCCTTGTGTGCCAAAGGGTCTGCTGGTACGGCCCTGGTCAAGGATGATGAACGGCCCCAGCAGCCGCTTATCCGTGAAGGCGGCCGGGGCGCCGGACGCTGGCGCAAGGCAAGTTGGTCCGAGGCCCTTGATTATATCGCCGGCAAGTTGACCTCAATCAAGCAGGAATACGGCCCGGAATCCCTGGTCGTCTCATCACGCGGTGGTCCCTGGCAGGCAATGTACAAGACCTTCTGTCACGCCTTTGGTTCCCCAAACTATACCAACCATGATTCAACCTGTGGCCGCAATACCCACCATGCCAGCCTTTCCATTAACGGCGTCGGCCGCAAGGGTTTTATTTACGATATAAAAAATTCCAAACATCTGGTCCTGTTCGGCCGCAATATGTTTGCCTCTCTGCGGATTGCTGAAAATCTTCAGACCATGGATATGTTGCAGAAAGGCGGCAGGTTGACCTATGTGGACGTCCGGCAGACCATGACCGGTCTTAAGGCGACCAGGTTTTTTCAGGTCCGACCCGGTACCGATTATGCCCTGGCCCTGGGATTTATTCATGAGATTATTAAGCGCCAACTCTATGATAAGGCATTCATTGAAAGATATGTTACCGATTTTGACCAGCTTTGCACCTTTGTCGAAGAGTATACACCAGCTTGGGCGGCCAAGGAGTGCGGAGTCAAGGAAAAGGCAATCCTTGCCTTTATCGATGAGGTGGCCGAGGATATGCCGCAGGTCATTTTTCATCCAGGCTGGATGCTTTCCCGCTATAAAGACTCGTTTTATGCAAGCCGTGCCCTGCATATTTTAAACGTTTTGATGGGAAACATCGAAATCAAGGGTGGTCTGATCATGCCCAAGGGACCCGGTGATTGCGGTAAACCCTCAATCCGTAATTTTGACTGTCCAAAGCCCGACATCAAAAGGGCTGATGGTGTCGGGTGGAAATATAAACATTTTGACAAGGGGCCGGGACTGCAGCATCTCTTTTTCGATGCCATGCGCACCGGAGAACCCTATCCGGTAAAGGCCTGGATCGCCATGCGCCATGATCCATTCACGGCCATGCCCGATCCCCAGGCCCAGAAACTTGCCTTTGACAACTGTGACCTGCTGGTTTCCATCGATACCCATTACAGTGAATTCGGCTGGTATTGCGACGTGATTCTCCCGGAATCAATGTATCTTGAGCGTGACAATCCAATCTGTGTCCAGAAGGGACCCAAGCCGCGGCTGGCTGTCCGGCAAAAGGCCGTGGAGCCTTTATATGATACCAAACCCGGCTGGGAAATTTTCAAACTGCTCGCCGATCGTCTTGATTTGCAGGAGTACTTTCCCCATTCCACCATTGAGGATATCTGGGCCTGGCAGCTCGAACCAACCGGGCTGACCATTGATGATTTCAAGGACAAGGGATTCGTCAGTCTGGCCGATGAGGCGATTATGTATGACCGGGACAAACTGGATGGAAAGTTCAAAACCCCGTCCGGAAAGATTGAAATTATCAGCAACAAGCTCACCAATGCCGGTCTTGAATCACTCAAATCCTATGAGAGTCCGACAAAACCTCCCAAGGGACAGTTTCGTCTCGTGTTTGGCCGTTCCGCAGTTCATACCCATGGCCACACAATCAACAATATCCTTCTCTATGAGCTGATGCCGGAAAACACCCTGTGGATCAATACAAAGGTGGCGGCCAAGCTTAACGTGAAAGAGGGCGAAATTGTCGATGTTATCGCCGTTGATGGCTTTAAGCAGCGTATCAAGGCCCATGTAACCGATTTTATTCATCCAGAATGCGTGTTCACGGTACATGGTTTTGGCCGGCAGGTTCCTCTGCAAACCAGGGCCTATCATGCCGGCATGAGTGACCAGAAACTTATGGTCGGTATGCTGGAATCCTGGGACCAGGCCGGCGGTGGTATGAACCTTTGCGAGAGTTTTGTCACTGTGCGCCGAAGCGCCAGAAATCCGAAACGGAGGGTTGAGTTATGAACAAGTATATGATCTATCTCAATACCAAAAGGTGTATCGGCTGTCATGGTTGCGAGATTCACTGCAAGACCAACAAGAAACTTCCATTCGGCGCCATCCTCTGTGAAATTGATCATCAACCGCTCACATCCATCAGGGGGGTTCCAAAGACCGAATTTTCCTTTCGTAGCTGTTACCAATGTGATGAGCCCTATTGTGCATCCATCTGTCCCACCGGGGCAATAAGCAAACGTGAGGATGGTATTGTCCTGGTGGATGAGGAAAAATGCATTGGTTGCATGGCATGCGCCGGCGCCTGTCCGTGGGGGGTGCCGCAGCTCAATCAGGAAAAGAACAAAATGGTTAAATGTGATTTTTGTGTCGATCGGGTCGATCAGGGAATGGAACCGGTCTGTGTAACAAAATGTACAACCCAGGCATTACGCTTTGTGACCTTGACCAGGTTTTGATTCCTCGGCGGCAGTAGATATATTTGCAGCGTTTCCGGGGGGGGCTTTCTGGTTTTGTTTCCTCTCCTCTTGCAGGGATTGGTGAAAACAGGGTAAGATGGGAAGAGTGTTTACTCTTCCCTTTTTTTTTGATTGTTGCAACAAGTTTTATGGAAACTTTAAACCGGTTTTTGGACGGACTTTATTATGGCGCCATCGTTCCTTTTTTTCGTGCCGTTGGCTGGGTTTTACACGCCGTTTTCATTCGTCCGCTTGCCTGGCTGCACACCCCGATATGGCTGCATGTAATACTGTTAGGGCTCCTGACCGCCAGTTTTTCCCTGTGGATGAGACATTTACTCAATGTTGATGAAAAAGTCGCCCGATTCAATGCAATGTTTGCCGAAAAACGAAGACGGCAGCAAAATTTACAGTATATTCCCGATAAATACAGCCGCGAGGCCCTGTATCGTGTGACCGATGATGAGTTGAACCATGATTTCAATACCTATCTGGCCAATCATTATGCCCGCTACGTAACTGTTTATCTTCTGCCGGTTTTTCTTACCCTGGCCTGGCTCAACTCGGTTTTTTCGGCTGCTTTTCTCAGAAATGCGATCGGGACACCCTATGTACTGCCCCTACCTGCAAACAGTTTCGGGTTCCACGGCCTGACTGTTACCGCGGTATTTCTCCTGACCTACTGTGCGGGACTTCTTATTGGTTTTTGGGTCAAGGGGCGATTCCGAGGGTAGGGCTGGAATCATGTTTTTTTTCTGTCTCCTTGTTTTTTTTATGATCAATGTTTATATCTTGCACGTGGAAAGGTCCTGATTTGGAAATTTCATCGTAGTGCCCCGCTCCGTAACAATGAAACAAGACGATAAACGTTCCTATGCCAGGGTTCCTTTTGATCGGAAGGCCAGATTGGTACTCAATGGCAGGACCTATGAAGATCAACCGATCCGAGATCTCAGTCTGATCGGCATGTTTATTGCCGGTACCTTTGATGCATCGGTACAGGACATCTGTACTGTCGAATTACAGGAAACCGGGCCCAACAGCAGCCTGACCCTGAAGTTTACCGCCAGGATTGTCAGGGTTGAACAGGATGGTCTGGGGTTGGAGTTTCAAGATATGCAGCAGGACAGTTATATGTTTTTGCAGACAATGATTCTCTATGCAACCCCGGACCCATTGCGCGTGGCCGAGGAGTTTTTAGAGGATTTTCCGCCAAATCAGGGTGTCTCATACTGATTGCCGATACAACTCTTTACCACGACGAGATAACCATTTCCCGCTGATACGTTTATTGCCATGGCTGAAACAACCATACCCCCTGAAGAAGAACCGCCTGCCCTGGCACTGCCTTTTATCTTTCTTGGGGATCACGTTCTCTATATACTCACCGACTTGGGGCGAATGGGAATTTTTTTGTTTTCCGCCCTTGTTGGTATCTTTCGGCGACCCTTTCGTTTTCGGGAACTGCTCAAGCAGCTTAATTTTATCGGTGCCGGTTCCCTGGCCGTTATTTTTTTTACCGCCCTTTCTTCAGGCATGGTTCTTGGGCTGCAGGGATATTACTCGCTTCACAAGTTCGGCGCCGAAGGCATGTTGGGTTCCGCTGTTTCCCTGACCCTGATCATGGAGTTAGGACCAATCTTGACCGCTCTCATGGTCACCGGTCGTGCCGGGTCGGCCATGTGCGCCGAGATTGGGATCATGCGTATATCCGAGCAGATTGATGCCCTTGAATGCATGGCGATCGACCCCTTTCGCTACCTGATCTCGCCCAAGTTTCTTGCCGCTCTGATATCCGTTCCCCTGTTGACCGCGGTTTTTGATATTGTCGGCATCTTTGGCGGCTATCTTGCAGGCGTTGGCCTGATGGGAGTCAATTCCGGTTCATTTTTATCAGGTATGCAGCAGAGCGTCACCAATCATGACATTCGCCTTGGAGTTATAAAATCCATTGTCTTTGCCCTGCTCCTGGTCTGGATTTGTGCGGGACGGGGCTATCTGGTCCAACAGATTCGTGGGGCTGGTTTTGGTGCCGAAAGTGTGAGCAGGGTCACTACCCAGGCAGTTGTTTTATCGTCAATCTCGGTGCTTATCTTTGATTACCTGTTAACCGCGGTTTTACTCTGATTATGACTCCATCAACACCAGAAAAGGCGCCGGATATAGCGATTGAGTTTGACCGGGTCAGCAAGTCCTTTGGTCAGCGCAATAAAAAACACCGGGTTCTCAATGACATCAGCTTTACCATCCCCCGAGGATTGACAACGGTTATTGCCGGTGGTTCCGGCCAGGGGAAAAGTGTTACCCTCAAACTTATTCTTGGCCTTCTCTACCCTGACAGTGGCAGAGTACTGGTGGACGGCATCAATGTTCCGTCGCTGAACAAAAGGGAACTGCTCAAGCTGCGGACCCGTTTTGGTGTTTTGTTTCAGGGATCGGCCCTGTTCGATTCATTGACCGTGTTTGAAAATATTGCCCTGCCTCTGCGGGAACGGACAAATATGAGCGAAGATGAGATCCGATCCAGGGTGATGGCCACCCTGGACCAGCTCGAACTGAGCGGCCATGAGGACAAATTTCCCGCCCAGCTCTCCGGAGGTATGAAAAAGAGGGTGGGGCTTGCCCGCGCCTTGCAGCTTGAACCGGAAATTGTCCTCTTTGACGAGCCGACCACGGGGCTCGATCCTGTGATGACCAGGGAGATTTACCAGCTTTTTGATTCCATGCAGAAGCAGCTCGGCTATACTGCTGTTATCGTCAGCCACGATATTCCCGGTGTGTTCGATATTGCCGATCAAATTATTCTGCTCAACAAGGGAGAGGTTGATGTCTTTACAGATGTCAATGAAATAATCCACTCTACAAAGCCTTATATCCGGGAATTTGCCGAAATGACAATGGGTGATCTGTTTACCCGTCCGGAAAAGGAGAAATGTCACTGATGAAGCATACACGACTCGAATTTATTGTCGGCGTCTTTCTTGTCCTGGGGTTATTAAGTTTTGGCTGGCTCGCCCTTAATCTTGGTGAAGTGCCATGGCTGTCATCCAGTCACCGCTATATTATCTATGCGGAGTTTGATAATATTTCCGGTGTAAAAACCGGCGCCGATGTTCAGGTCGCCGGAGTTGTGGTGGGAAAGGTCGGTAATATAACTCTTACCGAGGATGATCTTGCCCGCGCAGCTCTGCAGGTTGATAAATCCCTTGCAATACCTGTTGATTCCATTGCCTCGGTTAAGTCCCAGGGCATAATCGGAGATAAGTTTATTCAACTGACCCTTGGTGGGGATGATGAGCTCTATAAACCCGGCGCAACCATAACCGATACGGAATCATCCGTTGATCTGGAATCTCTGATCTCCAAATTTGCCTTCGGTAAAGTAAAATAATCCGGCAAGTTATCTTTCCTTTGCTGATATGTCCGAAGCAGGTATGATTGTTGCCTGGATGCAGTCTCTGTTGCCTTTTCCACTAGTTTTCCGTCTCTTTACTGATCGCACCTATTTTATGATGGCATAACGATTATTTTTTGTGTATGCTATACTGTTATGTCGCTTCTTAATGGTTGCGTTGTGTGGTGGTGTATATGAAGATCCCTTTTTCTCAGATATCAACGGCCGGGCAACAATATTCGCTTGATGTACCGGACATTGATACGGAAAACGAAATTTTTTCTCTCCAGGGTATGACCTCCCTATCCTGCAAGCTGACGAGAAAGGGTTCGGATCAGATACTTGTCCAGGGAAGAATATCGGCAACCCTGTTATTGACCTGTGACAGGTGCCTGCGGATATATTCACAGAATGTTGATGCTGGATTGGATTTTATCTGCGAAATCAACGGCTCCCGTTACCAGGGAGTAAGGGAGATAGATTTAACGGCCCGGGATCTTGATATCATGCAGCTTGAAGAGGCTGTTATTGATTTAGGAGAGATTATCCGGCAGCAGTTGTATTTAAGTGTGCCCCAACAGCGATTGTGCGCCCATGATTGCAAGGGAATCTGCCCCATTTGTGGCGCAGACAGAAATTCCAGCCCCTGCCGCTGTTCCGGAGTGCCGATACATAATCCCTTTGCTGTCCTTGCAGCGGTAAAGGGTAAATAGGGACGAATCATCCTGTATTAAATTGAACTAAGACAGGCTTTGACCACAACCCCAATAAATAGTTAGAGCCCGCTCCTGCGGGCGATTATAGCCTGCCATATGTAATGAACGGCTATTGCCCGCAGGGGCGGGCTCCTACACTGTGCCTGAAAATTATCTTGTTTTTTATGACAGGAATTCAGGAGTAAGGCACTAATGTTCAATAAATACAATATGTAGAGAAGATATACCACGGAGGAAAAACCATGGCATTACCCAAAAGACGACATTCACGTTCCCGGACAAGAAAAAGGCGGTCCCATGATTCTTTGACCCGGCCCAGTGTGGGCCGCTGCCCCGAATGTGGTGAGCCAAAGATGCCGCACCAGCTCTGCGGTGGATGTGGAACATACCGGGGGAAAACTATTATCCGCCTTGAGGATGAATTGAGCTAAAACGGTTTCGTGCGTATTGCAGTTGATACAATGGGCGGGGATTTAGGCCCTGAATTGCCCATACGGGGAGCTCTTGGTGCCCTGGAAAAAAAGCGGAACCTTGAAATAATACTTCTTGGGCCCAGGGAAGGGTTGCAGCGGCAGGTCGAAGATATTTTCGGCTCGGAATCACCTCTTTTGCAACGGTTGCTGATCGAACATGCACCTGAAACAATAGGGATGGATGAATCACCGGTCGAAGCTGTGCGCCGCAAAAAAAATGCGACCATTATGGTAGGTTTTGACCTGGTTCGCCAGGGCAGGGCGGACGGGGTTATTTCCGCGGGAAATTCCGGGGCCACCATGGCCGCTGCCATTCGGAAACTTGGAAGGCTCAAGGGGGTGGCCCGTCCTGGTATTGCCGGTTTTTTCCCTACTCTGAAGAAACGGGTGATGATCATGGATATTGGGGCCAATGTGGATTGCAGGCCCAGACATCTTGCCCAGTTTGCTGTCATGGCATCCTCGTGTTCCCGCATCCTAAATGGTATCGACGATCCGACCATCGGCCTGCTCAGTATTGGTGAGGAGGCCGGCAAGGGAAACACCCTGGTCAAGGAAACCCATGAACTGCTGCAGTCTGCTCCACTGAATTTTTATGGCAATGTTGAGGGACGTGACGTCTATAAGGGTGATGTAGATGTTATCATCTGCGACGGCTTTGTCGGCAATGTTGCCCTGAAGGTGAGTGAGGGACTTGCCGATGCCGCAGCCAGGATGCTGCGAGCTGAAATCTCAAAGACCTGGCGGGCAAAAATTGGCTATCTTCTTATTAGACAGGCCTTTGCCAGATTCAAGCAACGGGTTGATTATGCCGAGTATGGCGGCGCGCCACTGTTGGGAATCAATGGAACCGGGATCATCTGTCACGGAACATCGGACGCCCTTGCCCTTGAAAATGCTGTTTTTGTGGCGGCAGACATGATTGAACACAAGGTCAACGATGCCATTACCGAGGCGTTAGCCGCATATAACGCGTAAAGGAGTCTGTCACTTATGAATCATGCCACCGTGATAGGGACCGGTTCCTGCCTGCCCAAACGAATTGTCACTAATCGGGACCTTGAACGGATAGTTGATACCTCGGATGAGTGGATTACCAGTCGTACTGGCATAAAAAAACGAAGAATAGCAGGCGCCGGCGAAGAGAATTTTCAGCTTGCCTCGGGAGCGGCACAACAGGCGATTGAGATGGCTGCTGTTGCCGCTGACGAGATTGATCTTATCCTGGTGGCAACCTTTACTCCGCATATGACCATGCCCTCCTGCGCCTGTTTTGTCCAAGCCGAAATAGGAGCTGAAAATGCATTTGCCTATGATATAAATGCGGCCTGTTCAGGTTTTCTCTACGGACTGGACCTGGCTGATAAATATATCGCAGCCAATCCCGACATGAAAATTCTTCTTATCGGTTCAGAGACCCTGTCGGCAAGGGTGAACTGGCAGGATAGAAATACCTGTATTCTCTTTGGTGATGGTGCCGGGGCAGTTGTTATCGGTAGTTCGTCCGACAGAGGTGTACGGGCAGTCAACCTGTACAGTGACGGACGTCTGTGGAATCTTCTCTATATGAACAGCGCCAAATCCATGAATCCTGAATTGCAACAGGATCAACATGGATGCCAGATAGAGATGTCGGGGCGAGATGTATTCAAGTTTGCAGTTCGTTCCATGGAAGAGGCCATCCGTCAGCTTCTCCGCCGGGAAAATCTTACCGTTGACGATCTGGCCCTGGTCATTCCGCATCAGGCCAATGTTCGTATATTAAATAAATTATCTGAGCGGCTTTCCATCCCGAAAGAGAAGATGTTTGTTAATGTCGACCAATACGGCAATACATCCGCCGCCAGTATTCCCATCGCCCTTGACGAGGCAAACAGACAGAATATCCTGCATGGAGATGATACAGTCCTGTTGTGTTCCTTTGGTGGTGGTTTTACCTGGGGTGCGCTGCTCATGCAATGGTAAAAAAGGAGAAGAGTGTGGATTATTTTTTGACCGAAGATCAGCAGATGATCGTGGAAACGGCATGGGAGTTGACGAAAAACAAAATCCTTCCTGTCCGGGCCGAACTCGATGAAAAAAATGAATTTGCCACTGCGATAATGAAGGATATCGCCCGGGCCGACCTGTTTGGTATTTTTATTCCTGAAGAGTATGGGGGTTTTGGCGGCGGCTGTTTTGACATGGTGCTCGCCATGGAACAGTTGGCCCGCGGCTGTGTAGGAGTTGCTACCAGTTTTGCCGCCTGCGCCCTTGGTATCTACCCGGTTATGATTGCCGGCAGCCGGGAACTCAAGGAAAAATATCTTCCCCGGATCGCCACCGGTGAAAAATGGGCTGCCTTTGGCCTGACGGAAGCAGGTGCTGGCAGTGATGCATCTGGGGTCAAGACAACCGCTGTCCTTGATGGCGACCACTGGGTTCTTAACGGCACCAAGCAGTGGATCACCAACGGCGGGGAGGCACAGGTCTATTCCATTGTTGCCCTGACAGATCCGAAAAAGGGTGCAAGGGGCGCCTCCATTTTTATGGTTGAAGAAGGAGATCCCGGCTTTTCCTATGGTAAAAAAGAAAACAAGATGGGAATCCGTTCTTCTGCAACCAGGGAACTGATTATGAAAGACTGCCGTATTCCGAAAGATCGCCTCGTCGGCCGCCAGGGGACCGGTTTTATTACGGTAATGCGTACCCTTGATCTATCCCGTCCCGGAATCGGTTCTCTCGGTGTGGGTCTGGCCCAGGCGGCCCTGGACGAATCCGTGACCTATGCCAAACAGCGGGTGCAGTTTGACAAACCGATTATTGCCTTTCAGGCAGTACAGCACATGCTGGCCGATATGGCCACCCAACTGGAAGCGGCACGGGCACTGGTCTATGCCGCTGCCCGCCATATTGATGCCCATGCAAAGAAAATAAGCAAGGTATCTGCAATGAGCAAGGTCTTTGCCACGGACATGGCCATGAAGGTCACCACAGATGCTGTCCAGGTCCTTGGCGGGTATGGATATATGAAAGAGTATCCTGTGGAAAAAATGATGCGGGATGCCAAAATATTGCAGATCTACGAAGGCACAAACCAGATCCAGCGCAATGTCATCGGCCAGGAACTCAACAAGGAATATGCCGGATGAATCGTGTGCCTAAATAAGGAACAACCCGAGCCAACCAAAACAGTATATCTGATATGGAAATCATAGTCTGTGTAAAACAGGTGCCAGATACCAAAGACGTCCGGCTTGACCCTGATACCAATACCATGTCCAGGGAAGGTGTGACCTCGATCATGAACCCTTTTGACCGCCATGCCCTGGAAGAGGCGGTCAGGATCAAGGAGGAACAGGGCGGCCGGGTGACGGTGCTGTCCATGGGGCCTCCACAGGCTGAAGAGGTATTGCGGGAGGCCATTGCCTGCGGTGCCGATGCCGGAGTTCTGGTTTCTGACCGTGCCTTTGCCGGCGCCGACACCTGGGCCACATCCTACACCCTTGTCAAGGCCATAGAAACTATTGGCAACCCTGACCTGATCCTGTGTGGCAAACAGGCCATTGACGGAGATACCGCCCAGGTCGGTCCCGGGATAGCATCACGCATGGGCAGGCCGTATGTCACCTGTGTGCAGAAAACCAGAGAGGTCGGAGCTGACCATATCGTTGTTGAACGGATGATGGATGACGGCTATGATGTTGTTCGGTTGCCGTTACCAGCCCTGCTGACCGTGGTCAAGGACATCAATGAACCAAGAATTCCGTCTCTAAAGGGAAAGATGCGGGCCAAGAAGGCGGTAATTACAACACTTGGCGCAGCAGATATAGGAGCCGAGGAGCAATGCATTGGTCTTGCGGGATCTCCCACCCAGGTTGTCAAGGTGTTTTCGCCGGAGCCCAGAGGGGATAGGGCTGTTTTTACCGGTTCGGTCGATGAACAGGTCGACCGGCTTGTCGAGTGTTTAAAACCTTTCATCTGAAAATAATCCGGAAAGACACAGCTATGTGGGCTATTTTCGGATAAACCAGCATGGCTGGACCATATTGGCCGGCCACAACAAACAATGAAAATTTCCGACTTCGGCATGGGCCGCCATGTCCTCCGTGGGCGATTTTCTGATAAACCAGCATGGCTGGACCATAATTTACCGTCCCAGCCACAACAAATGATGAAAATAGTCCGAAAGGATACAACTACGCGGGCTATTTTCGGATAAACCTTGGCAAAGCCTGTCTTGCAGCTGTCCTAAAAAAATCTTATTGCAAAAAGAGCAATGTTGAAAGTCGATATTGATAAATGTGTTGGTTGTGGTGCCTGTGAAGAAAGTTGTCCTTTTGGTGCCATAGTGGTTGAAGACGGTGTGGCCGTAGTCGGAGACGGATGTACATTGTGCGGAACCTGTGTGGACGCATGTGATGTCGAAGCCCTCGAGATTGAAGACATTGGCAGAGACCAGAAAATTGACTTTGATGCCTGGTCAGGGGTATGGGTCTTTATTGAGTCCAGGCAGGGTGTAATCGCCGATGTTTCCTATGAACTGCTTGGTATTGGCCGTCAGCTGGCCGATGATAGAGGAGTTGCCCTTTGTGGTGTTCTTCTTGGCAATGACCTGCGGGATTCCTGTGATTCCCTGATTGCAGGCGGAGCAGATATTGTTTATCTTGTTGATAACCCCGCTCTTGGCCACTACCGGGAAGACGTGTACGGCAGGATCCTTGAACATTTGATCCGGGAGTATAAACCTGAAATTGTCCTGGCCGGAGCCACCGCCATAGGCAGATCGGTTATTCCCCAGGTGGCGACTGCCCTTGGCGCCGGTCTGACCGCTGATTGTACCCAGCTTGCCATTCGCAGGGAAGACGGCATGTTGCTTCAGACCAGGCCCGCCTTTGGCGGCAATATCATGGCCACGATTGAGTGTCCGCATTCCCGGCCTCAGATGGCCACGGTTCGGGCCAGGGTCATGGCGCCCCTGGAGCCGGATCCCGGGCGTAGCGGAGAGGTTATTACCCCTGGTGTTGACCGGGAACTGTTTACATCAGATGTTGAAGTGCTGGAAACCGTCCGGGAGGAAACAGACCAGGTCAATATCCAGGAGGTCGAGGTTCTGGTAGCAGGAGGACGGGGCCTGGAAAGCGAGAAAGGGTTTGCAATACTGCGGGAACTGGCAGATGAACTTAACGGCGCCCTCGCAGCTTCCAGGGCTGCGGTCGATGCCGGCTGGGTTTCTTATCCCCATCAGGTCGGCCAGACCGGAAAAACCGTCTGCCCAAAACTCTACATTGCCTGTGGTATCTCAGGGGCCATACAGCATGCCGTTGGTATGCAGTCGGCCAAAACCATTGTTGCCATTAATCGCGATGCAGAGGCGCCGATTTTTGATATTGCCACTTATGGTGTTGTTGGTGATCTGTTTGAAATAGTTCCTGCTCTGACCCAGAAAATCCGGGAGGCACGCAAATGAGTCTGGATGGCAAAACAGCTTTGGTTACCGGAGGCAGCAGGGGAATTGGACGGGCAGTTTGCCTGCGTCTGGCAGCCATGGGATGTACGGTATGGGTCAATTATGTCGCCAATCCGTCCGCAGCCGATGAGACCGTGCAACTCATTGAAGAGAAGGGCGGCATTGGCAGAAGTATTGGTTTTGATGTCGCTGATGGAGCCTCGGTGCAAAAAGCGGTCAAACATATTACCTCTGAATCCGGAGCCCCTGATATACTGGTTAATAACGCAGGCATAACCAGAGACGGACTGATGGCCCGGATGAAAGAAACAGACTGGGACCTTGTACTTGACACCAACTTGAAGGGTGCTTTTCTCTGTTCCAAGGCTGTGATGCGTGCCATGATGAAAAAACGTTGGGGCCGGATCATAAATATCAGCTCGGTGATCGGTTTCCTCGGCAATGGCGGTCAGGTCAACTATGGCGCGGCCAAGGCAGGAATGATCGGTCTGACCAAATCCATGGCCAGAGAACTTGCTCCGAGACAGGTCACTGTCAACAGTGTTGCCCCCGGATATATTGTCACAGACATGACCAGTTCTCTGCCTGAGGACATTCAGGAAACGATACGTGCTCAGATTCCCTTGGGAAGCCTGGGCACCCCCGAAGATGTTGCCGGCTGTGTCGCTTTTCTTGCACTTCCTGAAAGCGGTTACTTGACCGGACAGACTTTGCATGTTAATGGCGGTATGTATATGGGGAATTAGATGTTACAGGCAAATTCCCGAATGAAACCAGCGGTACCTGAACATGGTTTTGTCCCTGTTTGATGCTGGTTGATGGGCCCATCCGCCCCAAAATAAAAAAAACATAAAGGAGATAACCGATGGCAGTTGATGATAAAATGACGGAAATAATTGTCGAGCAGCTCAGTGTTGATAAGGAAAAAGTTGTTCCTGGTGCATCATTTGTCGATGATCTTGGCGCCGATTCTCTTGATCTGGTTGAGCTGATCATGGCGATGGAAGAGGAATTTGATGTGGAGATTCCCGATGAAGATGCCGAAAAAATTGCCACCGTCCAGGATGCCATTGATTATATAGATAAAATTAAGGGATAAACCGACATGGCTGGTCCAGTTTTATCGTCCCAGCTACAATAAGTGATGAGAATAGTCCGAAACGGCATCATTCGCGGGCTATTTTCGGTTAAACCAGCATGGCTGGGTCATATTTAATTGTCCCAGCCACAACAAATGATGAAAATAGTCCGAAGGAACACAGCTACGCGGCTATTTTCTGATAAACAGGGCAGATATTGTGAAACGAAGGGTAGTCGTTACCGGGGTAGGCCTGGTGACCCCACTCGGTACAGGAACGGAAAAGACCTGGCAGACATTGGTGCAGGGAAAGAGCGGTGTAGCCGCCATTACCCGGTTTGACGCCTCTGACCAGGCCGCACGGATAGCAGCCGAGGTCAAGGATTTTACTCCTGAACGCTGGTTTGAGAAAAAGCAGCTGAAAAATCTTGACCTTTTTGTGCAATATGCTGTTGCCGCCGCTGACATGGCCTGGAAGGAAAGTGGATTTGTCATCACAGATGCCAATGCGGACAGGGTGGGAGTTATAACCGGCTGCGGCATGGGCGGACTGCCCACTATTGAAGAGTACCATGACGTTTACCGGGCAAAGGGACCACGTCGAATCACTCCTTTTTTTATTCCCCGGGTCATACCAAACATGCCTTCGGGCCATATTTCCATGCATGTAGGTGCCAAGGGACCGAATCTCTCTCTATCCACTGCATGTGCGGCCGGTACCCACGCCGTAGGTGAGGCCTTTCGTCACATAGCCTATGGCGATTGTGATGTCGCTGTCACTGGAGGGGCGGAATCGGTGATATGCCCTCTTGCCGTTGGTGGGTTCTCTTCAATGAAGGCGCTTTCCACCCGTAATGATGAACCGGAAAAGGCGTCCCGCCCCTTTGATCGTGACCGTGACGGCTTTATCATTGCCGAAGGCGCCGGTATGCTGGTCCTTGAAGAGCTGGAATCAGCGAGAAAGCGCGGAGCGGTCATTTATGCAGAAATCACGGGCTTTGGGCAGACAAGTGATGCCTATCATATTGCTGCTCCCCCGGAAAACGGTGAAGGAGGCGCCCGTTGCATGGCCAGGGCATTGAGAGATGCCGGTTTGCAACCAGGGGATGTTGATTATATCAATGCCCACGGTACATCAACGCCCCTTAATGATCGTTGTGAAACCGTTGCCATTAAAACCGTTTTTGGTGACCATGCTGGGAAACTTGAAATCAGCTCGACAAAATCCATGACCGGGCACATGCTTGGTGGGGCAGGGGGGATTGAGTCTGTTTTTACTGCTTTGACTCTTTATCACGGCGTTATTCCTCCGACGATCAACCTTGACGAGCCTGACCCTGCCTGCGATTTGGACTATGTTCCCAATAACGCCAGGGAAAGCAAACCAGCTGTCGCCATGTCCAACTCCTTTGGTTTTGGTGGAACAAACGGTGTTATTATCATGCAACGTTTTGACTGAAAACAGAATTATGCATGTTTTCAGCGTAATTTTTTGATTTTGCATTATTCGTTGTGGCTGGGACGGTAAATTATAATTTAGCCATTCTGGTTTACCTGTAACAGTTAACTGGGGAGAGTATCAGTTGTGAACATTGCTCTTGGAAGTGACCACGGTGGCTTTGAAATGAAAGAAGAGATTTCCTCGCTGCTGGCCGATCTGGAACACAGGGTTGCCGATGTTGGCTGTTTTTCCAAGGATTCCGTTGACTATCCTGAAATTGCCAGACAGGTATGCGAACATGTCCGGCAAGGTAGCTCGCAATTCGGAATTCTTATCTGTGGCACCGGAATAGGTATGTCCATAGCCGCCAACCGGTATCGGGATATCAGGGCCACCCTCTGTCATGATGCCTATACCGCCAGGATGAGCCGGGAACATAATAATGCCAACGTGCTCTGTCTTGGAGGACGGGTTTTGGGCATAGAGGTAGCACTTGATATTGTTCGGGTCTGGTTGGACACCGCATTCGCCGGTGGACGGCACCAACGGCGACTTGATATGATAAGCTGATATTGTTGACAACAAATTCAAAAACCGGCAGTTCTGTTTCAGGCTGCCGGTTTTTTCATTATTTTTGTTATACTTCCCATTATCCTATATTGGATGGGAACCATCAGCCGTATAGATAGCACTGGTGGTGAAATTCACTCTCACACCTGGCCTGGAATAATCAATTTCAGACCGGTTACTATATTTTTGTAACTGGTCACACGATTTGTAACCATGTGTTTTTATATATCTTAAACTTGTAAATGGTCAGGGGGCCGTAGATTCGTGCAGGCGCGACTGGTCGCAGGTAAGCGGAGCGTAGCGGAGACTCCGATAGCCCACTATGCGGACAGTTGCTACCGTGCGAAGATACTGTGCGCCTGACTACTTACATATTTTCTTTACAGGCATAATCATGGCCACACTGCAACAGACTGATCCTGCTGTATTTCAATATATACAATACGAACTCGAACGCCAGAGCAATCAACTGGAGCTGATCGCTTCGGAAAATATTGTTTCCCAAGCCGTTCTTGAAGCTCAAGGCTCGATATTCACCAATAAATATGCCGAAGGCTACCCGAATCGCAGGTATTATGGCGGTTGTGATTATGCCGACGAGGTCGAATCACTTGCCGTTATCCGGGCTAAAAATATTTTTGGGGCCGAATATGCCAATGTTCAGCCCCATTCCGGCAGCCAGGCAAATATGGCCGTATATTTCGCCACCTTGAAACCCGGTGACAAGGTGCTGGGCATGGATCTTGCCCATGGCGGTCACCTGACCCATGGCGCCAGTGTCAGTTTTTCCGGCAAGCTGTTCAATTTTATCTCCTATGGAGTTGAACGTGACACCGAGACCATCAACATGGAAGAGGTGGAACGAATAGCGTTTGAGAATCGACCCAAAATGATAGTGGCCGGTGCAAGTGCTTATCCCCGTGTTATTGATTTTGCCGGTTTTCGGTCCATAGCTGATCAGATAGGAGCGCTGTTCATGGTGGATATGGCGCATATTGCCGGTCTGGTAGCTGCAGGGGTTCATCCTTCTCCGGTGCCATATGCTGATTTTGTCACAACAACAACCCATAAAACCCTGCGCGGTCCGCGTGGTGGTCTTATTCTGGCTAGGGAAAAACATGCCAGGGCCCTTGATTCCAATATTTTTCCCGGCATTCAGGGTGGACCGTTGGTGCATGTTATTGCCGCCAAGGCGGTCGCCTTTAAGGAGGCCATGACCGATGAATTTGTCGATTACCAGAAACAGGTGATTGCCAATGCCGACATCCTTGCCAGGGAACTGCACCGACGGGGTTTTCGAATAGTTTCCGGTGGCACCGATAATCATCTATTGCTCCTTGATCTGAACAGCAAGGACATTACCGGTAAGGAAGCGGAAAACCTACTTGAAGACGCCGGTTTAACCGTTAACAAAAATGCTATTCCCTTTGATACCCGCTCACGCTTTGTTACCGGAGGCATTCGCCTGGGCACGCCAGCCGTAACGACCCGTGGTCTTAAGGAACCGGAGATGGTGATGATTGCCGATTGGATCAACCGGGCCATCAGCAACCGCACTCCTCAAGTGCTTGGGGAAATACGACAGGAAGTACGAAAACTGTGTGACCGGCTGCCTATTTATCCTGATCTTCCCCGGTATGATCAGTAGGAGGAAAAATTATGAAGTGCCCCTATTGTGATCATCTTGATAATCGGGTTATTGATTCCCGTTTGAACAAGGATAAAACCATCACCCGTAGAAGACGGGTCTGTGCCAACTGTGAACAACGGTTTACGACCTATGAGCGTATCGAGCTCATGCTGCCCATGCTGGTGAAAAAAGATGGACGCAGAGAACCGTGGAACAGGGGAAAAATCATAGCTGGTCTGGAAAAGGCTTGTGAAAAATTACCGGTCTCCATTGCCGATATCGACGCGTTTGTGGATGAAATAGAAGGGAAGCTTCAGGATGCCGGCGGCAAGGAAATTCCAACCAGTACCATTGGTGAATGGGTGATGGAAGCGTTGCCCTCCCTTGACGAGGTTGCCTATGTTCGTTTTGCCTCTGTGTATCGTCAGTTCAAAGACGTCAATGAGTTCATGGAGGAATTAAAGCATTTTATCGGTGACCGGGAAAATTCCTGAATATAACTGGCATAATAACAGGTATCAATTTTCCGATGGTTCAGGTCATGGTTGGGTGATTCTGATATTCCGTAACAGTGATTTGGCACGGGTTTATTTACCTGAATGCCACCTTTTTCTTTTGCATAAATTTCACTCATGACGGACCAGGACCAGTATTTTATGCAGGTTGCCTTGGATGAGGCGCGAAAGGGAATTGGCCGGACCTCTCCCAATCCCTGCGTCGGAGCTGTTGTTGTCAATAACGGCTGTATTGTAGGGCGTGGCTATCATAAAAAAGCAGGAACACCACATGCCGAGATTCATGCCCTGGCCGATGCGGGCACTGCTGCCAAGGGTGCGACCATGTATGTCACTCTGGAGCCCTGTAATCACACCGGCAGGACCCCCCCCTGTAGTCATGCGGTCTATGAGGCCGGAATATCACGAGTGGTTATCGGTTGTAAAGATCCCAATCCCCTTGCCCAGGGCGGAGCAGAGTATTTAGCGGCCCAAGGACTGGTCGTTGAATCCGGTGTTTGCGAACAGAAATGCCGCGCCCTGAATTATCCCTTTTTCAAGCATGTACGGACTGGTTTGCCGTGGGTGGTTATGAAGGCTGGATTGAGTCTTGACGGCAGGATAACGTACCAGCAGGGCCAGGGCGGCGCCATTACCGGTAAGGAGAGCAGGGAGTTTGTGCATGGCCTGCGCAACCGGCTGGATGCCATCCTGATCGGCGCCAATACTGCTGTTATTGACAATCCTTCGTTGACGACACGTCTGCAAAACCAGGAAACCCGAGATCCCCTTCGTGTTATTGTTGACAGTGAGCTGCGAACAGAACCGGGGGCAAGGCTTTTCCGCCAGCAGTCCAATGCAGAAACCTGGATTTTCTGCGCATCTTCCTCAAAAAAAACAGCTTTGCGAGAAAAACGAGAGCAGGAGTTGATCGGGGCAGGGGCAAAAATTTTTCCTGTTTCCACCACAGAAAACGGTAAGGTAGAGTTGAAAAAAGTCCTTCAGGTGCTTGGAGCGCATAATATACTTTCCGTACTTGTAGAAGGCGGTGCGGCTATTTTGGGTTCCTTTGTCCGTAATAACCTTATTGATGAAGTATATCTCCTGCTGGCCCCCTTTTTTATCGGTGACCAGGGCCAGCCATTACTTACCGGTTATAGGGCGGGCAGCAGGGAACAGGTGAAAAGGCTGCAGGATATTACCGTTACCAGTGTAGGGGAAGACACCCTTATTCATGGTCTCTGGCCATAATATCCTTTAATGAAGGCCAGTGCTGTAAGAACTGGTTCTGGTTAGTAAAAAATATTGATAATGTCAAACTGTCATCTTCAAAGGATGGCGACGGTGTAAGAGTATAGTTCTTTGGTAACTGCAGTGTTCGTTGAAATTGTTTGAATTGTTCACTGGCTATGGTACTTTTCGGGAAGCATTGCCTTTCCAGCCAGGACAAGAGCGCCATTGCCTGTTGCGGTCGATTTTCAGCCGCAAATTGATCCTGGTTCCATTTTTCAAGTATTTTCTGAAAGGAATCTCCTGTTCGCATGACGAGCTCAAAAGCCATATTGACAAGTTTTTTCTGCTTTGTTCCTCCCAGTTTATAATATCGTATCAGCTCAATAACGATTCTCTGGTCCTGATGGGATAACTTTGCCAGCTGTTTCGCTCTTTTTTCATGGAGATATCCGGCATGGAGTGCCTTTGTTGTTTCCGGGGCAAGAGTGAGATAGCCGGCAAGTTCCTGGAGGACATAGGGTTGGGGTTTACGCCCAAGCAGGGGCAGAAGAAGGAGCTGCTCGCTGATGGACAGTTCTTTTGCGGCCTTGGAGAAAAAAGTTGCCTGTTCAATACAACTGAGTCTGCTGCCGATCAGGGCATGGGTCAGGATGATATGCCATTTCAGTGCCGGCTCTGTTGATAGAGGAAGAATCAGGCAAACAATATCTCCGATTCCATGGGATTGTGCCGCAAGGATGCGTTTGTAACCAGAGAGTATGATATAGCGCGTTTCATTGTTGTTCTGCCCCGGCTGTAAAAGCGGTGGTTGCAGTATACCCATGCGCTGTATGCTTTCATCAAGGTGCTGGTCAGGCAGAGCATCATCTTCAGGACGAAGTCGATAGGTGTTATCTGTGATGTCTATGCTGTTACCGGGAACAGAAATGGTGGGAAGCTGAGAAGTCATGGAAGTTGACAACCGATAAGAAAAAAATAAAAGGAGACATCCGATGATGCCCCCTTTATGGCTGATGCGTACGGTATTGAGGGTGTTAATGAAAAATTTTTCTATTGCAAATTTTTCTATGCAACCAGATAAATAATTATTTGTTAATTTTAGCCCGCAGGATACCCGATGGTTTGAATGTAACAACCCGTCGTGCCTCCAGGATAAGTTCATTACCTGTTTGTGGATTTCTTCCCCGGCGTGATTTTTTATCCTTGACGTTAAATTTCCCAAAACCGCTCAAAAGTAGGTCTTCTCCCCCAATGAGGGACTCTTTTGCCAGCGCCAGAAAGGTCTCTACGGATTCGGTGGCCTGGGCCTTTGTCAGTGTTGGATGTTTTTTATAGACCTGTCCAATCAGGTTAGCCTTTGTCAATGTCATGGTGATCCTCCTGTAGGAGTTGAATCATTGCTGTATTTTTTATCATTTTGGCGCATGGACGGAGATTCTTAATCCCTGATCCGGCTTTTGTGTAAGAAATTTGAATTTGAATAAAGCACCGGCTCATTGTATCTGCACCTATGATACGTATCATATGTCTGTATTGTCAATATAAATTTCCAGTAAAGATGGGTGCCCTGTTGCTTATCGAAACAGGAAACATGATTTAATTCCGCAAGCCCGATTGGTAGAGCTCTTAAATATTACCGGCCATCTGGAATATTGGTAGATACATCGCAACAACCAGACCGCCAATCATGCCTCCAAGAAAAACCATCATCAGCGGCTCTATCATGGCCGTTAGATTTTCTACAGCCTGGTCAACCTCTTCATCGTAAAAATCAGCAATTTTTTCCAGCATGGTGTCCAGGGCGCCAACGGACTCGCCGACATTGATCATCTGGACAACCATATTGGGAAAAACTCCTGTTTCCTCCAAAGGTTCGGCAATTGGTCGGCCTTCGGCAATACTGTCGCCAACACGAACGACGGCCCGTTCAATGACTTTATTGCCAGAGGTCTTTGCCACAACCTGGAGGGCGTCAAGAATAGGAACGCCACTTTGTAACATGGTACTGAGGGTACGGGTAAATTTTGCTACAGATACCTTACGGATAAGAGG
>WFZC01000250.1 GCA_015489765.1 Desulfobulbaceae bacterium
GATCTGCTTCTTGAACGGTCGGTGTTTGTTCGACTCTCTGACATCAGCGAGGCCCTACCTGAGTACGATGAGATCATCGTGCCGGTGGCCATGAATGAAGAACCGGAAAAAGAGTATGACCAGTTATCCGACAGTTTGATGACGGCAACCCAGCAGGCCCTGGCCCGTGGTGACATGCGGCTTTTGGGGAAGATGCTTCAGTCTTTGCTGGCCTATCCTGATGGTTGCCGGGTAGAGGAACAGGTCACGCTCGAACGAAACGGCATAGAGGAAATTGTCGGCAGTGCCCAGGCTCTGGATATTGACCTGCTCCCCAAGGAAGAACGTCTGCTGGAGATTCTTACAGCAGAGAAGAAACAGGGACGCAAGGTTGCTGTCTTTCTGGAGCATACCGGCACCAGGGATCTGTTGCCGACCTTGGAGGAAAAGCTCACGGAAAACGGGTTTTCACCGCTCATCATGCGAAGCCAGGGCGTAAAGCCTGAAAACCGTGAACAGTGGCTCAAGGATAATCTGGCAACAGGCAGATATGATCTTTTAATCTGCAACCCCAACCTGGTGAAAACCGGGCTGGATCTGCTGGATTTCCCCACCATTATTTTCTTTCAGTGCGGATACTCTGTATTCACCCTGCGGCAGGCCAGTCGCCGTTCGTGGCGTATTGGCCAGGACAAGCCGGTCCGGGTGTTCTACATGGCATACGCAAAGTCCATGCAGGAAAAGGCACTCTCACTCATGGCCCAGAAGATGGAAACATCCCTTGCTGTGGAGGGAGAGCTGTCCGACCAGGGGCTGGCTGCATTATCGGAATCCGACAACTCCATGATGTATGAACTTGCCAAGGCGTTGACCGGCAAGAGTACAATCACCAACCTGGACGATGCCTGGAACCGGTATAAGCAGAGTGAACTGATCTCTTCCCTGGCCCTGGACGAGGATCCGGATGTACGGACCACGACCACGATCAGGACCACCATGACCACGGCCACGGGCAGCGCCTCGGTAACGCACGAGTTGATTGTGCGGGGCAGGGTGTATGTCCGCAACGAGGGCGCGGTGGTCTATGTGGATCGGAACCGGTTCGAGCTCAAAGCCGGAGCCGTGTACTGGTCCGGCAGAAAGGTCGGCTGGTATGACCGCAAGGGTTGCGGCGAGATCAACGACAAGCCCATCCGTATTTACAGGCCGAAACAGTCCAACGTCTTTGTGCTGGCCGAGGTTCGGCCAAAGACAGCGGCATAAACAAAAAGAACAAACAAAACCCAATCGGGGGAACCCTCCCCCGGTATGGGGCATTGGTTCCCCCGCAACCAAAGGAGGTGCCAATGCTTTTTGTCAGAGATCGGGACGGTGCATATCGTCCCGCACCGGAACAACAGGTGTTCACCGAGGCCAATAGGCTCAGTGGTTATCGTCTGCGGCGTGGAACCAGGATTTCCTCGTCCAGGGATGCCGGGGCCGCCATCGGCTACAGGCTCAGGGACAAACAGTGCGAAGTCTTTGCCTGTCTGTTTCTCGATGCCTGTCATCGGGTCTTGGCATTCAAGGAGATGTTCCGGGGTTCCATCAACAGGGCCACGGTCCATCCCAGGGAAGTTGTCCGGGAAGCCCTGCAGCTCAATGCGGCGGCAGTTGTTTTGACCCATAACCATCCCTCGGGTGATCCTTCGCCCAGCAAGGAGGATATCGCCCTCACCAACAGGCTCATGGATGTTCTGGAGGTGATCGATGTCCGTGTTCTCGATCATCTGGTGATCGGCGAGGAAATTGTTTCCTTTGCCGATTACGGACTGCTCGGGGATCGGTAGCACTGAACCAAAGCCATATTTTTTCAACCAACCCGACAGGGGCAAACCGCCCCTCGGGGGCATTGTCTTGTCCCTGTTTTTCATTTTCTTTTTTTGGAGATAAGACAATGACAGCACAAGCATTTTTGACCAACGACCAGATAGTATTCCTTGCCCCGGCAGCCGGTTCCTTCGAACCCATCGACGGGGTATCGAAACGCTACTCTTTTGTTCCGACCCTGACCGCTGTTGATCTGCTGCGCGATACCGGATGGCAGCCCATCCATGCCGAGCAGAGCACGGTGCGAATTGCCAGGCGGGAAGGGTACCAACGGCACCTGATCCGTTTTGCCAAGAACGGCCTCTCGTTTGACGGCGAACGGGTTGACCTGGTTCTATACAACTCCCATGATCGAGGCTGTGCCTTCAAATTGATCGCCTCGGTCTGGCGGAAGGTCTGCGGCAACGGTCTGATGGTGGCCTCGGAGTTTGCCAACTTCAGCCACAAGCATGTCGGGTTCAAACCGGATGAGTTTATCCAGTCGGCCCGGCGGATCGCCTCGGCCGCATCCACCATTGCCGAACGGGTCGACGAGATGAAGGTCATTGAGATGACTCCGGACGAGCGTGGCGTATTTGCACAGGCTGCTCACAGTCTGAAATACGATGATCCGGAAGCTGCCCCGATCAATCCCCAGCAGCTGCTTGAAGAGCGGCGCTACGATGACCGGGGCAATGATCTGTGGACCACCTTCAACGTGGTCCAGGAGAACATCATGCGCGGCGGTCTCAAGGGAACAACCAAGGACAGGAACGGACGAACCAGAAGAACAACCACCAGGCCGGTCAAGGCTTTGGACAAGAATATCAGGTTGAACCAAGCCCTCTGGATGCTGACCGAGAAGATGGCCGAGCTGAAACAGACTGATGTTGGTCTTGCCCCTGTGCCTGCCTGATAGACACCCTTTAACCGCAGCCGTCTCCTTCGGGGGACGGCTTTTTTATTGTCAGGTCGTTGCAAAATATCCGAAAAATGATATCATATCATTCAGTATGTATTTAGGTAACAGTATAATCTAATACGGGATTGTTTTATGAGTATCGTATTATTTGGTGGCGAGAAGGGTGGCACCGGGAAAACCACCCTGGCAACCAACATGGCAGCCATGCTGGCCCTGCAGGGGAAAGACGTTTTACTGCTGGACACGGACCGGCAGGGAACAGCTTCTTTCTGGGCAACCGTCCGGGAAGATACAGAGATTGAACCCCGGATCGCCTGTGTGCAGAAATTCGGTAAAGGGCTGGCCTCCCAGGTGCGTGACCTGGCGGACAGGTATGATGAAATCATCATCGATGCTGGCGGCAGGGATTCCATGGAATTGCGCTATTCTCTCGGCGTATCCGACCGGGTATACATCCCGATTCAACCCTTTCAGTTCGACATCTGGACCATTCGGCAAATGGATGAGCTTGTGGAGATGGCCCAAGGACTAAACGAAAATCTGCAGGCCTTTATTGTCCTGAATCGGGTGTCCACAAATCCTGCGGTTCGGGAAGATCTGGAAACCCGAGAGTTTTTCGAGGAAGAAGAATTTCAACACCTCTCCTTGCTCGACGCCGTACTCAGGGATCGCATAGCTTTTCGCAAATCAGGCCGAGACGGCCTTTCCGTTGTCGAATGGAAACAGGATAAAAAAGCAGCAGATGAAATGAATCAACTCTACAAAGAGGTCTATTGTGGCGACTAAAAAGAAAACTCCACTCCGTTCAACCCCCAAAGTGAGTAAAGACAGAGACCTTGACAAGTTTGCAGCCGGTGCAGGGAAAAAAAGCGCCAAGGCGAACGAAGTCTATCCCTGGGAAGAACCCCATGTCCGGGAAGATGTGAAAAAGACCTTGCCGCTGAGGATAGACGAGCCACTTTACCTGAAACTGAAATTCATCGCCGAGCGGACCCCATAC
>WFZC01000251.1 GCA_015489765.1 Desulfobulbaceae bacterium
AGTATTTCTCATCAACCTTGATCCAACAGTTGGACATGAAATACAAAAAACCAGACCATGCCTTATCATTTCACCAAACGAAATGAATCATCATATTTCAACTGTTATCGTTGCTCCGATGACAACAAAAGGGAGAAATTATCCAACAAGAATTGCCTGTTCCTTTCAAGGAAAAAAGAGACAGATTGTTCTTGATCAAATCCGCACTGTTGACAAGCGAAGGCTTGTAAAAAAATTAGGAATAATAAGCAAAAACACTCAGGCAAAAACACTTCATTTACTGCAAGAGCTTTTTGCACCTTAACACGGAGAAATACCACCAAAAAAAACGCTCAAAGCGCTGCAGGGGACAAGCGGACACGGCGGTTTTTCGAAGGTCATCATTTTTGCTAATGCCACAGGTAATTCAAAACTCCTTGCTGTGAATCCCGCTTGCCCCTGAGCTTGGTCGATATACATGGAAGCGGAGCGTAGCGGAGATTCCGAAGAATAGTGTTCTGTGGCGGGTCTTGACTATACATGCAGTATGTCGAATCGCCACAGGACACACGACGCAGTAGATCGAAGCTTTTACGACGCCATCATGGAAAAGATGAAGGGCGGGCAGGTGGAAGCTTAAGACAGGGATTGGGGCCGCAAGGAATGCCCGGAAACAATCAGGGCTGGCAGTGATGTATTTTCTTTGCCTCCGCCCTGGTGATAACATCGACGATCTCCCCAAGTTTAAATGGTTTTGGAAGAAAATCGAATACACCTTTATTAAAGGATTCCCTGGCTGTCGCCATGGTGGCAAAACCGGTGATAACAATCACCTCGGTATCCGGATACTTCTCTTTCACCAGGGTAAGGAACTGCATACCATCCATCCCCTCCATCTTCAGATCGGTAACCACAATATCAAAGGACCGCTCTTCAATCCGCTCCAGGGCCTCTTGGCTGCTGGTAAATGATTCGACCTCATAACCTTTTTTTTCCAGTGACGGTTGCAGCCGCTTGCCGACAATGGGCTCATCATCCAGAATCAGGATGCTGGTCTGTTTATTTTCCATGTTCATGATCCATGATGGTTCGTATCTTGTTGAAAAAGATGTCAATGGTCTCTTCGCTGACCATTTCGACATCGAGCTGCCTGGTAAAGCCGACCAGCACGCCAAGGAGAAAAAGACGCTTCATCATCCGTTCCCGGTTTGTTCTTTTCAACCTGGCCACGACAATATCACCATACAGCTCACAGAGAAAATCATAATAGGAGAGTATTTTGGCAAGCAGACGGGTCCTCCTGGATCGCCTGACTGTTTCGGTCACACCACCGGAAAACCTGAAATAGATATGATTATCCAAAACATTGTCGGAGACAAAGGCATCAATGACCGTAAAATGATAACCGAGCCGGAAATTGATATTGGTGTACTCGGCCGAGACCACGGCCAGATTGCGGCCCACATCTTCCGGTGAGGTGGAACGTACGGAAGTGGTCCTGGTCAGGCTGGACATAAAGCTGGAGAAATCGACTCCGGCCGGCGCCATATCCCAGATGCCGGGATAGGACATGCCATCGAGAATTGCCCGCATGGGCACCGAAGTTATCTGTTCCGGACGGACACCTTGGGAATGGGAACCTTCGATACCGCCGCCGACATCGATCAGGATAAGATCCAGGGGAAAATCCCAGAGCAGTTTGCCCGCCTGGGTGTCACGATGATGGGCATGGTAGAAATTGAGGTCAATAATGGTTTCTACTGCCTTTTCATGAACAAAACGGGTCAGGTCATGATAGGTGCGGCATCCCTCCGGAGTGAAATTTTCGGCGGTAGGATCAGTCAGATTGAGAGGTTCGATTTTCTTCAAAACCCTCCGCAACAGCCGATATTCATACATCTCTTCAATGGGTTCTTCCTGGATTGCGTAGTACTGCAACTCCTGGACAGCCCCCTTGTAAACGGTCAGACATTCGGTATCGAGCGTAATTTCCTCTCCATCGGTGATTACTTCGGTTGCATTCTCTGTCTTGAACAGGGCCGGCACCCGAAATTCACGGGCCACGGTGGCCAGATGACCGGTCGTCGAACCCAGGTCCATGATAAAGCCGACCGCCTTGTGGATAACCCGGGCAAGTTGCGGCGTGGCATGACAGGCAACAAGAATGCCTCCCATGGGAAAATCATTCAGGTCCCTTTCTTCTGAAAAGACCCAGGCCGGTCCGATGGCAATGCCTTCCATGGCGGCAATTCCCCGCCCCCTGATAAGAATGGGATACTTTTCCTCCAGGTCACGCAAGTCACAGGCGCGGGGCGCTCTTTTCTGCTGCAGTCGCAGCTGCCTGGACTGGAGTACGATCACCCGGTCCTGCGGATCAATGGCAAATTCTATATCCTGGGGCCGTTTGAAATATTTTTCCAGCCGCATGCCGATCTCGGCAAGTTCCCGCAGCTGGTCAGGGGTCAGACTGGATTCCCGGCGCTGCTCCTCCTGGACGCTGTCTATGCCGGTGCCGCCGCAGCCTCGCTGTACCATGGTTTTGGTTTTATGGACAATCTGTACTTCCCGGACTTCATAGGGGGGACTGCGATCAAGAACAAAATGGTCTGTTGGCACTTCCCCGGCAACAATGGGCTCTCCAAGACCCCATGCCGAGTTGACAATCATGGTTTCATTTTCCGGCCGCACCGGATCATAGGTATAGAGAACGCCACTGACTTTGGCCGGAATCATAAGCTGACAGGCGACCGCCATCATGATCTCATGGGGCCTGAAGTCCATCATCAGGCGATATTCCATGGCTTCCGGGCTGTACAGGCTGGCAAGGACATCTTTGTAGGCCTGAGGGATTTCCTTTAACGGAATATTGAGCCGGCTTAAGTACTGGCCGGCAAAGGAAGAAATCTCATCCTCGCCAAGGGCGCTGGAGCGAACGGCAAAACAGGGAGTGATATCCTTGTGTCGTTTGCTGAGGGCTTCGGCGGCGGCCAGCATCTCCACCTGTAATATAGTCGGTACTTCGGCCTCTTTTATGGCATGTTGAATCCGGCGGGATGCCTCATCAACGGATATTTCTCTCCGGCGCCAGCTCCTGTCGATGGAAAGGATTTCATCCCGTATATTATTCTCGTCAACAAACAGATTGAATCCTTTGGTGGTAATAGCAAAACCATCGGGAATTTGATGATCGAGCAGGTTTCCTATTTCAGCGATATGGGCATTTTTCCCTCCCACCGAATCGATCAACGCTCTTGAAATCATGGAATAGGGAAGGATGTAATCCTTAACCTGTCCCAGGACCTGCCCCTGCAAAAGCGTTTCTATTTCTTCTTCAATCCTATGAAAACTAATATAGAGGGCCGCATATTTCTGCTCGGTCAGGTGGTTGATGGTGACGATGAGCTGCCGGACCAGATCCGCCAGTTCACTGCAGGTGTGCTGGATATACTGCTCACCAAAGATATAATCTCCGCTGAGCTTGTCATTGGCATCGGCAATGAGATCGAGAATCTGATTATTCAATTCAAGACTCTTCTTAAACTCGGCAAAGAGAATCTTGAAAGGAACTGTTTCCCTTTTCTTGCCGTCGAAAAGCCGACGAATCCGACCAAATACGCTCATCGTCTTTTATCGTTCAGAAATGATTCATCAATGGGCGCCACCTCCTCCCTTGAACAGGACCCCGATGAGCAAACCGGTGGCGACGGCAATGGCAACAGCCATGATACCGAACAGGAGCGAATGTTCATAGGCAAGCGAGGCAATAACCTTAGGCAGTCCGGAAAGCTCAATGGTTATCTCTTCACTGGCCCTGCCAACGGGCCTGCCGTCCTTGACGGCTATGGCCTCGATCAGATATTTACCGGCATTCATTTTAGGAGGAATAACCAGGGTCACCGAATATTGTTTTTTCCCCTCTTTGACCGGCCCATATTCGACGGCACCGTTATGCACCCCGTACACCCCTGCTTTTTCCATAAGTTTTACATATTCGCCAAAGACAAATTTCTTGTCCGCAGTTTCCGGTTTGATAGCGATGTCCTTGACCACGGCCTTGTAGCCGACACCCAACATGGCAACATCCTTGACCAGGGCCTTGGCATCGCCTTCAAGCTGCGAGAGCAACAGATCGTTACCCACCTTCTCGGGCGTATACACCATGTAGACCGCCGGGGTGTTTTCAAGCTCGACATCGGTCTTGTTCATCCATAACAGGCCGGCTACCTTGCCTTTAACCTTCAAGGCAACATTTTTTTTCGCCCCGATCACATGAAGGAGAACATCCGCATCCGCAGGCAGGGTACCCGATGCCTTGAGAGTGGTGCCGTTATAAAACGTGGAAATATACAGGGTCGTATGGGCAAGACGCAGGGTAACCGGCGCTGCAGAGGCCCATGTCGACCCGACCCAGATAAGACAGGCCAGCATACCTGCTATTAATCCCAATAATTTTATCCGAAAACAGTCCGCATAGCTGTGTCCTTTCGGGATATTTTCATCATTTGTTGTGGCTGGGACGTAAAACATGGTCCAGCCATGCTGGTTTGTCTGCATTGTCTTCTCCTCTCCTGATTTTCAATGCCCGCCTTTTAGCGCAACCATAATGGATGGCGTCATCAGCAAACCGGCCATCATCTTCACACACACCAGCAAAACCAGACTTGCCAGCATGATCTTCAACTGGTCGGCATTGAGCCGTTTGGACACAGCCGTCCCGACCTGAGCGCCGATGGTGGACCCGAGGAGCAGAAGAACGGCAAGGACAAAGTCAACAGTATGGTTGGACCAGGCCTGCATAATGGTAACGTTGACACAGGTAAAAAGGATCTGAAACAAACTGGTGCCGACAACAACATGCATGGGCATGCGAAGGAGATAGACCATGACCGGTACCATGATAAAACCGCCACCCACACCCATGATAGCGGCTAAAACGCCAACCAGGATTCCAAAGGAAAGCGGCAGGAGCATGGAAATCTCACAGCCGGATTTTTCAAATTTGTACTGAAATGGCAAATTCTGAACAAAAGATTTTTTCTCGTCCCCTCCCTTTGCTTTGGGCTTTTTCCTTTCTATCGGCATGCCGTTATCATGCCGCATTCCCTGCAGGCTTTCCCAAAACATATAGCCACCAACCCCGCCAAGCATGATGACATAGGTGATGGCTATGAGAAAATCCGCATTGCCCATGGCCTTGAGCAGTTTAATAACCTGAACCCCGACCGTTCCGCCGGCTATACCACCAATCAGAAGCATCAGGCCCATTGGAATATCCACATTGCCAAGCCGCATGTGGGCGATGGTTCCAGAGGTTGAGGCGCCGACAATCTGGTTGGAATCGGACGCCGCCGCCACCGTCGGCGGAATACCAAACATCATCAGAAGCGGTGTCATGAGAAAGCCGCCGCCGACACCAAAAATTCCCGATAGCAGGCCGACGAAACCGCCTAGACCAAGAATAAGAAAAATATTCACGCTGTTGCCCGCAATGGGTAAATACATATGAAGCATGATAGTTTCTTCCCTCCTCCCGTTTTAATTTATTGACAACGTCAGGCAGCAGCTGTGCCAATGCAATTGATCACAGGTTATGTAACTACTTGTTTTCATTCTATCAGGAGCTACAAGTTGGCACAGGTGCCCCGATTTTGTACAGGCGCGATTGTTCGTTATGGCCCCTCTATGCGGGCAATCGCGACCGTGCTGGTAAGCGAGCCCGGAGTCTTCACTACCCAAAGTCTTCACTACGTTCCGCTTATCTGCGAGACTCCGAAGGCGGGGTGCCCGTGACGACTTACGTGCCAATCAATGTGCAGAGTATTTGAGAGTAATAAATCTGATAATCGATCATTCCCAGGCAACATGGGATACCAACAGTGATCTCATACCATATTTTGCAGCCATTTTTTCCTAATTTTATTCAAGCTGAGTGATAATATCAATCAATAAATATTATTTACACCGTATCCTGCCTGAAATGAAATATGCAAGCACTCATTTTCCCGGACCATAGGTTCATCATCGACAACTGCTATGGAAATCATGCTGGTTTCCGCTCCCGGTTTTTGTCACTATGATAAACAGGCAGGTGCACGGAAATTATTGTGCCCTCGCCCTGTTTACTGGCCACCTCGACATATCCTCCATGTTTTTCAACAATTCCGTAAACGATTGCCAGACCGAGACCGGTCCCCTTACCCGTCTCCTTGGTGGTGAAAAAGGGATCAAAAATCCGCTCCAGATGTTGCTGGTCAATGCCGGAGCCGGAATCACTGACGTCGACTCGTATGGTATCTTCGGACGTCGGCATCGCCTTAAGCACAATTCTTCCATGTTCACCGATGGCCTGTTCGGCATTGATGATCAGGTTAAGAAAAACCTGCTGTAATTTTTGGAAATCACCACGGACCGGGGGGAGATTGTCACCGATCTCCGTTTCCAGGGCAATCTTATGAATACGCAATTCATTGATGATCAGATTTTTCGTCTTTGCCAACACCTCATCCAAATGCAGCAATTCCATTTCCGTGGCATGGGCCCTGGAAAAATCCAGCAGATTGTGAACAATTCTGCTCGCCCGCTCGGTCTGCCCCATGATATCTTCCAGAATCTCTCTCATTTCCTCCCTATCAAGCTCATCCAATTCTTCCATCAGCATATCCACCGACAGGGAGATATTATTGAGAGGGTTATTGATCTCATGGGCAATGCCGGAAGAAAACGTACCAATCGAAGCCATCTTTGTTGACTGAATCAATTGCTCCTGCTTCTGTTCCAGGGATTCGACCATTGTGTTACGACTGACTATCAAACTGGAGATTTCATCATGGGTACCGGGGAGGTGAATGGGTGTAAACCTACCGGCCGCCAGGTCCCGGGTTGCCTGACGAAGAGAAACAAGGCGGCGGAGAATATTTTTTGTCTGCGACCAGATAACGGCTGCGCCGCATGAAAAGATAAGGATTGACACCACCGTCACGCCAAACACGATCTTCTTGAACTTTACCTGTAATATCCCCCGAATATGGTGAACAAGTTCTTCGCCATCATTGACCATGTTACGGCCGAATTGACGGATTCGGGTAATATCCTGCTTTCTCCGGGTGCTGTCGGGACGTGGATTGAGAACGCACCATCGCCTGAATAGCTTGTTATAGCTGTTGAAATTGGAAACGAGAGAGAAAAATGGGGAAGAGGCCGCACTCTGTGCAAGCCGGGGCTCCAGCGCCTTGATGTCCCTATTTATACGGTAGAGGGACTGCGTTGCCTTTTGCACGCTGTCCTTTTCTGTTTTCAGAAGAATGTTTTTTTCATACCGGCGTAATTCAAGGATATTATTTATCAAGCCGTCAGCCTGCTCCAGGGTCAACAGATCGTTTTCCAGTGAAATAACCTGATAACTGGTAATGGCTATCAGGGCAACGGCCATGACAATGGTTATGGTGAAAAGTAACATCAAACGATGCCGAATCGTTTCCGGTTGCAGCATCAGCGATATTCTTTTCATGCCCTCTCCCTGTTTCAGATAATCAAACGCACTCCGCCCAACTCCTCGATACGATAGGGAAAGCGGTCGCCGGGAGAACCGATAAACATGAAATTCACAGGAATATTCCATTCCCTGGAAAGTTTCTGAATAAGCTCTGGCCCAAAGGTTCCGGTCAGCTCGACATACTCGATCTCTATTTCAGGATATTCACGGTCAAGGAATTCAATATCCTGGCGCAGTTTACTGCATATCTCCTCATCGTGTTCTTTCTGGACAGTGACGATTTTAATCTTCTTGGTATGCTCGTTATTTTTTATATAAAGCAAGACCTTGTTGAGATTGGCCAGATTGTCGCCTCGGGTAAAAAAGACAAATTCCTGGGAGGTAATGCGGTCAATCAGGTCACTCACCCCCCGGTTGATCCTTGATACCATTTTTGCAACCGGGACAAACAGATATTCAACAAAATTGAGCACCAGTTCAAGAAGAGCTGTTTTGTTGAGCATGATACCGACAAAGAGCATGGTCGGAATAAAATACTCCAAAAATATTGTCAGGTTGGCCGGCGAACCTGGTTCCGGTTCCTTGATCACATTGCCTGCCAGGGCGATGGCAACAAAGAGAACCGCGACAAAAACAGAAATCCAGCCCGCCTTTTCCGGACGCGGCAGCCGTTTTCTCCTGATTTTAAGGAGGATGTTACCGATCCCGAACAGCCCCATGACCGAGAGGAAGGAAATGGTATAGACCCCGGCCAGGACCCCGACCCGGCCATGGGTCAGAAAGAGAATGGAGGCGGAAAGGAGAAAAAACAAAATGATGATTCTATAGGAGCTGCCCCTCTTGTTCTTTTTCAGGAAAAAAGCGGGCATGATCCGGTCCAGAGTCATACGCTCCAGCAGGCCGGTTACGCCGACAAACGAGGTCAGCACCGCGCCGCTTAGGACCAGAAAGGCGTCAACGGAGACCAAGGTGGGCAACAGCTGATTTCCAGTCAGTCCAGCCATGTGCGAGAGCAGGTCCGCCTCATGGAGTTTAACCTCGGGTATTGGAATCAGGGCCAGGGCAAGAAAGGCCATGAGCGGATTGAAGATAGAGACCGCCAGCCACATATTGCGCAGGGTCTTGGGAAACACACCAGGTTTCTGTTCCTCGACAAAGTTTGCCGAACTTTCAAACCCGGAAATGCCAAGCATGGCAGCTGAAAATCCCCAGAATATCGCCATGGTCACCGTACCGTGCGGAACAGGCTGGCGGTTATTGGCGATGAACACCGAAAGTCCATGCTGGGCCAGGTAGATACCAATGGTCGAGCAGAGCAGGACAAGGGTTGTCATATGGAAAAGAAAGATTATCACGGCAACCATTGCCGATTCACCAATTCCAAGAATCGTTAACCCCATAAAAAAGGAAAGCAGGCCAATGGTTGCCGAGGTAATCGGCAAGGCCGGAATAATGGAATGGAGGTAGTGCATGGCCTCGGATGCGGAAATAACTGCCGTTGCCATGTAGGAAAGCAGGGTCAGGGCAGCAGCAAGGGAGGCGACCTGCTTGCTGGTGGTATTGAGCAGGGCGTTGTAGGCGCCACCGTTGAGGGGCAGGGCGCCAACGACCTCTCCGTAAATCTTTCTGAACAGATAGAGGACCACCGCCACAATCAGCAGGGAAATCCATGCATACTGACCGGCCGCAATAATGGTTAATGCTGACACATAGAGCACCGAGGAGGTGATATCATTGCCGCAGATGGCCGTGGCCTGGAGCTCCGAGAGTTTGGTAATTTTTTCCTGTTTCATAAGGATGACAACACCTTGTCAACGAATAGATAATATTATGATATTAAATGATTTTTTACTGGGTATCCAATAATGGTTTAATCCGTTCCCTCCTTTTTTGTCAACCTGTACCATTGTTCATCCAAGAATACAAACCTAAATCCCGATGGCCGGTTTCTCAATAATAGAAGACTTACTCATGGATATTCTGGAATAAAAATGGTTGCGCCCTAATGGTTCAACCATTAAAATAGCTAACAAACAATCCCGGAGGCAAAAAAACCATGCGTTTTAAAAAAGCAAAACAGAACCGCATATTTCAAGACATTGTTGACCAGATAGAGCAGGCCATTGTCAGCGGAGAGCTGGCGCCGGGAGAAAAACTTCCCTCGGAGCGGGAATTGTGTACCATGTTTACCACCAGCCGGGGCACTTTGCGGGAGGCGTTGCGCATTCTCGAGCAGAAAAAACTGCTCACCATCAAACTGGGAGCAGGCGGGGGCGCTGTTGTACGCTCACCAAACAGTGAACTGATTACTGAAAATCTAATGCTGCTGATTGCAGCAGGAGAGGTGAGCGGCAAGCAGCTGACCACCTTAAGCGGTGATCTTGCTGCCCGGGTGGCGGGCTTGGCTGCGACACTGGCCAGTGGTAAAGATGTCGGCCCATTGAAACAGCTGGTGGCATCCCTGACAGAACTGCTGGAGCATGAAGGAAGGAACGTGGACCTGCTTGTTTCCATGGACGTGCTTCTGTTTCAGGAATTAGCAGGAATTGCCGGCAACCCTCTGTATGGTTTTCTTCTCCAGGCAGCTCTGACGGCAATCAGCGGTTTGCATGGTAATAGCAACATTGCGGAAGAAACGCTCCGCAACCGACATTTTCAGGAGATCAGGATGATCGTCTATGCCGTTGCCCAGAATGACCGAAAACAGGCAAAGCTGCTGGCCACAAAACATATCCTCGGCCTTGGCCTTATTGGCCCAAACAGATGATCCTCCTTGCGCACAGCCCTCATCAGTGACACGGTCACCCTGGCGGTATTGCTGTAATCTCCACGGACAACCGGCAGCGCTTTATGACTAGCGCAACACGGTGTTGATAACTGCCGATAATTCGGCCAGATTAAATGGCTTTGCAATCGCCGCCTTAAACCCGTATTGGCCATAGGTTGCCATCACAGGATCGTTGGAATAGCCACTGGCGACAATTATCTTTGCCTGCGGGTCCAGAAGCAGCAGTTTTTGCGCTGCTTCCCTCCCGCCCATACCGCCGGGAATGGTCAAATCCATAATCACCAGGTCAACCGGTGTTCCCAAATCCTGCAATTCCTGATACCGGTTTATGGCCTGCTCCCCGTCCGCAACCGCAATCACTTCGTGACCCAACATGGAAAGTTGCGACCGGGCAAGATTCCGCAGCATTTCCTCGTCATCCATAACCATGATCCTGGCCGCTTTAACGGCCCGGCTGATTTTCTTGTCCTCTTGACGACCATGATCGCCGGACAGGACAGCCGGAAGATAGATGGTAAAACATGTCCCCTGTCCCGACACCGAGTCAACGGTAATATAGCCACCATGTTTATGAATAATGGAGTGGCAGATTGCAAGCCCCAGCCCGCTTCCCTTCTGTTTAGTGGTGAAATAGGGATCAAAAATCTTGTCAATAATCTCGGTCGGTATCCCGACACCCGTATCCCTGATGACAATACGAACATATTTTCCCCTGTCCACACTGAGCAGGGCCTCGCCTGCCGGATCATCGACATTGGAACAGGTTATGATGATCGTTCCGCCCTCCGGCATGGCATGCCTGGCATTGAGGACAATATTCTGAATTACCTGCCCGAGCTGCCCACTGTCTGCGTCCACCTGCCAGAGGTCTTCGGGAAAAACATAACGGCACCTCACGCTGCTGCCATGGAGGACAAACCCGGCTGACTCGGTAATTAGCTCAGGCAGGGAGGTTGCCGCCCTGACCGGATCACCTCCCTTGGCAAAGGTAAGCAGCTGTCTTGTCAGCTTGGCTGCCCTTTTCGTTGCCTTGCGTACATCGGTCAGCAGGGTCCTGACCTCGGAATTACAATCCGGAAGACGATAGCCAAGCAGTTCAATATTACCAAGGATGGCAGCCAGAATATTATTGAAATCATGGGCAATACCACCGGCAAGAACACCAACGGATTCAAGTTTTCGCACCTTCAGCAGTTCTGCCTCCATCTTTTTTTCTTTGGAAATATCCCTGAAGACCAGAACAACCCCGATAACAGCACTCTGACGATTCCGGATCGGTGCGCCGCTGTCGGCAATGGAACGAACCGTCCCGTCCCTGGCAATCAGAGCCGTATGGTTTGCCAGTCCGACAATTCTGCCAAACTCTATAACTCTCTGCACCGGAGAGACGCATTTCTTGCCGGTTTTTTCGTTGATGATATTGAAAACTTCGACAGATGGCCTGCCCAGTGCCTCCTCGTTGGTCCAGCCCGTCATTTCTTCGGCAACCTTATTGACATAGGTAACCCTGCCCGCAACATCAGTGGTAATAACACCGTCACCTATAGAACGAAGGGTTACGTCCAACCGTTCTTTTTCCGCCAGTAATGCCTCTTCCGCCTCCTTTTTCCCGGTAATATCCGTGGCGATTTCTATCCGTGCCAGCCGGCCATCGGTCCAGTAAATCGCCTGATCCCGACAGTCATACCAACGGCCGGTCACTGTATTTTTCATCTCCCAGGCATGGACGCCGGCCGGTTTTCCATCCTCATCAACCAGTAAATGATTGGTGCAGAATTCACAGGGCTGCTCCTGGCCAGCCTGCAACGAGGAATAGCACTGACGGCCGGTGCAATCTCCGTATAGTTTCTGGCCGTAGGAATTTATAAAAAGAACTTCATAAGTTGTGAAATCCACCACATAGACCACGGCATCAAGACTGTTGAGCACCGAATGAAAACGCTTGACCGTGCTGACAATTTCCGCATCCCTGCGCTGTATCGCCCTTGCAATTGTATTTAATTCCAGCATATTACCCAGGTCATCGGGGGACAGAGACAAACCTTTTTCCGGATCGGATTTCTCCAGGGCCTCCACAAAATTTTGTACCGGGCGGGAAAAAAAACTGATAAACACAAAATGAAAGACAACCAAAAGCAAAAAAAATAGAAAAGTCAGAAAAAGCACCTGACTGCCAAGCAGCCTTGCTATGGCCCCGGTCATTTCCGAGGCGGGCACACTGTAATACATTATCCAGCCCGAAGGCTCGGTAAAGGGCTCGCGCTGGGCAACATACCTGTGACCATGATAGACAAAGGTAAAAAAACCATCCCTGTCCGGTGCGGTCTGCTTTTTTAAATCAAAACCGAGATTATACCGGGTTTGCATCAAGGTGGGGTCAGGATGGTAGATGGTCTGCCCGGCCGTGGACAGGACAAAAAACAACTCACCGCTATATCTCCGGCCCTCCTCAAAGGCGGCCATGATTGGAACAAACTGTTCAAGGGGTCGTTCAATTACAAGTAACTGTTCATTGTCAAGGCGATACTGAATGGCGATAACAGATCGTTTGGTCAACAACGATTGATAGTATCGAACCAATCGCCTGTTACCGGCCTGCACGGCAGGGGCCATGGCACTGAAATCAAGTCCGATATATTCTTTGTATGGTTTGGAAATTGCGACCACCTTTCCCTGGGGATCAAGGACGTAAAACGTCTCGCCCAAAAGAGTGAAAAAACGATTGTTTATCAAACGGGACAGGGCAGATTCAGGACTTGCCGGATCAAGCGTGCGACCTATTGATGCAACAAGAGAATCGGTGCGAAAAAGCTCTTCCCTGAGCAGGGCCTGGGCCACGGAAATTCTCGTATGCATGGCCGCGGAATAGTCAGCGAGGATTCGTTTGTATTCAATCAGACCACTTGACAGAACAATAAGGGGAAAAAGAAGAAAGGCGACAAGAACAAATATTCGCTTGATTTTGCTATGCAGCGGTAGTGAATCAGGCACTCAGATTGATCCCTTACTCTGAAATTGATTGTCATGGACCATTACTTCATAAACCGGCCGCACGACATCACCATATTTATCAAAACGCAAATGACCAAGAATGGTCATATAATCACCTGCGAGCAGGGCCTCTTTCAAACCGGCAGATGTGTCTTCCTTTCTTCGCTTCAGGGCATCAGCGAGGATAAAAACCACCTCATAGGCCCTTGATGATCGTGCCGTCGCCTTTTTATGAAAGCTTTTTTCCATGGCCCTGGAAAAGGCTAGATAGTCCGGCCGCTCATTGTTTGGGTCAATAAAGGTGATAATCCGCAAATTTTCAGCACTTCCAGCCGCATAATGCAGGAGCTCGGGTGTATCCGCCCAGACGGTGGCGAAACGACGGCCGTCATAACCGGCGGCCTGAAGTTTCTGCAGGGCCACCCCGCTCATGCTTGCTTCGGTCAACAGAACCACGGCATCTGTTTTCATTGCCAGCAGCGAGGCGATAATTTCAGACCAGTGCATCTGTTTCCTGGAATTGAAGGTTACCGCATCAACCCTACCGCGATAATATTTTTCCAGCGACTCTTTCCAATCTACGACAAAATCGGCGTTGCTCATGTCCATGAGCAGGGCCACCGAGCCTATTGCCCGGCGCTTGAAAAGGGCGGCCGCCTTTCTGCCGTACAGGTCGCAGTTCACCTGAGTCCGTACAAAAAGATCATCTTTACCGCTCAACTTGTTGGTGGAGGCATAGGGGGTGATAAGAAGGATACCCTTTGCCATGACAAAGGGATAGCTGAGCAGGGTATTGCCGGAGGTGCTGTGGCCGATGATAACACTGACTCCCTGGGCCGCAAGTGACTGGTCTGCCGCCCGGATACCCTCCGGCGTATTTTTGTCGTCACGGATCAGCAGTTTCAAGGGCCGGCCGTTGATACCACCACTATTATTGATTGTATTAACGGCAAGAATGGCTCCATCGCGGATATCTTCCCCGGCCGCTCCGCCGCGACCGCTGAGGTTGATTGCCAGCCCCAGTATAATCGGCGTTGGTGGCTGCCCGGAATTACAGGAAAAAAGAAATACAGCAAAAAGGAAAACGGGACATATGAGCAACAACTTCCAGCGACCATACTGTCGGTCCATGAAGAGTATCTCCCTGGAAAAGAATACGGAGTCAATAAAAGAAAATCGACTCTGAAAGAAAGTTTTATACACGAAAAAACGATCTTTTTTTACTGTAGCATGGGCCAGATGTCTCGTCAACCACTCTTGCAGTAAAGCGACCCCCATCAGCAAGATCGCTTGAATCCCACCC
>WFZC01000252.1 GCA_015489765.1 Desulfobulbaceae bacterium
GTCTTACACTTTACCTATATAGTTTCTTGCGCCTCTTTTATTCCAACAATTTTTAATCAGGAATTTTGCTATATGTTGAGTGTTTTTTATACGATATCTCATAGGCTGCAGTGATTAAGGATCAGCAATTCCCGAGATGAGTGCAAACCATGTAAGGGTGCATTCCCATTTTGTCGCAAATTAAGCAGCCAGCTGAAAGCCTGCCGTATTGGTCATCTGCGGCCAGAACTGCATGAACATTTCTCGTGTTCTGTTGACCAAATTGCCAAGAACTATGTTCCATCGGCCGCAGAGGAACTGGCTACGTAAAAACAACATAACCTCTGCCATTTCAGCTGTCCAGAAGATACCTGCACCCTTGAGGCGGAGGTTGATCACTCTTCGGATGGCACTTTCTACAGCGCCGCTGCCTGTAGGTAGATTGTACTTTTTGAAAACAGAATAGTGCATACGGTCCTCGTTGCCGGCAAAATAGTTGTCAAATTTTTTCAATGCCTGGGTCCGTTTTTTTGGACTGCGAAAAAGTTCTTCGATTGTGCTGCGCAGTTTGTCAAATTCACCGTGCCAGAGGAGATCTTTCCAATACTCAAAAATCTCTTGCCGATGGCTGGATAGAGAACGTGGAATCATTTCCGCAATCTGATTGAGATTCTGCTTTGCATGGGTGTAGTCAAGGGCCTCATACCAATTAGAGACACCCAGCTTGGTCATGAGTTCCGGGATTCGTTTCCAGAGACAGGGCGCACCATCGGCACAGAAAACAACCCGGTCAGCTGTTGTAAGATCAAGCTGTTGCAGGTAGAGTTCCAAGAGATCAAAGAACTCCTCGATATTGCCAAGGGTTGCATCGTATATGGGCGGTATTTCCCTGATGAGTTTGCCGGTTGCATCAAGGAACTGGATGGTCAACAATTTAGGTTCCACCCAGTCGGTGGTATATCCCTGACGTTTAAGTTTGGCAGGTCGGCGACCTTTTTTCTTTTTGCGTTGCCGTAACCTGCCGCCATCCATGCAGATGAGTACCGTAATGTCCTTGAGATCAAGGCCATTACCTTTGAAAGATATGTCACCACGGTTTTGCATGGCCCCCTGGCCAAATTTTCTGCAAAGCCGCTGGATGGTCTTGACATCCAGGGAAATTCCCTGTTCATGGAGTACGTTGCCGGCAATACGAAAGGAAGGGCACAGTATGGCCAGCTGCAGGACACTTGATGCAAGGTTTGCGGAAACCCGTTCGATAAAGCCCAGGACTTCCAGGCCGAGATGGCATCCTGATCCATTGGGGGCTTTTTTACGTTTTCGCTTTGAAGGGGCCTTGGTGAACCAGGGGGAAGAGATGGTCAGAGTTCTGCCGGTAAAAATACGCACGGAGGTCTGACGAAACCCGCAGAACCTCATTCCCTTGCGGGCGGCAAGTTGTTTGAGTGCCATCAGAAATCCATTTATATTTTCAAGCAATGTCTGGAGAACAGGGAGCATGACCTGATCGATGAAATCATCGATAGCCTCACGCAGAGAGATTTCGAGCCTGTTCCAGTCCAGGTTGGAAGAAAAAGATGATTGAATTCCCTGTAAAGTATCGACGAGTTGTTGTATGGGGAGATCGTACATTACCGGCTCCTGTTGCAGGGATCAAAGGAGCCTGCGGCATCATACGGAGCAGAGCTTTTTGCGGAAATCAGATCTGAGTGGATAGAGATAAATATCCTTTATCGGAACGTTCATCTTCCCATTTCGATCCTGTCGACTTCGTCCCGTCGTCTGGCCGACATGGATCCAGTTTGCAGCCCTGTAACAGGTGCCGCGGAAACGAGTTGTATCCACAAAGGTTTCGACCAGGGAAATCGCATGGCCATAGCGGCCCTCCCAATCCAGGTTAAGCTGTCTCAAACTGAGCGACAGCAGGTGGGAAGCCAGACATTTTACCTGCACCCAGGGTAATACGAGAAACCTGGTATTGTTGGTGAGCAACGGCAGGTTACGTTCCCGGGTTCTGATGTCCCAGCCGATGTATGTATCCCTGGCCCTGGTTTTCCAGGCAGCCGAACCGAAGAGCAGACAGCCAAGAGGCCGGTTATATGCATCATAGGCCAGATATCGAATATTCTCGCCGACAAAAGTTGCCTGCAAGCCGAGGTAATGATAACGCTGGAGCAGGTGACAGAAGAGGTTGTCCTGATCAGGTCTTGAATGCGTTTCAACAAGGCGTATCGGACGTATTGCCGCCAGAGGCTCACATACGGGTTCAGTGCTGTGTGGAACTTTTCTGATTTTTCGCTGGTGATGTCCCGCATGTAAGGGCTTGGGAAGGGTCAAAAAACCGAGATCTTGCAACTTGCGCAGCATGGAGCGGCAGGCTATATCTTTGAGCTGGCCATTGGGTCTTTTCCAGTCCCAGAGCTTGCATATCTCCTTGGAAATACGGGACGATTCCAGGATGGATTCTCTTGAATCAATTGCCTGATAAAATCAATATCCGTGCGTTGTAACCGGCGTCCCTGTATGACCATCTCTTCATCCATGGACGGCAAGGTACAGGAAAAATATCGTGGAGTCCAGTGAAAAATTGACCTATTGGGAAATAATATCAGTATGCGACAAAATGGGTTTGCACCCTTTCCCCATGGATCATACCGTCAATGAGATTGTCGTGCCCACACCTTTTCATATCGGTGCAGGCAAAATGGCCATGATAGCCATCTATGCCGCTGCCCGTGATAAATTCTGGCAAACCAACGACATCCTCTTTCAACTGGGCCGCGATAAAAAACCCTTTAACACCAAGGTACTTTCCGAAAAGACCGGCCTGTCTTCCGGCGAGCTTGCCATGGCAACCCGCAATGAAAAAATCCGCCTCTTCCTGCAACGTGATATTCGCCAGGGCATGAAACTCGGGATTACGGGTACACCTTCCTTTGTTATCAATGGACAGGTCTATGCCGGCTCCATCCCTGCTGACATACTTGAACAGGCTCTTAAGTAAGCGCCCCCGTGCACTCGGCCATGACTGTTCGCCGTACTGAAAAATATCTTATCTTTCTTTTCCTGACATTCCTGGCCTGTCTTGTCGGCAGTATTCTCCTGCTCTCTTCTGTTCCGCCGGTCAGCCGAGATGCCCTGACCCACCACCTCTTTGTTCCCCGGCTCTACATTGAACACGGAGGAATATACGAAATACCGAGCCTCCCCTTTTCCTACTATCCCATGAACCTGGATCTGCTGTATATGATC
>WFZC01000253.1 GCA_015489765.1 Desulfobulbaceae bacterium
CAGCAACCCTTCAAGGATGGTCATGGGATGGGGCGGGCAGCCGGGGACATAGAGATCCACCGGTAGAATTTCATCAAGACCGGCCAAGGTCTCGGGATGGCCACGAAACAAACCGCCGCTGATGGCGCAGGCGCCGGTGGCGACCACTACCTTTGGTTCGGGAACGGCTTTATAGGTGGCTAAAAGCGCCTCCTTCATATTGATACTCACCGGTCCGGTAACCAGGATACCGTCGGCATGACGTGGCGAAGCCACAAAACCGATACCGAAACGGCCCAGGTCATAAACGATGGTTCCCAGGACATTGGTATCGGCCTCGCAGGCATTACACCCACCGGCGCTTACCTGCCGTAATTTCAATGAGCGTGAAAACAGCTTCCTGCGAATCTGATCCAACCGCACATCCGTCGGTGGTTCCATACCATTGGCAATCAACTGATCACGCCTGCCGGCGGCAAGACGAAAATCACGACTGAATGAAAGAGCATGCCGCGGGCATTGTTGTACGCAGGCGCCGCAGAAGAGACAGCGGCCCATGTCGATACAGAGAAGCCCGGTCGGTTCTCTTTTAAGGGCAGTGCCAGGACAACAGTCCAGACAAATGGTGCATTCCAGACCTTGACAACGTTTCTGGTCAATTATCGGCCTGCCCTGATAACGGGCGTCCATTTCCGGCGCCGGTTCCCGCGGATAGCCGATGGTATGGGAGCCCTGGTGATAACGGGCAAGAAGACTATGAATCATAGGACTCTCCCGAAAAAGAATGGGAATGACCAAAAGAAGAAAAATTATAGATCATGGCCGCAATAGGACAGGTTAAAGCTCTTGTTACAGATGGGAAAATCCATAATACCCTCTCCCCGGACCGCAAGGGCCAGGCCCGGCCAGTTATGTACTGACGGATCGACCACCTTGTATGTCCTGATCTCACCCTCGGGCCCGGTTACCGTCACATGACAGATCGAGCCCCGCCATCCCTCCACCAGGGAGACGATACACTGGTCCGCGGGCAGTCTGCCAAGCGGAATCTGCTCCTCCCGGGCCGGCAGTTCCTGCAGCCTGGCAAGGACAAAGGCGACGGATCGTTTAATCTCCAGCCAGCGGACAAAGGCGCGTCCATAGACATCGCCGGTAAACCAGACCGAAACAGGTAGACGATGGCGCCGATAACTGCCGGTGGGAAAATCCACCCGATTATCTATTTCCCTGCCGCAGGCCCTGGCGGCAGGTCCGACCAGACCGAGATCCTTTGCCTGCTTGCGGCTCAATCTTCCGGTTTCCTCAAAACGGGCCATTACCGAAGGAGTATTCCAGAGCAGGGTGGCGGCCTCGGTGACATCGATAAAATGTTTTTTGACCTGCTCAATCATCTTGCCAATACTTTCATCGTCAAGATCATGGCCGACACCACCAGGAAGGACGATTCCCCGACCATAGCGATTCCCGCAGAGCATGGCGGTAATATTTAAAAACGCGCCCCGCAGCCGGCCACAGAACGAGGCGGTCGGTGCATAGCCCACATCCATGGCCATGGCGCCAAGATCACCAACATGGTTGGCAATCCGTTCCAGCTCCAGGGCAATGGCACGTATATCCATGGCGCGCTCAGGCACGGTAATACCAGCCAGGGCCTCCAGCGCCTGACAATGGGCCAGGCTGTGTCCTATGGTCGTATCTCCGGCCAGGGTTTCCATCAGCATCAACATCCGCTGGTCCGGCATCCTGTCACGCAGGGCCGCTTCAATGCCCCGATGCTGAAAGCCAAGCGCAATTTCGAGGTGGAAAACCGTCTCGCCATGACAGAGAAAACGAAAATGACCGGGCTCGATGATCCCAGCATGCACAGGCCCCACCGCCACCTCATACATCTCTTCACCTTCGGCCTGCAGAAAAGACTGGCTGCCAATATAACAGCCGGCCTCGCCGGCTGCCGTGCCCGTTTGGGGCAGGTATCTCAACGGGGCAGGCTGAGGATGATCCTGGAGCGTACAGCCGCTTTCTTCAGCCAGTTCACGTTCAAAGGGCGCTACCTGGGGAAATTCTTTTGCCAGAGAACGCCATTGGGACGGGATTTCGGTCCGCAGCAGATACAGACGCCGGCGTTGATCGTGACGAAGGACCGCAAGGACCTCCTTCTTTCCCGCCCTGCCATACAGTTTCGGCAAGGCGGCAAGAAAAAGTCCGGCGGCCAGGCCGGTGGAAAGGGCCTCCTGAAATTTATGCAAGGGCAGGCAGGGAATATCCCGCAGAGAAACAGCCTCTTTATTGCGGACCGTCACCGCGCCTTCAATCATGGCAGTCCTCCTGTCAGGGCCGCTGCCCGGGTGAGAAAATCCTGTATCGGCACGGGCAGATACAGGCCAAAAAAGAGCAGCAGGCCAAGGAGACCGATAACCACCGCCACAGCCGGCAGTGAGCAGCGTTTTCCCGGCAAGTCCGCACCAGCGCCCCAGGCCATGGGGATCAAATGTTCAAGGGCGGCCACAAAGACCACGCCGGAGCCAAGCAGAAAAATCACCAACGCCACCATGGCCTGCCGATCAATGGCCGCCTTGACCAACAGGAATTCACTGATAAAAATCGAAAAAGGGGCCACCCCGATGAGCGCCAGCAGGCTGCCGACAAGAGCAATGCCCCAAAGCGGCGCACTGTGCAGCGCCCCGCGGATACGACCCATTGTATAACTGCCGTAGAGCTGGCCCAGACGGCCGGCGGCAAAAAAACTGAGCGACTTGCACAGGGAATGGTTCAGCGTGTGCAGCAGAGCGGCAAAACAGCCGACAGGCCCCAGGCCCAGCCCCAGGGTGATGATCCCAAGATGCTCGACACTGTGGTAGGCAAGTAATCTCTTGATATCATGCTGATAAATAATAAACGATGCAGATACGACAATGGAAACCAGGCCGAAGATGATATAGAGACGGCTGGTAAACTGATCAGACCCGAGGGCATGGTTTACAATGGCGCCATGGCGCATAATACAGTACAGGGCGGCATTGAGCATGAAGCCGGAAAACATGGCTGAAACAGGTCCCGGTGCCTGGCTGTGGGCATCGGGCAGCCAGGTGTGCATTGGGGCAAGACCGGCCTTGGTGCCAAACCCCACCAGAGAAAAGAGAAAAGCGGCCTTAAGGAGCAGGAGATTGTATCCTCCGGCAATACTGAGTTGCGTCCAGAACAGCTGCTGACTCCCCTCCCCGGTCGCCGGTAAGGAAGCCGCCATCAGCAGGATACCGATAAAGGCAAAGGCAATGCCGACAGAGCAGATGATCAGGTATTTCCACATGGCCTCAATGGCGGCGGGCTTGGGATAGATGGAAACCAGAAATGCCGTCACCAGGGTGGTGGCCTCCATGCCGACCCACATCAAACCGATATTGTTGGCCAGCAGGGTCAAGGTCATGGTCCACAGGGACCCGAGCCAGAGCTGGTTATACCGTCTGGCGGCCGCAAGGGACAGACGGCCGTTTGCAAGATCAGCGCGAAAATATACCGGCGCAAACAGGGAACCGGCAATAAAGACAAAAAGCATCACCAGAAGATGCCAGGCCGAGAGATGGTCAAGATAGAGCCAGCCGCCGGCTGTCTGCATGGGCAGACAGGTCGGCAGGCCGGAGACGCCCACCAGCAGGCAGAGCGCGTCAAGCAATACCGCCCCCAGGGAGAGCATGAACATAACCCTGCCCCGACGGACAAACAACAGCGCCCCAATTCCAACCAAAGGAATAAGCAGAAAGAGAATCAGCAACCCACTCATCCCCGCAACTCCGTCAGCCTGTCAACATCGGTATGGTCAAACTCCCGGTTGATCTGATAGATGGCAATGCCCATACCAAAAACAGCAACCCAGACGTCAAGGAGAACGCCGAATTCGACCACCATGGGGATATGATCGGCCACCACGGTGCCCAGGCCATAGATGCCGTTTTCGAGCACCAGGTAACCAAGGACCATGCTCAGCGCCTTGCGGCGGGAGATCAGCAACAGCAGGCCGGTAATCATGGTGAACAGGGCCAGGGCAATGATCAGGCTGTCCCTGTTCCCGCCAATGGGAAGTTTCGAGGCAAAGACCACCGAGCTTATCAGGGCAAAAAAACCGATACTCAACGAGACGTTAAACCCGATAAAGGGTTCCATTTCCCGTTTGACCCTGGCCACCCGCAGGCTCCGGAGGAGCAGCCAGGGAAAGACGCCGCCCTTGAGAACTATGGCCGCAAGAGAGAGGAGACCATGCTGGAGGGTGAGCGGCTGCAGGCCGACAAGTGGTATCAGTCCCAGGACCACACCCTGCAGGGCAACGGTGCGAATACAGAATGCCAGCCGGCTGCTCCCAAGCAGGGTCAGATTGGTCAGGACCAGCAGAAAGAGCAGAAGCGACATCAGAGTCAGCATGACGATCTCCCGCCCCACCTGCCGGCGCCATGAAAAAGAGTGAAAAAATTGCAACGAATCATTGGACAAACTCCAAAAACAGGGCAAGTCCGGCGAAAACACCGGCGCCGATCAGCAGTTGCGGCACCCTGATCAACCGCAACCTGGCCATGGACGACTCAACAAGTCCCACCAGCCCGCCGATAAGGGCCATCAAGACAAGAAACAGGGGCAGCAAGAGGGGATTTGTTCCCGGCGGTACCAGAATAGAGGCGGCAATGGCTGCCATGAGCCAAATTTTGAGCGCCACACCATATTCAATCATGGCCAGATCCGGGCCGCTGTGATCAAGAATCATCACCTCATGGATCATGGTCAGTTCGAGGTGTGTTGTCGGATCGTCAACGGGAATCCGTGCATTTTCCGCTAAAAAAACGAGAAAAAACGCGACCAGGATAAGAAGGAGCGAGGGCGCATTATGCTGCCAGTGTTGCATGGAAATTGTCTGCAGCATGCCGGTCAGAGACTGGCAATTCGTCATTTTCGCCAGGCCGGCCATGGCCAGGAAAAAAGCGGGTTCTGCCAGGGCTGCAAAAAATGCCTCCCGGCTTGCGCCCATCCCCTCAAAACTGGAACCGGTATCAAGGGCGCCGAGCATGGTTACAAACCGTCCCAGCCCCATCAGATAGGCAAGAAGAATGAAATCACCCTGAAAATGGACAAGGGCGGGCAAGGGACCCAACGGTACAAGCAGGGCACACAGCATAAGGGCCGCCAGATTACAGATCGGGGCCAACTGCACCAGTCCGGCGG
>WFZC01000254.1 GCA_015489765.1 Desulfobulbaceae bacterium
AGCTGGAACCGTACGCCTATCTACGGTATATCTTCGACAAGCTGCCCCTAGCCGAGACCCTGGAGGACTATGAAGCCCTGCTCCCCTGGAATCTTTCCCGGGAACAACTGGCCGTGCCAAACCTGGTGACGTGTGGTTAACGGGGCGCTTACAAGGAACGAAACACCGCCTCAAGGTCAATCAGCAGGGTGGAGGCGTTCCAGAGTAAGAATTGTGACGTCCCGATATCTTGTAAGACCAGATCGTATATGCTACTGTTCTAATCAAGAATTTCGCTGACCTTTGCGAACTCCTTCGCCTCGGGGTGGTCAGGAGTTGCCCCTGCCAAGGGCAACTGCTGAAAGCGTGCTTTTCGCATCGTTTTTGCAACTCTGAAAAATTGTTAATTAAGTAATTTTATCATGTTACTTAATCGAACTTTACCAGGAATCGTCAATAACGCCACCCCAAAAAGGACGATTTCACCTCATCAAATCAATAAGTTATCCCTTCTTAGACAGGCACTGACTCAAAAAGCTACGTCAACCTTCTGATCATAACGCTATTTCTATGTTTGCGGCTATTTCTGGAACTGCTGGGGTTGTTAAACTTTATAGGGCGAGCAATTTTTTCTACCGAAAAGGCTGGCATTGGCTTTCGCAGCTTTTTTATTTGCTTAATTATTTTTTGCATTCAGTCAAGCTTCCTGCAAGCTGCAAAATTGGTTCCGGAACAAACCTTGCTCATAACGGTTTTGGGTCTTTGTTTCACCAAAAGACAATTATTGGGAAAAACTGTTACATTGGCTGCATGGTATTGATTGGCGGCAGAGGTAAGCACGGTTTTAATGTTGTTATTGGAAACAACGTTCTGATTGGAGCCCGGTCAGTAATTTTAGGCAATGTAAAAGTTAATGATTATTCTGTTGTTGCTGCTGGTTCAGTAGTATTAAAAGATGTTCCATCTTTTGCTGTTGTTGCAGGGAACCCGGCAAAAGCGGTTAAAACAATAACTAAAGAAAATTTCTCCGATTATTTTTTCAAAAGACCTATCCCTAACACATTGGAATAATGTACCATATAGCATGATTTAAAGGATCCTCGGTTCTTCGACGTTTCGAGTGGAATTCATGGTGAATTCTTCCTCTCTCCTCGACGTTTGATGTGGGTGTGATTATCAAAGGATCACTCCCACACCAAACGTCGAGGAGCCAATTTTGTGACACGGGCGAGAGGGACCCCACCGGAACTCATCCATTTGATATGGTCTGTCAGGAACATCACATCGAACATCGCCTTATCAGGCCAAGGCATCCGCAGACCAATGGCATGGTTGAAGGTTTTAATGCCAGAACCAAGAATCAAGGAAGTCATCACTCAGACCCGGTTTCAATCACCAGCCCACTTGAAGTAGACCTTTCTCTCAGATGATCATCCAATCTTTGCAACTCCTTTTAACAGGAAGAAACAGGAAGAGCGAAAGCAACGCTTGGAAAACAGGAGCGTTATCATACAGGACCAGCGATACACCCTAAACCTCCGAAACCTTGGGCCGACCGTTGTACTGTAGTGTAAACACGACAGACCCTTTCCATTGTTGGTTTTGCGTGCTCTAAGGACACGCGGATATACAAAAAATTTCAACCGATCAGCTTGGTTAAGATTTCAGGAATCACCTAAACAGGAAATACCACCAAAATGCTTGACGACCGAACCGTCGAAATAGACCGCACCATCTTTCTCGCTGACATTGCACTCACGATCATCACATTTATCGGTGCCTATTTTGCCCGCAATCTTTTTCCCTCTTACGGAGCAGTCTCCCTTTCCTCGCACCTGTTCCTCATCCCCCTGCTACTGGCGCTGGTACTAGGATTTCTTCAATATTTTGGAGGCTATACAAGCCCACGCCGCTCCAGCATGCGCAAGTACACATGGGCCGTATTTCGGTCCGTTTCCCTAGCCATTTTTGTCATCCTGACCCTGCTTTTCTTCTTCAATATCCGATATGTCAGCCGAGTAATTATTTTCATTTTTGCTGTCAGTGATTTCATTGCCCTTGTCTGCGTCCGTGCCCTGTTGATGCGCTATTTCCGCCAGGCCATTGACAGCGGCAGCAACCGACTCAAAATCCTGCTCATCGGCACGGGAATCAGGGCGCAGGAACTGATGAAGGCCTTGACCACAAAATCCGACTGGGGCATCGATATTATTGGCTGCCTTGACCCCGACCCCTACTATGTGGGCAAAAAAATCGAGGGAGTTCCTGTTCTCGGTACAGTGGTCTCCATCAGCGAGATCCTGAAAAAATATATCATCGATGAGGTCATCGTTGCTATTCCTCGCTCCCTGCTCCATGATGCCGAGCCGATCGCCTTGGCTTGCGAGGAAGAAGGAATCCGACTGCGTTTCATGGCCGACCTTTTCTCCGTCAAGATGGCACGGGTCTCTCTGGCCCAGGTTGGCGATATACCCTTGCTGACAATGGAAGCGGTGGCCCAGGATCAATCCAAGCTCTTTGCCAAACGGGTCTTTGATGTAACCATTACCTTGCTGTCTATGCCACTTGTCTTGCCTATCATGGGCCTGGTCGCCGTGGCCATCAAGCTGGATTCTCCTGGACCGATCTTCTTTGTCCAGGAACGGGTGGGGTTAAGGAAACACATCTTTCCCTTGTTCAAATTCCGGTCCATGATCGTAGATGCCGAAGAAAAGCTCAAGGAAATCGAACATCTTAACGAAGCCAAAGGACCTATTTTCAAGATGAAAAATGACCCAAGAGTAACCCGGGTCGGTCACTTCATACGCAAAACCAGCCTGGACGAACTGCCTCAGCTTTTCAATGTACTTCGAGGTGAAATGAGCCTGGTTGGCCCCAGGCCCATGTCGCAACGGGACGTGGCCCTTTTTGACTCCGGCATCCAGCGCAAACGATTCAGTGTCAAGCCGGGCATTACCTGCATCTGGCAGAT
>WFZC01000255.1 GCA_015489765.1 Desulfobulbaceae bacterium
AAATATGTTCCCCGCCCCGATCACCAGGGCCAACTGCACGCCCCGTTCATGCACCGCCTTTATTTCCGTGGCAACGAAATGAATCATCTCGGGACTGATACCATAGGCGCCATCGCCCATAAGGGCCTCACCGCTTATTTTCAAAAGTATACGCCTGTACTTCATTCCCGCTCCTGATTCATAGGCACGCGCTTGTAAACCGGACAACTGACATTACCTGTCAGGGAAATCCTGCCTGCTATTACTCTCCAACCTGAAAACGGGCAAAACGTTTGATAGAGATATTCTCGCCCATCTTGGCCACCAGCTCATTGAGAAGATCCTGCACGGAGAGGTCAGGATTTTTTACAAATTTTTGCTCCAGCAGACAAATTTCCGAAATAAATTTTTCGATTTTGCCACTGACGATCTTTTCGATGATATTTTCCGGTTTGCCAGATTCCTGGGCCTGCTTGACATAAATCGCCTTTTCCCGTTCAACCAGGTCGGCTGGAATCTCCTCCCTGGAGACAGCCACCGGATTGACCGCTGCCACATGCATGGCAATGTCCCTGGCAAATGCCTTGAAATCATCGGTTTTGGCAACAAAATCAGTCTCGCAACCAATTTCTACCATAACTCCCAGCTTGCCGCCGGCATGGATATAACATTCAACAACACCTTCGCTGGTCGCGCGATCGGCACGTTTTGCGGCAACGGCAAGGCCTTTCTGGCGCAGCAGGTCAACCGCTTTTTCCATATCACCATCGGTTTCGCTCAAGGCCTTTTTGCAATCCATCATGCCTGCATTGGTCTTTTCCCGTAACTCCTTGACCATCTGGCTTGTAATTTTCACGATTCTTTATCTCCTTATCTCTTTATAGAACAACACGCCCCAGGCATGTTTTCTCTTGTTATTAGGCTAAAATGGGACATCATATTTTCACCGCCCTGCAAACAACCGGTACCACCAGTCCCTTTCCTCCTCAAAGCAGGTCAACCAAAAATTATTGCGCGACCTCTTCTGTATCAGGTGCTATTTCTTCAGCCTTTGCCTCGGAAGAGCTGTCAGTTGCGCTCATGGCAGCCTCAAGCTCTCCAACATCGGGCTCGGCTTCTTCTCCACGCCTTGCCTTACCCTCTAGAACGGCATCTGCGATTTGGGATGAAATCAGTTTAATGGCCCGGATTGCATCATCGTTGCCCGGAATAACATAGCTGATACCATCGGGATCACAATTTGTGTCGGTCAGGGCAACAACGGGAATTGCGAGCTTGTTTGCCTCGCTGACGGCGATTTCTTCCTTTTTGGGATCAATAACAAAGAGCACATCGGGCAGGGTGCGCATGTTTTTTATACCACCAAGGTTCCGATCAAGTTTTATTCTCTCTTTTTCCATCAACAGTATCTCTTTTTTGGGAAATCGGTTAATGGAACCATCGGCTTGCATGGCCTCGATTTTTTTTAGCCGATCAACGGAGCGCTTGATGGTCTGAAAGTTGGTCATCATGCCGCCTAGCCAGCGATGATTGACAAAAAACATATCACAGCGTTCGGCTTCCTCGCGGACAATCGCCTGCGCCTGCCGCTTGGTGCCGACAAAGAGAACAGTGCCGCCGCCCGCTACCACATCGACGATATAGGTATAGGCCTTGCGAAACAGTTTCATCGTTATATCAAGATTGATGATATAGATCCCGTTACGAGGGCCATAGATATAGGGCTTCATTTTCGGGTTCCATCTCCTGGTCTGGTGACCAAAATGCAGCCCGGCTTCCAGCATCTGTCGCATTGTTACCTTTGTCATACTCTACTCCTGATTTGTTTTTTGGTTATTCCTCCATCCCTGAACCCAATCCGCCTTCATGGCGAACACCAAAGGAGTGACGGGATGTGTGTAGTATGCCTTGCCAATACGGGCAAAGACAGTTAAAAGTTAAACTTCTTTTATTACCACGTCATAGAATCTATTTCAAGCTTCTCCGCGAAAAATCAACCGGAAGGCGCAATCGGCCATCATCGGCCCCTTGCATGGATTGATTTCGGTCAACAAATACCTTTAATGACCGGTTATGCATGAATATCATCACAATGTTTGCGGACCGAGCATTCGATCCGGTCGGTCCGTACCGGTTTATCGTGGCTGCAGGGTGCGCCGATCACCGAGGACAAACAGCAACCATTTAAAACCAAATTTTAACAGTTCGGCATCATCCCGCTTGATGCGCCGTCGTTCATCCTTACGCAGGCGAAACCGGGAAAGGATGTTGTGATGATTGCAGTAGGCACGAAACTCGTCAATATTGTAGCACACCATGAAGGCAAGCTGCTGACGATGGCCTGCCCTGCCCTCTCCCTGCCATGGATTGGTGGCAAAAAAGGCGTCCACCTCGGCCCAAAGATCGTTCATCAAATTATATTCATTGAGAAACTGATCCCTTTCCCACTGTCTGATTGTGTATTTTCGCTCCTCCTGATGACCTTTACAGTATGGATGATGGGTCATAAAATAATGCATCTTAAGTGTCTTCTGGCCCGGTATTTTTTCCACAGCTCTTTCCAGGGGATATGTACGGCAGGCAGAAGGACGATCTTTATAGACAGAACAACCGTTTTTTCGAAGAAAAGGGCATGGATACCCTTTGGTATTGGCCATATTCAGCATGACGGCCGGAAAGTAGGGATGGGATCCTTCGGCGATTCTGGCATGGTTGTGCATGAACTCGGCTGAATGAAGACCGAGCCTGTTTTTCAGCCTGAGTACATCATAGGGATAAAGATACATTTCTACCTTATGACAACAGGTTAAAAAACAACACACCCCGGCATGGCAATGAAAGGTAAAGGGTTCCTCACCAACTATGGTTCTTCCCTCGGGAACGGGGAAATCTGTATCATTTCTCTCCATCATATTGCCCATAAAACAGCATTGCTTGACCAATGACCAAATGGTCGGAAGATCATGAAAAACTCCCTTTGGTCCCAATCTTTTCCAAATAAAAAAAAAGGCTGGTTGATGATTACTCATCGAACCAGCCGGTTGTACCAATCTTCCCCTGTCTTGTATACAGGTTGGCGCAAATGTTTTTATTCAACCTCTTCGCTATCGGGTTCCTCTTCGATAACCTCTTCATACCCGACAAGCTCGACTATGGCCATGGGCGCAGCATCTCCATACCGGGTGCCGGTACGTATAATACGTGTGTATCCACCCTGGCGATCCGCATACTGTTCGCTCAATTCGTCAAAAAGTTTGGCAACGATGTCTTTGGTACGGATATAGGACAGGGCCTGTCGTCGTGCATGCAGATCGCCCCGTTTGCCCAAGGTAATCATTTTTTCAGCTATCCTGCGAACTTCCTTGGCTTTCGGCACCGTGGTCACAATACGCTCATGCTCAAGCAGAGAAGTTACGATGTTACGAAGCATGGCCTTTCTATGGGATGGATTACGGCCTAATTTGCGGCCTGCTACTTTATGTCTCATTGTTTTGTCCTTCTTTTTCTCTTACCCTGAGCTGACAACCCTGCCGTTATTGATGGTTAGCCTTCTTCTCCCTCTTCCTCGGTTTCTCCGGGGGCCTTCCATCCCTCTACCTTCATACCCAGGGTCAGATCATGCTCGGCAAGAAGCGCTTTTATTTCGTTGAGTGATTTACGACCAAAATTTTTCGTTTTTAACATCTCCGCATCTGTCTTCTGCACCAGCTGACCGATATACTGAATGTCAGCATTCTTCAAACAGTTGGCAGACCTGACAGAGAGTTCGAGATCTTCAACATTTTTGTCAAGGAATGGCGGATAGACTATATCATCACCTTCTCCTTCAACCTTGTCCGGCGCCTTTGCCTTGTCCTCGTCAAAGTTTATAAAAATGGTCATCTGTTCCTTGAGGATCTTGGCGGCATACGCCAGAGCGTTTTCCGGGGTAACACTTCCATCCGTCTCGACTTCCATGGTCAGGCGGTCATAATCCGTCCGTTGACCGACACGGGCGGAACTGACAACATACTGTATCCGCAGGATAGGGGAAAAGGCGGCATCAATGGGAATGACCCCGATGGGCTGATCCTCGCGTTTATTCTGTTCCGCCGGTACATACCCCTTGCCCCATTGCACCTCGAGCTCGGCCCGGAAGGTGGTATCGGAACCAGTGATAGTGCATATATGCTGATCAGGATTCATAACCTCGACATGAGCGCCACCGTTGATATCGGCAGCTGTCACTGGTCCGGTCCCTTTTTTCTCAAGCACAACCACAACGGTGTCAGGACTGTTCAGCTTCAGTCGGACCAATTTGAGATTGAGTATAATTTCGGCAACATCCTCATGGATACCGTCAATAGTGGTAAATTCGTGCAGGGCGTTATCAATTTTGACAGAGGTAATGGCGGCCCCTCTGATGGAAGAGAGCAATATACGACGCAAGGAATTACCGATTGTGGCCGCAAAACCGCGTTCAAACGGTTGACAGATAAAACGACCGTAGCGCTCAGTATGCGTCTCCTCCGTAACTTCCAAACGTTCCGGAGTGACAAGCTCATGCCAGTTTTTATAAAAGGGATTTTCGTCCCGTATTTCCTGTACCATGCAATACCTGATTCTTAGGGTTTACTTGGAGTACAACTCGACAATAAGCTGCTCATGAATCGGAAGTGTTATCTCTTCACGATTTGGCATCGCCTTCACGGTTCCCTGGAAATTTTTCTGATCAAGTTCAATCCAGCTCGGAACTCCACGGCGGGCAGCACCTTCAAGATTGTCTTTAATCATTTCATTGCTTCGGCTCTTCTCCTTCAGGCTGATCACATCTCCTTCACAGACAAAATAGGATGGTATGTTAATTTTCTTCCCGTTGACGGTAAAATGATTATGTCGAATCAGTTGCCGGGCCTGGTCACGTGAACTGGCAAAACCAAGCCGATAAACGGTATTGTCAAGTCGACGCTCAAGCATGATCAGTAAATTCTCACCGGTAACGCCCTTTGCCTGATCCGCCATATGAAAATAGCGGCGAAACTGCTTCTCAAGCATCCCGTACATGTGTTTGACTTTTTGTTTTTCACGCAACTGTACAGCGTAGTCAGACACCTTGCGAAAACGATTCTGCCCATGCTGGCCGGGAGAATAGGACCGCCGTTCAAACGAGCATTTATCGGAATAGCACCGATCGCCCTTGAGAAAAAGTTTTAAATTTTCACGCCTGCATGCCCTGCAGGATGCTCCGGTATATCTGGCCAAAGTAGCCCTCCATCAATAATCGGTATCGGTTTTATGCAGCGTTCAGTCATTCCACTGGCTGCGACCGTACAATCGTACGCCTTGCGTACTTACACACGTCTCCGTTTGGGAGGTTTGCACCCGTTATGCGGTATAGACGTTACATCAACAATCTTACTGACATCAAGTTCTGCCGTTATCAGCGCGCGAAGGGCAGCTTCCCGACCAGGTCCTGGCCCCTTTACCCGGACTTCAACCTTGCGCAGTCCATGCTCCTTGGCCTTGTCAACGGCATCACTCAAGGCTTTCTGGGCGGCAAAAGGAGTAGATTTACGGGATCCCTTGAAACCTATTACCCCGGCGCTTGACCAGGCGATCGTATTCCCCTGGCGATCGGCAATGGTAACAACCGTATTGTTAAATGTTGAGTAAATAAAAATTATACCTTCCGGAATATTCTTTTTTTCCCGGCGTTTACTCCGACCACCTTTTCCTGCCTTAGCCATAACTGCTCCACATAATTATTCATCACCCCTTGATTCGTTAACCAAGCATCATGTCTTAAAAATCAGGGGCTATAATAGTATTTTCACGAAATTTATCGCCGAACGGAACCACGTCTCGGACCTTTTCTTGTCCGCGCATTGGTCTTTGTCCTCTGTCCCCGGCAGGGAAGACTAACCCGATGACGGCGACCACGGTAACACCCAAGGTCCATAAGACGCTTGATATTCATGGATACTTCACGACGCTTATCGCCTTCTACCACATAATCATTTTCAATGATTTTCCGAATACGGGTAACATCATCACCACTCAGGTCATCACTGTTCATCTGATATGGAAGGTCGGCCTTATCGAGAATCTCTCGGGCCGTGGTCAGTCCTATACCGTAAATATAGGTCAATGCCCGATCCATATGCTTGTTTCGTGGTAAATCCACGCCTGCTATCCGTGCCAAGATTTTGCTCCTTGTTAAGCTTGAAAACAGTTATTCGGCAAAAAATTATCCCTGCCGCTGTTTATGTTTTTTATTCGTACAGCTGACACGTACGATACCCTTGCGCTTGATGATCTTGCAATTGGCGCACATTTTTTTTACTGACGATCGCACCTTCATGATTATCTCTCCTTACTGTTCAGCAGTTACAGCCAGACACCCTCTGCCGAAATAGATAATGCGGTTACAAATATAAAATTTCATAACCACATGCAAATTATATCACTTTTTCCCCTTGCCGCCCTTGGAACGAAAGGTCACCCGGCCCCGGGTAAGATCATATGGCGACAGCTCGACCGTTACCTTATCACCGGGAAGGATCTTTATATAATGCATACGCATTTTCCCTGAAATATGAGCCAGTACCTTATGCCCATTTTCCAGTTCTACCCGAAACATTGCATTGGGCAGGGGTTCTATAATGGTTCCCTCAACTTCAATGGCCTCTTCTTTTGCCATAATGTATATCCACTATTGATTAATTTTGGAGCAAAATTATATATTATAACGGATTATCTTCTTTTTTCAAGTTATTTAACGAATAATTGAGAAAATCCAGCATAAAAATATATCGACAAAAGATCAATTACCCCCTTTTGATCGTGAACTGAGAACAAAAGGTCCATCGGCGGTGACGGCCACCGAATGTTCGAAATGGGCGGAAGGTTTACCATCGGCAGTGACAACGGTCCACTTGTCCCGCAGGACACGAACCTTTTCCGTGCCAAGATTTACCATGGGTTCAATGGCCACCACCATGCCCTCAACAAGGCGGGGTGATGCCTTTTTCTGTACATAATTTGGAATCTCGGGAGGCTCATGCAGATTACTTCCTATCCCGTGGCCAACAAATTGGCGAACCACCGAAAAACCCTGTTCTTCGACATGTTCCTGCACAGCCCTTGAGATATCAGCAACCCGATTACCGATTTTTACCTGCTCAATTGCTCTTGCCAGGGCCTCTTCAGTAACCAGGAGCAATTGTCGGACCCTTCTGGAAACAGTACCAACCGGAATGGTCACGGCGCTGTCACCGTAAAATCCCTGATACCTGGTGCCAAAGTCAACGGAAACGATATCGCCGTCGTGTATTGTTGTCCGCTTGGAAGGAATCCCGTGTACAACCTGTTCATTGACAGAGACACAGAGGGAGGCGGGAAAGCCGCGATATCCTTTAAAAGCTGGTTCCGCGCCATGATCACGGCAGTACTCTTCGGCCCATTTATCAAGCTGGTGTGTGGTCAGGCCGGCCCGAATTTTGCTCTCAAGCAGAGAAAGGACACCGGCAACTATCTGGTTTGCCTTGTGCATCACCGCAATCTCTTCCTGAGATTTGACAGTAATTGCGCTTTCCCTGCCGGAGTTACCCACGATCCCTCAACGTCGTCCCTTCATGCGGCCGGCCTTCATGAATCCATCATAATTACGCATGACAAGATGAGATTCAATCTGAGAAATTGTGTCAATTGCAACACCGACAACAATGAGCAGGGCTGTACCGCCAAAATAAAATGGTACGTTAAATTTATTGATCAGCAGGGTCGGCATTACACAGACGGCACTAAGATAAATGGCACCTATTACCGTTATTCGGGTCAAGACATAGTCTATAAACTCGGCGGTCTTCTTGCCAGGTCGAATACCTGGGATAAAACCGCCGTTTTTCTTGAGATTTTCGGCAACGTCATCGGGCTTGAAAGTAACAGCGGTATAGAAAAAACAGAAAAATACCAGCATGCCCACATACAGGACATAGTAATAGATAGTGCCTGGAGAAAGCATTGCTGAAACCTGCTGCACCCAGTCCACCTTGATAAAGGACCCGATTGTGGCGGGAAACATCATGATGGATGATGCAAAAATCGGAGGAATAACCCCGGATATATTGAGTTTAAGGGGCAAGTGGGAAGATTGTCCCCCATATACCTTGCGTCCGACTACTCGTTTTGCATATTGAATAGGAATACGGCGTTGCGCGGTTTCTACAAAAACAATGAAGGCCACCACCAGAAACATCAGAATCAACATGACCGGTACAAAGACAACCGCTATTTCTCCCGCCTTTATCAGCTGAATGGAATTCCCGACAGCCGCAGGCATCCTGGCAACGATTCCGGCAAATATGATCAGCGATATTCCGTTTCCGACTCCACGCTCGGTCATCTGCTCACCAAGCCACATGATAAAAGCGGTCCCTGTTGTCAGGGTCAGCACGGTCATCAGTTTAAACTGGAGACCGGGGACGAGGACAATGGCAGCGCCTCCGGGACCAGACATTCCCTCAAGCCCGGTTGCAATAAAAAATCCCTGGATAATAGAAAGACCAACCGTGGAGTATCGCGTATACTGGGTGATCTTGCGGTGACCAGCTTCACCTTCCTTGGAAAGAGCCTCGAGCTGGGGAATAACAACAGTAAGCAACTGAATAATGATCGAAGCCGAGATATACGGCATGATTCCAAGGGCGAATATCGAAAAATTCTTTAAAGCACCCCCGGAAAACATATTGAACATGCCAAACAGAGTACCTGCATTCTGCTGAAAAAACGCTGCAAGGGCTTCACCGTTAATGCCAGGTGTCGGTATCTGAACGCCCATCCGGTAGACAAAAAGCATAAAGAGGGTGAACATCACCCTCTTTCTCAACTCCGGAATATTGGCCGCGCTGGCAAGTCCACTCATTATCTACTCCTTTACAGAGCCGCCGGCGGCAACTATCTTTTCGGCAGCGCCCCGACTGACCTTATCAACATCAACGGTCAGAGATTTTGTAAGTTCGCCGTTGGCGAGCACTTTGACAGGGGAACCGTTGTTCTTGACAATCCCTGCTTTTACCAGCGCGTCATGATCAACAACACTGCCTTCCTCAAACTGATCAAGCTCGGCAAGCGACACTATTGTATAGTGAGTTTTAAATATATTGGTAAACCCTCTTTTCGGCAGACGTCTGTGCAATGGCATTTGTCCACCTTCAAAGCCTGGTTTCTGGCTGAACCCGGACCGGGATCGAGCACCTTTATGACCACGGCCAGCGGTTTTTCCCAAACCACTTCCAGGACCTCTACCCACACGTTTATTTCTACGTCGCGCCCCCTTTTCAGGGGAGAGGTTGTTCAATTTAAGCATTTTTTATTCCTCAACCCGTACAAGATGTTGAACCTTGGCAATCATACCACGAATTTCAGGTGTATTTTTTCGTGTTACCGTTTTGTACATCCTGGTCAATCCAAGACCGACCAGAGTTGCCCGGATCTTCCTGGTGCTGCCAATTTTACTTTTAATTTGGGTAATTGTAATAGTATCCTTCATGTCCTCGATCCGTCGGTAGTAAAAAGTTGTTCTACGCCACCATTTCATCAACATTGAGACCACGAAGGCTTGCTATCTGCTCAGCCGAACGCATGCGCCTCAACCCATCCATGGTCGCTTTGACCAGGTTATGGGGATTATTCGACCCCAGACATTTCGTCAGAATATTCTGGACACCGGCAGCCTCAAGAACAGCGCGCACCGCGCCACCGGCAATTACCCCGGTACCATCGGAAGCCGGTTTCAACATGACAGAGCCGGATTTGAACTTGCCAATGATTTCATGCGGTATGGAGACATCGGTTAAGGAAACCGGCTGCATGTCCTTTCTTGCCCGTTCAATACCCTTACGAATAGCTTCCGGGACCTGATTGGCCTTGCCGAGTCCATATCCGACCCGTCCCTTGCCATCGCCAACAACGACAATGGCGCTGAAGCTGAAACGGCGACCACCTTTAACGACCTTGGCCACACGGTTGATAAACACTATTTTTTCGATGAGCTCTTCCTGATCTCCATCTTTTGAACGTTTAAAATCAGCCAAGAAATACCCCCGTATTGTTTCCTTTTTGTCTGATAAATTGAATATATATCAAATATAAAGTCTTATTAAAACTTCAATCCGCTTTTACGGGCACCATCTGACAAGGCCTTGACTCTACCGTGATACAGATTACCACCACGATCATAGACCACCTCTTTAATGCCCGCAGCCAGGGCCTTGGAGCCAATCGCCTCTCCGACCTTCAAGGCCTGCTCGCACTTGTTGGCACATTCCACGCCATCCAGATCCTTTCCCTGGGAAGAGGCGGCGACAAGAGTGACCTGTTTTTCATCGTCGATAATCTGGACATAAATATGCCGATTACTCTTGAAAACCCGCATCCTCGGCTTGTCACCGGTACCAAAAATCTTTTTCCTGATACGCTTGATTCTTTTTCTGCGAGCAACGAGTTTGGGACTTGTCTTTGCCATAATACTCTTTCCACCTCTTTATTCTTATGCAGCGGCAGCAGCGCCAGATTTACCGACTTTGCGCACAATATGCTCATCTTCATAGCGAATGCCCTTGCCCTTATAGGGTTCGGGTTTACGGATCTGCCTGATCCTTGCCGCCGTCATGCCAACCAGTTCCTTATCAATGCCGGAGAGTGTAATCGTATTATTTTTATCAACACTGACATTGATGCCATCAGGAACAACAAATTCAACCGGATTGGAAAAGCCGACATTAAGAGTCAATGTGGAGCCGGAAGCCTTGGCACGATAGCCGACACCTTCAACCAGCAATTTTTTTTCAAATCCCTTCTCAACTCCAATGACCATATTATTCAACAGGGATCTGGTCATCCCCCAAAAGGCCATGACCCTTTTACTGGTCCCCTTTGGTGTACAAACAAGTTCTTTGTCCTGCTGTGAAATTTCTATTTCCGGTCGAACATCACGTTCAAGGCTGCCTTTGCTTCCGGTCACCTTGACGTGTGTGCCATGTAATTCAACCTTTACACCATCCGGAACCGGAATAGGTTGTTTGCCAATCCTGGACATCTACTGCCTCCTCTTTGCCAAATAGCGTGTTTACCACACCTCGCAGAGTAACTCTCCACCTACATTCAATCTTCTCGCCTCACGGTCCGAAATCACTCCGCGGGAGGTTGAAAGAATTCCAACACCAAGACCACTCATTACCTTGGGAATATTCGAACTTTTTTTATACTGACGAAGTCCTGGCCGGCTGACTCTTCGTATACCGGTAATTACCTGTTCGTTATTAGGGCCATACTTCAACGTGACCTTCAGTATCCCCTGTACACCCGTGTCAATGATTTGGTAGTCTGTAATATATCCCTCTTCCTTCAGAACTTTTACAACCCCTACCTTCAACTTTGAAAGCGGCATTTCGACTGAATCAAATCGGGCGGCCACCCCATTGCGTATACGGGTGAGCATATCAGCCAGTGGATCACTCATAGACATGAGACATTACCTCTCTTCAGAATCCCTTCACTTAAACACGTATTCATCAAGAATACAGTGTAACTGTATTGTTGTTTATTCATATTACCAACTCGATTTGGTAACCCCGGTTATTTCACCCTGGGACGCGAGTTTACGAAAACAGAGCCTGCATACTCCGAATTTACGGATAAAGGCCCTGGAACGTCCACAAAGGGGACAACGATTATATGAACGAACCTTAAATTTCGGTGTCCTTCTCGCCTTGGCAATGAGTGATTTTTTTGCCACAGCTTCCTCCTGTATAAAAACTGATAATTCGGATGACTACGATTATTATTTTCTTTTAAACGGCATACCCATGAGGGTGAGCAGTTCACGACCCATCTCATCGGTTTTGGCCGAGGTAACGATAGTGATATTCAATCCCCGTACCTTGTCAATCTTGTCATAATCAATTTCCGGAAAAATCAAATGCTCGGTAATGCCCATGGAAAAGTTTCCATTACCGTCAAATCCCTTCGGAGAAACTCCACGAAAGTCACGAACTCTGGGGAGAGCAATATTCATCAATTTGGACAAGAAATCATACATACGATCTTTTCTCAACGTCACCCGTGCCCCTATGGGCATGCCCTCTCGAAGCTTAAAGGTGGCGATGGATTTCTTCGCCCTGGTGACAACAGCCCGCTGTCCGGCTATGAGCGTAAGTTCATTGACAGCCTTTTCAACTATTTTGGGATTCTGCACAGCCTCACCAAGGCCCATATTCAAAACGACCTTTTCGACCCGTGGAATCTCCATAACATTGGTCAGGTTGAATTTTTCCTGTAACCTGGGCCGTAAATCCTTTTCATACTGTTCTTTAAGAGTTGCCATTCTATGCTCCGTAACGGAAAGACCGGTCTAATTCGCGGCCGCGACTATTGTCGCTCCACATTTTTTACACACTCGCACCTTGGTTCCGTCTTCCAGAAATTTTTTCCCTGTACGTACCGTTTCAGCGCACTCCGGACAAACCAGTTTTAAATTTGAAATATGGATGGGTGCCTCCCGGTCTATCATCTGTCCCGGCTGATTCGCGTCAATCGGTTTCTGGTGTTTGCGAATCATATTGATTCGTTCCACAACCGCTCTGTTTCTGGCCCGATCGATTCTCAGAATTTTGCCAACCCTGCCCTTATCCTTGCCGGCAATCACTTCCACTTGATCATTGACTTTCAGACTTGTCTGTCCCTGCCGCATTGTCGTTCCTCTTCTCTTTTATTTCCGTCGGTTCAAAATACAAATACTTATAAAACTTCAGGAGCAAGAGATATTATCTTCATAAATCCCAATGAACGAAGCTCTCGGGCAACCGGACCAAAGATACGTGTGCCCACCGGATCTCCGGAACCGGAAAGAAGAACAGCCGCATTTTCATCAAAACGAACGGTCGTATCCTCCGGTCGGCGTATTTCCTTTTTTGTCCGGACAACAACCGCATCCAGCACGTCGCCCTTCTTTACCTTTGCATGAGGAATAGCTTCCTTCACGGTGACAACTATGACATCGCCGATACCGGCATATCGCCGTCGTGTTCCGCCAAGAACCCGAATACAGAGTACTTTTTTGGCACCTGAATTATCGGCCACGTTAAGTATGGTTTCAGTTTGAATCATTGGTCCACCTGAGAGATATACATTGACTGACTACATCGGGGAAACCGGCCGGTTTATCACACAGCCCTTTCCAAAATAGACAATACCCGCCAACGTTTGTTTTTTGATAAAGGACGACATTCTTCAATCAATACCGTGTCTCCGATATTGCAAGAGTTCGAGGCATCATGGGCCATATATTTCCTTCGTTTTCGTATATACTTTCCGTACAGCTTATGTCGCACTTTTCGTTCAACAAGGATAACAACACTTTTGTCCATCCCGTTACTGATTACTGACCCTTGACGGGTTTTCCTGGTATGTTCACTCATTCTTCCGGTCCGGTGGAGTATTACTTGGTCAATAACACGACTGCTACTGATTCGCCTGTTCTGCCATGATTGTCTGTATGCGGGCGATATCTCGCCTTAGCTCAGATAACCGGGCAGGATTCTCAAGCCTGCGAATACCATGTTGAAATTTGAGCTTAAAGAGATCTTCACGTATGTCCTTCTCTTTCTTTCTCAGCTCTTCGGCACTCATTTCACGGAGTTCCTTAGCCTTCATATCGTTGTACTCCTGGTGATAACCTTGGTTGCAAAAGGAAATTTGAAACTGGCAAGACGCAATGCCTCGACAGCCAACTCCTCAGGCACACCTTTCAACTCATAGAGGATTCGTCCGGGCAGGATTGTGGCCACCCAATATTCAGGAGATCCTTTACCCTTACCCATCCTGGTCTCGGCTGGCTTTTTTGTAATAGGTTTGTCCGGAAAAATCCGTATCCACATCTTGCCGCCGCGTTTTACCTTTCTGTTGATTGCTATACGGCCAGCTTCTATCTGCTGGGCGGTCAAACGACCACGGCCAACCGCCTTTAAGGCGTAATCACCAAAGACAAGATCGGAGCCTCGTTGGGCCTTACCCCGCATTCTGCCCTTATGTTGTTTTCTATGTTTTACCTTTCGTGGACTTAACATTATCTATAACCCCGCTGGAGATTTTTCACACCTTTGTGCATCGTTGTTGTTTGCGATACAAAAAAGGTTCAACTATCCCATGGTCATTTCATTGTCAGAAAGGATCTCACCTTTAAAGATCCACACCTTAACTCCAATAACACCATAAGTGGTTTTTGCCTCAGCCGTTCCATAATCGATATCGGCCCGGAGGGTATGAAGCGGTACCCGTCCTTCTTTGAACCATTCCGTTCTTGACATTTCAGCGCCACCAAGGCGACCGGCACAGGAAATCTTGATTCCCTTGACACCGAAACGGAGGGCTGAATTGATAGACTTTTTCATGGCCCGGCGAAAGGCGATCCGGCGTTCAAGCTGCATGGCAATATTTTCAGCCACAAGCTGGGCATCAGCCTCAGGTCGACGAATTTCCTGGATGTCAATGAGACACTCCCGCCCGAATTTCTGCTCCAGGTCTTTTTTCAACTGTTCAATTTCCGCACCTTTTTTTCCGATCACAATACCAGGACGGGCCGTGTACAGTTTAACCCGTATCTTATCTCCGGTCCTCTCTATGACAATCCGTGATATACCGGCATGATACAATCTCTTTTTCAGATATTTTCTGATCTGCTGATCTTGATAGAGATTGTCGGCGTAATCCTTGTTCGCATACCAGATCGATTCCCATGACCGGGTTATTCCCAACCGCAATCCAATAGGGTTAACTTTTTGTCCCAAAGTGTTCCTCCGTTCCCACTAACAGTTGATCTCTAAAAAGTGCAATATTTTTGTACCAATGGACCTACGAAGCCTCATCGACCACAACGGTGATATGACTTGTTCTCTTGATAATGCCGGTGGCGCGGCCCATGGCCCGTGGCCGAAATCTCTTCAGACTGGGCCCGCCATTTATTTCAATTGATTTGACATACAGGGTGTCAATATCAATGGTTTCCATCTGGTCTGCGTTGGCCACAGCTGATTCGATAACCTTGCGCAGGATCCTCGCTCCCTTTTTCGGCATGAACCGTAAGGTGGTTATGGCGGTCTCAACATCCATTCCACGGACGACATCGGCAACAAGCCTGGCCTTTTGCGGTGAAATCCGAATATATTTTGCGACGGCTTTTGTTTCCATCGAAATGCTCCTTATCGTTGACCGTTTGCTTTAGACTACCGGCCTTTTCTATCAGAGGCGTGTCCATAAAATGTACGGGTAGGGGAAAACTCACCAAGCTTGTGGCCTACCATGTTTTCAGTTACATACACGGGAATAAATTTTTTTCCATTATGAACTGCAAATGTCAAACCAACCATCTCTGGAATAATGTCCGATCTTCGTGACCAGGTTTTTATAACCTTTCGAGAGCCGGATTCCTGGGCCTGTTCAACCTTTTTCAAAAGATGTTCATCGACAAAGGGACCCTTTTTGATGGATCGAGCCATTGTTCTATTCTCCTAATAAACCAGCATAGCTGGGCCATATTTTACCGTCTCAGCCACTACGAATAATGAAAATAGTCCGAAAGGACACAGCTACGCGGACTATTTTCGGATAAACCAACATGGCTGGACCATATTTTACCGTCCCAGCCACAACAAATAATGAAAACAGTCCGAAAGAACACAGCTACGTGGACTATTTTCGGATAAACTAACGCTTGGTGATAATATCCCGATCGGAAGCTTTTTTCTTTCTCGTCTTGAATCCCTTGGTTGGTACACCCCATGGTGTACAGGGATGCCGGCCGCCAGAGCTTTTACCTTCACCACCACCCATGGGATGATCAATGGGATTCATGGCAACGCCACGGACAGAGGGACGCCGCCCTTTCCAGCGTTTGCGTCCAGCCTTGCCGAGCTTTTCACTCCCATGCTCTGAATTGCCGACAGCCCCAATGCAGGCACGGCATTCCTTACGAAATCTGCGCACCTCACCGGAGGGGAGTTTGACAAGCACAAATTCATCGTCTTTTGCCATTAACTGGGCAGAGGCCCCGGCAGACCTGACCAACTGGGCGCCTTTACCGATTTTCATCTCCACATTATGAATGATGGTGCCAAGGGGAATATTGGCCATCGGCAAACAATTACCCGGTTTAATATCCACATCTGTCCCGGCCATGATTATATCGCCAACAGTGATCTTTCCTGGAGCAAGAATATATCTTTTTTCACCATCGCTATAGGTCAATAGGGCGATATGGGCGGAACGGTTGGGGTCATATTCTATGGCGGTTACCGTCGCCTCTACTCCGGTCTTGTCCCGTTTCCAGTCGATAATTCTATACTTTCTCTTATGGCCGCCACCTCTATGCCGGGCGGTGATACGGCCATAACAGTTGCGACCACCTTTTTTCTTCAGTGGCGCAAGAAGAGATTTTTCAGGTTTTTTAGTTGATAGCTCCGGGCTCTGGACAGATACCTGATGTCTTTTTCCCGGTGATGTAGGTTTATGGGTCTTGAGTGCCATGATTTTTCCCGTTAGAACTTATCTCAGTCAGCGCAGTGATCGCCAATGGACGTTAACTTCCACGATTATAATTCATCGAGAAAGTTGATTTCTCCTTCGGACAGAGTCACATATGCCTTTTTCCAGTCTTTGGTCCGCCCCATGGACTTGATGCCGATTCTCCTCTGTTTGCCACGCATGGTTGCGGTCTTCACCGAGGCGACCTTGACATCAAACAATTTTTCAACGGCCTGCCTGATCTCAATTTTATTTGCCCGTGGATGCACCTTGAAAACGACAGTTCCCTGCAATTCCTGAAGGAGGTTGCTTTTTTCCGTCAGGCAGGGACTTTTGATCACTTCATGCAGATCCTTCATACGACCAACCTCTCTTCAAGTTTTGCCACACTGTCCTGGGTAAGCATCAACTTGGAATGTTTCAATATGTCAATCACATTCAATCCCGCAACCGGCATAACCTTGTAACCGACCGCATTACGAGCGGATTTACTGACAACAGGATCCTCGGTCGCCGTTACCACAAGGCAGTCATCGAACTGAAAGTTTTTCATCACCTTGACAAAATCCCTAGTCTTTATTCCCGATAATGACAACGAATCGACAACCACCATGTTTCCCTCGCTGTTGCGTGCGGAGAGGGCCATGCGCAGAGCCAGCCGTCTGACTTTTTTCGGAAGTTTATAGCCATATTCACGGGGTTTAGGTCCAAAGGTTGTTCCACCTCCCCGCCATATCGGCGAAGTCCTGGAGCCTGCACGGGCACGCCCCGTTCCCTTTTGCCTCCATGGTTTTGCGCCACCGCCCCGAACTTCGCCCCGGGTTTTGGTAC
>WFZC01000256.1 GCA_015489765.1 Desulfobulbaceae bacterium
AATGGGACGCCCTTGACAGGGCGCGCCGGCTGCTCGGCCTGGGCGACCACGCGACCCTGGGCGAGATGAAGCGGGCCTACCACCGGCTGAGCAAGAAGTACCATCCTGACACGGCCGCCGGCAATGAGGGCGACAGCGAGCGCATGTACCAACTCACCGAGGCCTATGACCTCCTGATGCGCTATTGCCGCGACTACCGTTTTCCCCTGGTCCCGGAGGAGGGCGACATCTACGACGCTGAGGACTGGTGGATGGACCGCTTCGGCCAGGATCCCCTCTGGAGCAGGAAGCGCAAAACCCGGCGGAGGTGAGGTGGCGTGGGTGAGCGGCTCAACGCTCGGTATGTACGCTGGGGCCGGAACTGACCATTTTTCAGCATTTGAAAATCATGTCTGTCAATAAGTTTGAGCAATAGAGCAAGTACCGTGTTATTATGACCCATAGGCTGAATTTCCTTCTATGTTAAGTTGTTAGCGGTAACAACATCATATACGAAAGGAGCTCTTCAGGCCGTATCTATTTTCCTTAACTGGACAGCAGTGATGGAAAAATACTGTGAAAACCACTTTGAAATGTTTATACATTCAAGTACATGGTTCATCATAGCCGATAAGCCTTCTCTAAGGATTCCCCCATGGCCAGAGCCGAGCAGCTAAAAGCACTCTTTCAGTCTCACCTTGACAGAGACGATGCGCAGTTTCATGCTGTAGCCATGCAGGTTGCCGCCCATGAGGCGAAACTCGGACATGGTAAACTGGCCCGGGAATTACGCGCACTGATTGATGAGGCAAAAAAGAAAAAAGCATCCCCTGAAAATCAGTTTCGACCTGTCCCTATTTCCCAACCAAAGGGTGAATTATCTGCCCTTCTCGCTGCATCATATCCCAAGCTTCGATTACCAGATATCGTACTTGATCAGGATATTTACGAACGCCTTACCAGGATTATAAAAGAACAGCGGCAGGGGGCGAAACTCCGTTCCCATGGCCTGATTCCCAGGAAAAAAATGCTTTTTGTCGGTCCACCGGGAACCGGAAAAACGATGTCCGCAAGTGTTCTCGCCGGTGAGCTTGGCCTGCCGCTTTTTGTTGTTCGTCTTGAAGGCCTTATCACTAAGTTCATGGGAGAAACGGCAGCCAAACTAAGGCTTATCTTTGATGCCCTGGCCCAGACCAGAGGAGTCTATTTTTTTGATGAATTTGACTCCATTGGCTCCCAGAGAGGCCGGTCCAATGATGTGGGAGAAATCAGACGGGTCTTAAACAGTTTCCTGCAGATGATAGAGCAGGACACCTCAGACAGCCTTATTCTGGCGGCGACCAACCATCCGGACATTCTGGATTATGCCCTGTTCAGGCGTTTTGATGATGTTGTCCGATTTAAACTTCCGGACAAAACGCTGGCGATCAGGTTGATCAAAACAAAGCTGGCGGCCTTCCCGACTTCGAGGATTATTTGGAAACAGGTGGCTGCCTGTACAAAAGATTTGAGTTTCGCCGATATTGCCGGGGCCTGCGAAGATGCAATCAAAGATGCAATTGTCAACGACAGGGGAAAAGTTTCTCAAAAAGACTTAACCCGCTTATTGTTGGATCGAAAGGCAAGCCGTCCGTATAAGGATAGTTCCACTGCCCAGACAACAGTGTAACCTAATGCCCGGTATCAATCAGAAAAAACTCCCTCACCTCCTTATCACCGGAACATCTTCTACGAAACCCTATACCTCACCCGCTTCCGGTGGCAAATCGTTTACCGTTCCCAAGCGCCATCGTGAAACGCACGGACGTCAACTTTTGCAACAGTTCGAAACCATCCGGGAACAGGCTGACAAAGTTATAAAAGAACAGAAAGCCTATGGTATAGACGCGAAAAACGGGATCTACATCCAGTTTGAAAGTGATCCTGGATTTGCTCTGAAGGCGGAAAGTCTAGAAATTTGGAAATCAGGGATTGAGCTGTTGTCAGAGATTAAGGATGGTAACCGTACTCTGGCGACGGTATTCGTTCCTGAGGGCAAACTTGATATTCTGGTTAACAAATTTTCGGCTTACCTTGATCCGGAAAAAGATACCCCGAAAGGTAGACCGAGAAACGAAGCCCTGGTCGCCGGGATTGCCTCCATCAAAAAAGCCGCGCTTGACGCCCTGTGGACTGATACGCCGGAAACGCTACCTGCTGATGACGAGGTGATCTGGTGGGAAGTCTGGCTTCGCACGAAAGATGACCCGCTTGGAGAAACGGCATTTTTCAGGGAACATGCACGACATATGGGATTAACAGTTCTCGACGAGGAACTCAGATTTCCCGACAGAACCGTCATTGCCGTCCAGGGGAGCAAAGAGCAAATAAGCCGGTCGGTTAATCTGCTGAACTGTATTGCTGAACTCCGCCGCCTGAAGGAAGAAGCCAATTTTTTCAGCTCCATGGACCGGTTTGACCAGCTTGATTGGTTAAACGCGGCCCTCGACCAGATAACACCACCGGAAGCAAACAGTCCTGCAATCTGCATTCTTGATACCGGAATTAACCAGACTCACCCCTTGCTCAAACCGGTACTTGCGCCGGAATATATGGATACCTGTGATCCGGCATGGGGAACAAGCGACCATCATGGTCACGGGACGGAAATGGCCGGTCTGGCTGCCTATGGAGATTTAACCGACTTACTGGCAGACAACACACCAACCGTCCTTGCCCACCAACTGGAATCAGTTAAAATATTGCCTCCTAACGGTTCTAACGAACCCCATCTTTATGGGCAAATAACCGCAGAGGCCGTTGCCCGTGCTGAAATATTTGCCCCGGACAGAAAGCGAAATTTCTGCATGGCAGTGACCGCCACGGATTTCCGGGACGCAGGTCAACCATCCTCCTGGTCAGCCGGTATTGACTCGCTGTGTTCCGGGGCCTTTGATGAAACCCGGAGGTTGATCATTGTCTCAGCCGGCAATACCGAGAGGGAGGAGCGGCATAATTTTCCGCACAACAATCTTACCGAAGGTATTCACGATCCAGGCCAAGCCTGGAACGCGCTTACAGTTGGGGCCTATACGGAAAAGAACCACATCGATCCGGCCCAATATCCTGACTGGCGAACAGTCGCACCCCCCGGCGACCTGAGTCCCTCCAGCACAACCTCCATGGATTGGTCAAGAACGTGGCCGATCAAACCGGATATTGTCATGGAAGGCGGGAACATGGGCCTTCACCCCACAGCCGGAACCGCCGACAGTATAGACAGCCTGGAACTCCTGTCCACCAACTGGCAGCATGAATTAATGCGTCCCCTGGTGATTACGGGAGAGACCAGCGCCGCCACCGCTCTGGCCGCGCGTTTTGCCGCCATTATTCAGGCACAGTACCCGGAGTATTGGCCGGAAACCATCCGGGCCATGCTGATTCATTCCGCTGAATGGACAGAGGCCATGAAAAAAAGATTTGCCCCCTTTCGCGTCAAACAGGACCGCGAAAATCTGCTCAGGTATTGCGGTTACGGTGTTCCAGATCTTTCAAGGGCCTTGTGGAGCGCAAACAACGCTCTCACCCTTGTTGCCCAGGATACCCTGCAGCCATTTGATAAAAAAGAGGGTAAGATCGTAACCCGTGATATGCACCTGCATGCTATTCCCTGGCCGACTGAACTCCTTGCCGAATTGGACAATACGCCGGTAACGATGCGGGTAACCCTTTCCTATTTCATTGAACCTAATCCGGCCAGAAGGGGCTGGGGCAAGAAATACAGTTATGCAAGTCATGGACTTCGTTTTGAGGTAAAAAGACCGCTGGAATCTTTGGAAAACTTTCAGAAGCGCATCAACAAGGCGGCTCGTGACGAGGAAACCGGGCGCTCAGGAGCATCTTCTCCCACCGACCCCAACTGGATATTGGGTAAAAATCTTCGCAAAATAGGCTCCGTCCATTCCGACGCCTGGTTCGGCCCTGCTGTTGAACTGGCCCAACGGGGCCATATTGCGGTTTTTCCGGTGATGGGCTGGTGGAAATCCAATCCCCGCCATGAACGATGGGCCAACAAGGCCAGATATTCCCTCATCGTCACCATCAAAACCCCGGAAACAGAAGTCGATCTTTACACTCCGGTTGCTACTAAGGTTACTGTCCCGGTAAATATAGCCATTGAAACATAGTCATCCCTTGACGGAAGGAACACAAGTGAACAACGGAGGACTTAAAATACTGGAAGATAACCTCTGGAATGCCGTTAACTCTCTGCGGGCCTATGGCGGAATCAAGGCCTCGAACTATGGCCGGTATGGGGGGTGATTTTCTGGATCTTCGACGTTTCATGTGGATTTCAGGATATCTTGCACCGTAGCCGATCAGCCGGTGCCACTGGTTCAGGGTATAGGCAACGGCCTTGCCCAGTAACCCCTTGGGTGGGGTCTGCAGCTTTTTCTTCCTGAGGCACTTTTCAAAGTCTTCCAGGATCGGCCTGGCCTCCTCCTGGCGCATCCTGTATATCTCATCCGGACCGTAACCACCATCTCTGGCCTTGCGCTCCAGTCGATACAATTGACCAATATAGCGTAACGCCA
>WFZC01000257.1 GCA_015489765.1 Desulfobulbaceae bacterium
ATTGTCGGCGTCAACCAGCCGCTGTCTGTTTGGGAGCAGCGATTCACAAACATTCGCCGGTAACAGAGCCAACATCAAATCATATACATGATTCGCCAGCCTTGCGCTGATCAGAAAACATACCCATGACAAACATGCCTTTTCCAAAAAATTCATACCCCGATGACGTGGCCGTCATTTCCCTGACCGACAAAACCATTCTTCTGGTCGGAACGGCCCATATATCCAGGCAGTCAGCAGACCTTGTCGAGCAGGTTATCGCCAATGAGAAACCGGATACGGTCTGTATCGAGCTTGATGAAAAACGCTTTGCCGCCCTCGCCAACCGTAAACGGTGGCAAAACCTGGACCTCAAGGAAATTATCAGAAAAAAACAGCTCTCCACCCTGTTGGTCAACCTTATCCTGGCCTCGTACCAGAAAAAACTCGGCGGCAAACTAGGGGTCATGCCGGGAACCGAACTCTTGCGTGCGGCCCGGATTGCAGAGGAGAACAACATTCCGGTTGAACTTTGCGACCGCGAGGTCCGGGTCACCCTGCGACGGGCGTGGCATGCGACCTCCCTGTGGAAAAAAGGGTACCTGATCGCCTCACTGATCGCCTCACTTTTTGACACAACAGAGCTGGATGAAGAAAAACTGACCGAACTGCGAAGCAAGGATGTACTCTCGGAGCTGATGGATGAGCTTGGCAATGCCTTGCCGGACACAAAAAGGGCGCTGATTGATGAACGGGACATCTTCATGGCGGAAAAGATCAAGGCCGCTGCCGGGCACCGTATCGTGGCCGTGGTCGGCGCCGGGCACATGGAAGGTATGCAGCGTGTCATCAGGGAGGACAACCGGGATATCATCGAGGAGATCAACACCATTCCCCCGGTCTCTAAACTCTGGAAAATTGCCGGCTGGTCAATCCCGGCGGCCATCCTCCTCTCTATTGCGGCCATCGGCTTTCGCCAGGGGGCCGGCGAGGCGGCAGCCAATGCCCTGTTCTGGGTGCTGGCCAACGGAATTCCGTCAGCCATTGGCGCTGTCCTTGCCTGGGCCCATCCCGCCACCATTATATCCGCCTTTGCCGCTGCCCCGATCACCAGCCTGACCCCGGTCATCGGCGCGGGTTATGTCTGTGCCTTTGTCCAGGTAATGACCAGACCGCCGGTGGTAAAAGAATTTGAAAACGTGGGTACGGATATTGGCAGAATCCGGGGCTGGTGGCAGAATAAACTCCTGCGCATCTTTCTTGTTTTCATTATGACCGGGCTGGGTTCCAGTATCGGCACCTGGATCGGGGGTTACCGCATTTTCAGCAACCTGTTTCAATCTTAATCAAAAAACACACAAAACAAACGACAGCCATGGACACAGACAACACAAAAGATACCATGCCGTCCCTGACCGGCAGACAGAAAAAACAATTGCGTGCCTTGGGCCATCATCTGCATCCCGTTGTCTATGTCGGCAAGGAAGGTATAACAAAAACCGTTGTTGCGGCAATCGATGATGCCATAACTGCTCATGAACTGATCAAGGTCAAACTTGGACAAAACTGTCCTCTGGCCAAAAAGGAAGCTGCAGAGGAACTTACCCGCCAATCCGGAGCGGTCATGGTGCAGCTGATCGGCAAGACGGTTCTGCTCTATCTCCCGAACCCGGATCTGCCTGCGGAAAAACAAATCCACCTCTGAACCAGATCATAATCCATCCAATCACGATGGTTCTAATCCGAGCAATTGAAAAATGTTCTCTCCGTGACTCCCGCTCTATTTTTCAAACACCGCTGTAAGCGATCATCCCACAGGAGAAATCCATGCCACGAACAAGTAACTTCACCGGCTTATGTGCTTCCGGTTTTCTTGCCAAGGCCTCCTATGCCCTGGCCAGGACCCCTGTCCTGGCGCTCTTTGCCGCCTCCTTTGGCGTTGGTCCGGAGGCCATTGGATTTGCGGTGGCCATTTCCACGGTGACCGGCATCTTTTTCAAGATGCCGGCCGGCGTTATTTCAGACATTATCGGCCGCAGGCGGACCATGATCTGCGGCCTTCTCTTCTTTGCCATTGTCCCCTTTTCCTATCTCTGGGTCAACACCTACGAGGCCCTGCTTGTTGTCCGCTTCCTGCATGGCTTTGCCACTGCGATTTACGGCCCGGTGATCATGGCGGTTGTGGTGGACACGGCCGGTGACAGGCGCGGTGAAATGCTTTCCTGGTTCTCCTCGGTAACTATTGTCGGCAACCTTATCGGCGCCCCTTTAGGCGGACTACTGCTGACCTGGATGGCCGGGGGAGGAAAATCCCAACTTGTTCATTTTCATATCATCTACGGCGTTGTCGCTGCCCTGGGAATGGCGGCCCTGATCACGGGAATATGGGCCAGCAGGGGCTTGTCCGCTCCTGATAAGAGGGAGAAAAAACAACGCAGCACCATAACCGCTGTTTTCCGCCATTTCGGCAAAAGTGTCCGTGATATTTTAACCGATCGCCGCATTCTGGTCACCAGCAACATGGAAGGCGTGCAAAACCTCTCCGTTGGCGCCATGGAGGCCTTTATGCCGATTTACATCGTTATGGCGCTTGGGTACACGGAATTCCAGGCAGGACTGCTCTGGGGGGTACAGATCCTGATGACAGTGCTGGCCAAACCGTTGATGGGCAGGATCTCGGACAAACATGGCCGCAAACCCTTGCTCTTCTGGGGCATGTTTGTCTGTGCGATCCCCTTCACCCTGATCCCATGGATACACAACTATATCGCCCTCCTGCTGCTGGCCGCTGTTTTCGGCCTGGGCGAGGCAATTGTCACCTCGTCGGCGGCGGCAATGGTTGCCGATCTCTGCCGGCAGGACAATATCGGCTCGGCCATGGGGGTTTTCGGCACCCTTTATGATGTCGGCCACGCCTCGGGTCCGATCCTGGCAGGCCTGCTCATCGGTTTATCCACCGGCCAGGACTTTCGGCTGGCCTTTGCCATTATTGCGGCCATCATGGTGCTTGCCGCCCTGGTCTTTCGGATCGGCACCAGACAGGAAAAATCAGCGTAATTCATTACAGGCTCTTCACTATCTTATCCTGTCCCCTTGTCATAAAATTTCCTGGTGGCACTGGCCAGGTCAGCGTGAAAAATGAGAAAAAAACAGGCAAGCAGATGATGCCGGTCAGAACGCGCTGGGCCTCTTTCCTTCTCCGAGGCCTCATAAAAAACACAATTATCATTTATTTTTATGATGCGAAATATCAAAAGAAATGCTATACGTCAGAAAAGAAAATCTTTCCTGCCAAAAAAAACGAAAAACTGCCACGATAGATAAACGACAAGTCAATTGCGAGCAAATGAACAAAATTGTTTCTCTTCTTCGAGCTACATGTTATTCTGGCGAAACAATAAGTTATTATAATAATACTTTTATTCAATCACATTGATAAGCGACCATGGCCATTACATTCAGACAGCTTGAGATCTTTATTGCCGTTGCCGAGACAAAGCAGGTCACACGGGCCAGCAAGAACCTCTACCTGACCCAATCCGCGGTGAGCATGGCGCTGAGCGAACTGGAAAGCCAGCTCAGCGGCCCGTTGTTTGACCGCCATGGGCGAAGCCTGCTTCTCAATGATCGCGGTCGTTACCTCCTGCCGCTTGCCAAGGAGATCATCTACCAGGTCGTCAACGTGGAAAGCATGCTGACCGAACGGCGGGACTCCGTAGCCGGATCCCTCAAGGTAGTTGCCAGTTCAACCATAGGTAATTATGTACTTCCCTACCTGATCGGTTCCTTTATGCGGCTGCACACAGAGGCCCACATTGACATGCTGGTGGCCAACACCCTGATCGCGGAAAAAATGGTCCAGAAAGGAGAGGCCGACCTCGGATTTGTCGAAGGGGGGATAAGCGTTGACTCCCTGCGGGCCGTGCCCTGGTTCGAGGACGAGCTGGCCATAATCATCAGTCCTTCACATCCCCTGGGCCAGAAAGAGATCTTTCGTATTCCCGAGGATCTGCGGGAGACGAAATGGGTCATGCGGGAAAAGGGCTCGGGCACCGCGGAAATCTTCACCAAAAAACTGGGCCGCCATGCCGACACCCTCCAGATCGTCACTACCCTCGGCCACACCGAAGCCATCAAAAAAGCGGTAGAATCAGGGGCTGGCGCCGCCTGTCTCTCCCAGCTCACTGTCTGCCGGGAGGCGGAACAGGGATGGCTGAAGATTCTGCCCATCGAAGGAATTGACATGCGCCGCCAGTTGCGGATTATTCAGCACAAGGAAAAGGTGGTCACCAGGTTGATGGATGAATTTTTAAGCTTTTGCGAGGTGATCAGCGAATGCGGTCTTGGCCGCGAATGTCTCTCTTCCCCCTGGAAACTGCAGACCCTGCTCTCCCAGTATCACGCACAGAAGAACAAGGAAAACAAGGAGTAAGAAGACGGGCCGCACCTCTCCCCGTGCCTCATTTTATTCTGAAAACAGGTTACTCATGACCCATGCGTAACCTGTTGGCTTTCACGGTTTTCTAACCCATTAAAACAGATCGGTTCACCGGAAAATCAGCCTGCAACCTCTATGGCAGCGGCAATGGAGGTGCAGACGTAGTCAATATTTTCCGTTGTCAGGCCGGCAAGATTGATTCTGCCGCCACCGACCATGTAGATGCTCTTCTCCTTGCGCAGATACTCAACCACCGCATCAGAAAGGCCGGAAAAAGAAAACATGCCCCGCTGACGTTCGATAAAAGAAAAATCTTCATCTACTCCGCAGGCGGCAAGGCCCTTGACCAGGGCCCGCCGCATCTCCCTGATGCGCTCCCGCATGCCGCCGAGTTCAAGCAGCCATTGTTGATACAGCTCTTCATCACCGAGAATGATTGCCGCAGTCAAACCGCCATGGGCGGGCGGGTTTGAATAATTGGTCCGGATAACGGTCTTGACGTGGCTCATGGCCACCTCGGCCTCTTCCACACTTGGACAAACAATGGTCAAGGCGCCGGTGCGCTCATTATAAAGACCAAAATTTTTCGAAAAAGAACTTGCCACCAGAAAATCCTTACCGGTGGCGGCGAACCGTTCCACTGCATACCGGTCTTCCCTGACCCCGTCGCCAAATCCCTGGTAGGCAAAATCAAGGAAGGGCATCCAGCCCCGGTCGGCCGCGATTCGGACCACCTCATCCCACTGGGCCTGGTCCGGGTCAACACCGGATGGATTGTGGCAGCAGGTATGGAGGACCACAATATCCCCGGCCGGAATGCGGGCAAGGTCCTCGCACATCAAATCAAAATCAAGTCCCTTGCTCTCCGGGTTATAATAGCGGTAACTGTTGATCGCAAAACCGGCATCACCGAAGATGCCGTTATGGTTGGCCCAGGTCGGTGAGCTGACCCAGACCGTGGCCTGGGGATTAAAACGCTTGAGCAGATCAGCGCCCACCTTGAGCGCACCCGTGCCGCCCGGGGCCTGCACGGTTACCGCCCGTGCTGACTGGATGGTTTCGCTGTCGTCCCCGAGAATAAGCCGTTGTACGGCCCGGCCATAGGTGGGATCACCGGAAATGGGGAGGTAACTCTTGCTGGTCTGCTCGCCAAGCAGCCTCTGTTCGGCCTTCTTGACAACACCGAGAATAGGTGTCTTGCCGCTGTTGTCCTTATAGACGCCGACACCAAGGTTTACCTTGTCGGGATTGGAGTCCTTTTTAAACTGTTCCGTCAACCCCAGGATTGAATCCGGTGGCGCCGGTTGAATATTTTTCCACATTGGTGTTTCCTCTTTCTGGTTCCAGGTGCAAGCGTTTCAAGCGTTTAAGCGTTCAAGCGTTCAAGCGTTCAAGCGTTTGAGCGTTTGAGCGTTTGAGCGTTTGAGCGTTTGAGCGTTTAACAGATACCGTTTCCTGTTATTTCTGTAAAGAATTTTAGATGGAAAATCACGGTTCCTTATAGACCGGGCATTTTTTTCCTGGATCATAATTTATATAAAGCGGGTCATCATAGCTCTTATGGCAGCGCAAACAAAGACCCACCCGCAGGATACGGTGCAGTTCCTCCCGGTTAAAGGGACGGAGATCCCTGCGCGATCCATGTTGCAGGGCCTTGCCATCAATGGTGACAAAATTATCAAACCCGACTGTCCTGCCATGGCTGGTTTCCACGCCCTGGTCAATGGGGACAAAGGACCACCTGCCGTCCTTTTTCAGCACCGTCCCCTCTCCCAGCCCCAGGGTCTTGGGCGAGCTGTGACAATCCTCGCAAGCCCGTCCTTTGGCCTGGGTCGTATGCGGGTTGATGGCCGCCATGGTAAAGCGGTTGAATCCGCCCTCGATCTTTCCCTGTTCGTCAATCAAGGTCACCACGTCCTGGCAGCCGGGCGTAACGATCACCACCTTGTTCCCCCAGACGGCAAGCATTGGCTTTTCATACCGGATATAGGAACGCCCCTCTTCCCACCAGCCTTTCGTCTCTTTCAAGGTTAACTTGTCAAGATGGGTTTCCCGCCTGTCGCGTTTGGCATGGCAGCCATAGCACTGGGGAACCCAGGTGGAATGGCAGGACTCGCAGCTCAGGCGGTGATGGCCGGGATAGCGGCAGCTTGCCGGCAGGGGTGGTTTCAGGGGATAGTGTTTATCATTATTTCGCCCGACCAGAATATATCGCCCCTTCTCTTTTTTCACATTGGTCAGAATGTTGCCCTTGCGGGTCCGGCCCGGTTTTTTGGTGTGACAGACCGTGCATCCGATTTCGAGCTGCTCTTCATAATGGGCATAGCTGGTGCCGTTACCCATAACCTCCTCCCGCGTATGGCAGTCGATGCAGGCCATCCCTTTCTTATGATGAATATCCTCGGCAATTTTCATATAAAAACGATCACCCGGTAACCGCTGGGAAGAAAGATGCCCTTTTTCATAGGGAGTTCCATAACCCTCGGACTCAAAAATCCCGGTATAGGAGATACCGATTCTGCCGGAACGGTTATGGCAGCGGATACAGTTTTCCTCAGGAATTTTCTTGATAATCAGGGGATGGGGCTTTTTCTTTTTGCCGCCACCATCTTTCTTGTCCGGCAGAGCGCCGGCAACAGCCACGGCCTGCCCTTTGCCGCTGGCGGGAACACTGTGGCAGGCAATGCAGCCGCCACCCTTTTCATTAAAAAAAGCCGGTGCATCCGGCATATCGTTTTTCTGTTTCCAGAGATGGCAGGTGGCGCAGAGCTTCCGGAAATAATCCAAGGCCAGGGAGGTCTCACCACTTTTGAGCAGCTGTTCCACCGTGATGTCCGCGTTCTGGGAATCACGCTCTCCCCAGTAGTAGAGCAGGGTCGACAAGATACCCCGATTGGTGGCCATCAATGAATTTTTCACCTTATGCGGGTCCGCCGGATGGCAGCCCTCGATGCCGCAGGTCTTTTCCACCACCCGCAGGTCGCCGGGATTGAGTACCATACCCTTATGGGCCTTTTTCTTGTCAACGGCCAGGGCATCGCCAAGATGACAGGGCGAGCAGCCAATCACCGCGGCATCATGGGCCGCATCAAGGCGGACGTCCTTGTGGCAGTTCAAACACATCTCCACATATCCGGCCGTGGTCACGGCCAGCTGTTGCGGACGTGGTGTCCGCTCTTCCCGGTAGAAGAGATAGACAAGGAGCATAAAGAGAAAGGGAATGAGAATGAGGGCGGCAATAAGCCTGCGGGGTGGTTTAGCGGCCATGGATAATCATCCTCATTCACGAAATCCCTGGGCAATCGGGTAGCGACGGCCGTACCCAAAGGCCTTGGAGGTGACCTTGAGGCCAATGGGGGCCTGGCGCCGTTTATACTCATTGCGCTTTATACGGCCGATAACATCACGAACAACGCTGCGCTCAAACCCACGGGCAACCAGTTCATCCACTCCTAATGATTCCTCGAGATACCCCTGCAACAGGGGATCAAGCACTTCATAGGGCGGCAGATCATCCTGGTCCTTTTGATCGGGTTTCAGCTCCGCCGACGGCGGTCTGGTGATAATCCGCTCGGGAATAACTTTACCATTGCTATTAAATAGCTGCGCCAGCTCATAAACCATGACCTTGGGGACATCGGCAAGCACGGCAAGACCACCGTTCATGTCGCCGTACAGGGTGCAGTAACCCACGGCCATCTCTGATTTATTGCCGGTTGACAGGAGAAGATGGCCCATCTTGTTGGAATAAGCCATCAGAATGGTCCCTCTGATCCGCGCCTGCAGGTTCTGCTCGGCAACATCTTCATCCATGCCGGCAAAAATGGGCGCCAGGACATCGGCAAAGGCCTGCATTGGTCGTGTTATCGGCAGGATTTCAAAACCACAGCCGAGATTCTTTGCCAGGGCGCGGGCGTCATCAATGGACATCTGTGATGTATAGGGAGACGGCAGCGCCAGACAGGCGACCTTGTCCGCTCCCAGGGCCCGACAGGCAATGGCTGCGGTAACCGCCGAATCTATACCGCCGGACAGACCAATCACCGCCCGTTGAAAGCCGATCTTTCCCATGTAGTCCCGCACCCCCAGGGTCAGGGCATCGAGAACCTGGCCGGTTGTGTCCGTTGGCGCCGGCCGATCGACCAGGGGAGACCAGTCTTCACTGTCGATGATTACGATATCCTCGGCAAATCCCCTGCCGGCGGCCCGCACCTTGCCGGCCGCATCCATGACCAGGGAATGACCGTCAAAAATCAGTTCATCCTGGCCGCCGACCTGGTTGACATAGAGAAGTGGCAGCTTATGCCGTCTGCAGAGCGACGAAAACACCTCCAGCCGCTGGCCAAGTTTGCCGTGGTGATAGGGCGAGGCGGAAATATTGATCAGAAAATCGGGTTTCATGTCATGCCTGGCAAGGGTTGCCACCGGATCGACGGGATATTTCCCCTGCTCCTGCCAGATATCCTCGCATACGGACAACCCAATGGTTTGGCCCTGAAAGGAAAAGGGCAGTACAGCCGGGCCCGGCTCAAAGTAGCGGCACTCGTCAAAGACATCATAGGTGGGAAGGAGCTGTTTACGCACCCGATAGAGAACCCTGCCTCCATCAATGAAAAAGGCCGAATTGTACAGCGGCTTGCCGGGACCACTCCTGCGCTCAAGGACGCCGAGTACGCAGCCGATATCATGCACCTCCTGCACCAGCCGGGCAAGGGCCCGGTCATGGGCCTCAAGAAAGGAGAAACGTTCAAGAAGATCACGGGGCGGATATCCGCAAAGCGTCAGCTCAGGGAAAACAGCGAGCCGGCAGCCGGCAGCCCGGGCCGATTCAAGACTGTCCAGGACCTTGTCCAGGTTGGCGTCAAAGGCCCCGATCACGGGATTTATTTGAACAAGAGCGATCTTCACTAAGGGGAAACAAAAAATAATTTGGATTCCGAGTTGAGCGATTCAGGGAGAATAATCCGACATCCTAAAATACCCGCTCCCGACCAAAACGCCATAAAAAAATCCCGGCAACGCAAAGGTTACCGGGATTACACAAGGAGAAACCGCGGCTTCTCCTCTAACTCCCGCTACCGGTCAACCGGTACGGGAGGTGTTGAGCTTACATCTTCTGTACGTTTGCGGCAGCAGGACCCTTGGGCCCGTCAACCACCTCAAACTCTACCTTGTCACCTTCATTCAATGTCTTGAATCCACTTCCCTGGATGGCTGAATAATGGACAAACACATCTTTCCCGTCTTCCTGCTCAATAAAACCAAAACCCTTGGATTCATTGAACCACTTTACTGTTCCTTGTAACATTGCTCCCGTGTTCTCCTTAATATGAGCTGAATGTTCTGGATGACGCGTAAGGCTTCAAGGCAACAAAAACAGAACCATACATGATGGTGTCTTTACTTCTCTACAGCACTACGCATTTATACTATGTGTGAAACATAACAGAAGAAACAGAAAAAAAACAAGAAAATTTATTTTTTTTATCAACTATTTTGGTAGAGAAATCCATCTTCCACCAATCCCTGTTCCGGCATGGGTCGGAAAAATCCTTGCTACAGTTGCCTTTTCCACCATACAAGCAAGATCGGAACAGCGGCCAGGCACAGACCACCGAATGCATAGCCGCCGCGAACAAAGATCGTCTGCCTGTCATAGATCGGCACCTGGGCGGTAATCGCTGCCGGGGTAAATATTTTTGTCTGTTGCACCACCTCTCCCACCGGATCAACAAAACCGCTGATGCCGGTATTTGCGGCCCGGACAAGGGAACGTTTGTTCTCCACCGCCCGCAGCACGGCCATGGCCATGGACTGATAGGGGGCGCTGGTCCGTCCGTACCAGGCATCATTGGTCAGGTTGACCAGCAGATTGGCGCCCGCTTTCACTTCATCCCTGGCAATTTTTGGAAATATGGATTCAAAACAGATCAAGATTCCAAGCCGGAGCTGTTTGCCAACCGCCAGGGGCTTACTGGATGTTCCGGCGGTAAAATCACCAATATTTTCCACCAGCGGCGAGAGAAAGGGAAGAAATTTCCGCAGGGGAACATACTCGCCAAAAGGGACAAGATGCTGTTTGGCATGGCCGCCGACAACATGGCCGTTTGGATTTATCAGCAGGGCGCTGTTAAAATAAGCGACCTGCCGTTGTTGCCCCTTACCCGTTATCGCAAAGGTGGGAGCGCCGGTGAGCAGGTAGAGATTTTCCTTTTCTGCCAGCCTGATGACCCGGGCTGCAAGGGGGTCCTGCTGCGGATAAAAGGGCAGCGCTGTTTCCGGCCAGACCAGGAGTTCGGTAGTACGGTCCGTTACTGCCTGGCGTGACAGACGCTCATAGGTGGTGATGGTCTGTTCCTTTTGCATAGAACTCCATTTCTGGTCCTGGGCGATATTTCCCTGGACCACGGAAATTTTTGCCTGCAGGCAGTGACGGAAAAGAGCGGGCATGGTCCGGAAACGAACCACCGAATAGCCAAAGACAAAGATAAGAAAACAGCAGGCGAGCAGCAGGGCCCTTTTTTCCCGGCGGACATTCCAGTGTACCCGCGACTGCTGTCGGTCAATGATGGCGACAATAAAACCATTTGCCAGCACCAGGGTAAAGGAAAGCAGATAATGGCCGCCCAGATCGGCGGCCTGCATGAGCAGGGGCTGGGAATAGAGGCCATAGCCAAGATCAAGCCAGGGAAAACCGGTAAAAAGAAAGCCGCGCAGATAATCAAGCCCGACCCACAGTATCGGCGCCGTCCAGACCAACGCAGCCACTGATCGCTCCCGGTGCCATGACCGGCCGGCAAGCAGACTGAACAGAAAACAGAACAGGGCGCAATACAACCCCATGTAACCGGCCAGCAGTACCATTGCGGACACACTTAGCCACGGCGGCAGGCCACCGTACCTGCCCAGGACAACAACAATCCAGTGCAGGGTCAGGATGTGGTAAAGAAAACCGGCCATAAAGCCCGTGCAGGCGCTGCGCCGCGGCGGCAGGTACAGAACCGCCAGCAGTAACGGGACCAGGGCAATAAAGAGCAGGGGCCACCAACCGAAATAACCGGGCATGGCAACAAAAAGCAGGAGAGCGGTACTGATCGAGGCAGCAAGAGAGCGCCACCGGCTCATGCTGACCGATGCGTTGAAACTGGTCATTGTTGTTTTTTTATCCGGACTGTTTTGATGCGTCGCTTGTCCGCCGAGATTACGGTGAAGAGAAGCCCGTTGACCACGATCTCGGTGCCACGGCTCGGTACCTCGCCCAGCCGATGCAGAATCAAACCACCAATGGATTCATAGGGACCATCGGGCAGGCGGCAGGAAAAAAACCGCTCCACTTCCTCTTTATCGATTTTGGCATCGACCACGATAATGCCCTCTTCCACCACCCGCAGTTCATTCTCCTCCTGATCATGTTCATCCGCTATTTCGCCAACGATCTCTTCAATGACGTCCTCAAGGGTAACCAGTCCGCGAACACCGCCAAATTCATCGGTAACAATGGCCATATGCGTTTTTTTCTCCTGAAAGATATGCAACAGGTCAATGATCGGCGTTGATTCGCTAATAAAAACAGGGGGATGAAAATACCTACTCAGCTCTTCCTCGGGATGATCGCTATTACCACAAAACCGCAGAAGATCCTTTGCATGTAGAATACCGATAACGGTATCGGGGGTGGTGTCGTACAATGGGATCCTGGTATATCCCTCTTCAAGCACCAGGCGAATCAGATCAGGTACGGAACTTGTGCGGTCAGCGGCAACTACTTCCGCCGACGGGGTCATAATTTCCGAGGCCCGGGTTTCTCGGAAATCAAAGATGGAACTGATCATCCGCTCTTCATGGCTGGAAATCAACCCCTGCTCTTCCCCCTCTTCGAGCAGTTCCTGAATGTCATTTTCCAGTTCCCGTGCGGTATCAGGCGCTCCCCGAAAACGTAAAAAGGATTTCAAGCGCGCCCATATCCCCTCTGTTTTTTCATCCATGATTTTCCTGTTTGTTCAGATTCACTTCTTGCCGCCGGCAGCAAGGCGAACCGGGCCATCCTGTTATTTTTCCTTCCCTGTATTATCCACCCGGACCGTAATGATTGCCGCCTACAATAATCTACTCCGAGTCATCCCCTGGAACAATGGAATTTCCTGTTCAGGACAGAAAGAAACGGCAAACAATGCATTCAAGAAACCTGCTGATTCCTGAAGGTCCCGACCGGCCTCAACCAAAAAACTCGCAATATCACAAAGAAAACAACCACAAACAAAATTTTTCATTTTCCATCTTTGCAAGACGGCATGCTTCGGGTAAAATAAGAGATTAGTCTTTAGAAAGG
>WFZC01000258.1 GCA_015489765.1 Desulfobulbaceae bacterium
GTTCAGGAAGCCTCCTTCTCGTGACTTTGAGCGGTCCACGAGACTGGAGGCTTCCTTATTTTGCCGGAACTGTAAAAATTGGAGCCCCCCGGCAGAGCCGGGGGTTTACCTAACAGAAATTATATGTTGAATTTTTAGTTATGAATATAGATCATATCGGAATCGTAGTGAAATCGTTAAGGGATGGTGTGGAGCATTGGCATAAGGTATTTGGTTACAAACAGTTTACCAGAGAAGTGCTTAATACCAGACAGAAGGTCAAAGTAGTGTTCCTTCACAAAGAAAATTCTTTGCCTGTCAAGCTTATTGAACCTCTTGATACTGAATCTCCAATATACCGTTTTGCGAAAAGAGGGGGGGGGCTCCATCATCTCTGCTTCAAGTGTGATAATGTCAATGAAGAGCTTGAAAGAATGCAGACTCTTGGCTTACGTATTCTTGCGCCTGCCCAACCGGGAGAGGCCTTTGATAATGAAAACATTGGCTTTGTTTTTGCTGGGCAAGGTTTGAATGTTGAGTTGATTGATACCGAAAAGAAAGCGGAAATCATAACATACTAATGATGAAGAGGGGGGGCAAATGGCTGGATGTAGAGTTATGGCTCGAGGATTTTGTGTATCCATATTGGTTAGCTTTCTGGTAGTTATGATGGGATTAACCGCAGGGAAGAAGGTTGTTGCTGGAGAAGATAGAAATATGAACATTGAGCAAGTATCAACTGAGCAATGGAACAAAATGGCAAAAAAAACAATATTTTTTGGACACCAGTCAGTGGGGTACAATATCCTAGACGGAGTCAAGAGAGTGATGGAGCAGAACCCCCTTGTCAATCTTAAAATAGTTAAGATTACGAACCCGGGTGATATAGATCACAGTGCTAAGGGAATCCTGTATCATGCAGAAGTAGGAAAAAACTTTAATCCTCGTTCAAAAATCGATGCTTTTGCAGAATTGATGGATCAAGGAGTCGGGGATAAGGTTGATATTGCTTTTCTGAAATTCTGTTTTGTTGACATCGGAACACAGACGAACATTGAGGAACTGTTCGAATACTACAGGAAAACATTGGCTGAGTTAAAGCAAAAATTTCCATCAACCACATTTATCCATTTTACGGTACCTCTTCTGTCGGAGCAAGTCGGTTTTGCCAAATGGAAGCACAGGTTGAAAGGAATCGTCAAAAAAGTTCTTGGCAAGAATGAATTCTATGAAAATGTGAATAAATTTGCTTTTAACGAGATGATAAGGTCTGAATACAAGGGAAAAGAGCCTGTTTTTGACTTGGCGGCCGTCGAGTCAACCTTTCCGGATGGTTCTCGTTCAACGTTTACTGTCTCCGGTAAACAAATAGAAAGTATGGTTCCTGCCTACACCAATGATGGTGGGCATTTGAGCACCAAGGGCCAGGATATAGTAGCAACTAAGCTATTGTCTTTCTTGGCAACTCTTGAGTAACAGTCTGAATCATGTTTACCAATCTTCGCCGGGACTTGCAGCGGTATTGCCAATGGTGGGGGTATGGAGACAAGCCGGGGCTGTTGCGCCAGGTAATAGTTATTTGCAGGTCTCCCGGATACTGGGCAATTATTCATCACCGGTTCGGTTTCTGGGTTAATACAGCTTTTTCCGCCGGCTATAAAAATCCGGTGAAGCTTTTTCTCAAACTTTTCTATTTTTTTACCAAACAGGTTGTCGTCTGGTTGGCTAAGACAGAAATTCTCATCACAGCCGATATTGGACCCGGCTTATATTTATCGAATAAAGGCAATATCCTGGTTGGGGTGAGGCGAATAGGGAAAAACTGTACAATTCACCACAACGTCACCGTCGGCCAGGGAGTTGAAGGGGAGACTCCTGAGTTTGGTGATAATATCTGGATCGGACATGATTCGATTATCTATGGGGAGCTGTCAGTGGGGGACAACACCATAATCGAAAGCGGGACTGTCCTAGCAAAAAGTTTGCCAGGCAACATGCGGGTCGGTGGCAATCCTTGCCGAATCCTCAAGAGGAATATAGACAGCGGGCCATATGCCATTGATCGAGAAGAGTCGTAGTTTCAAATTGTTCTGTAATAAAGATGTTTGACTGCATCAAGGCGGACATGCAACGCCATCTGTGTTGCGACGCACGTGACAGTGATTCTTTGATCTGGAAACTGTTTATCTTGGCCTTTGCCTATGGTTTTCATGCAAGTACGGTGTACCGATTCGGCTGTTTTATCGATAGACGGTTAAGGCATGGTATCCTCTACCCGCTCTATGTGTTGACGAATACGATCTATTTTGCCTGCCGGTTTTTAACCGAAAAAATGTACGGCATCAGCATTGATCGAAGGGCTGTCATTGGTGCAGGGCTCTATATAGGTCATTTTGGGGGAATCAAGATTGGATGTTGCCGTATTGGCATGAATTGTAATCTCCATCAGCAGGTAACAATAGGCGATCATTGTGTTCTTGGGAATTATATTTGGATTGGAGCCCACTCTGTCATAGAAGAAGGCGTTGTTCTTGCCGATCATGCCACGGTGATGGTAGGGGCCAGAGTTGCGTCCGAGGTATGCTCCCGATATCTGGTCTCTGGTAATCCTGCTCGAATTATCAATAAAAACTATGATAATACAAGGTTGCTTGGTCTTCAAGTTGCTTGAGAACCTTGATCTGTTGCATTTTTGTATCGGCGAATGTACTGGCAAAGCAACCAGCTATGGTCCAAGGAACTCTTCTCTGGCTGGAGGTTATACAGTGAACAGGTGCTGTGCAGCTCTATTTTCATAAAACAATAGTAGGCCATGACTCTGGTAATGTACATCCTGGCATGTTCATCACTGTTGCTGGTGATGTATGTATATGTTGGATATCCTTTTCTTTTGTTCTGTCTACAGTATGTCGTGCCAGAAAAGAAAATTCGTCAGGATCCTGACGCCCGTCCCTTTGTCACGCTGATCATTTCCTGTTTTAACGAAGAAAAGGTCATTGAGGAAAAATTAAAAAACAGCCTGGCTCTCAAATATCCAACTGATCTTCTTGAAATTATTGTTGTATCCGATGCCTCCACAGACCAGACCGATAAAATTGTCAGGTCCTTTTCCTCTGAGCAGGTGCGACTGATACGCCAGAATGAGAGATTGGGTAAAACGTCGGGTTTGAACCTCGCGGTGTCGGAAGCTCGGGGAGAAATACTTGTTTTCTCTGATGCAAATGCCATGTATGAGCCGGATGCGCTCTTGCATCTGGTTGCATATTTTGCAGACGAAACCGTCGGGTATGTCGTTGGTGAGGCGCGGTATAAAGATCCCGAAGCAACTGCTGCCGGGAAAAGCGAAGGTGTGTACTGGCGTTATGAGATTGCCTTGAAGACGATGGAGAGCAAGCTACATTCCATTGTCGGTGGTGATGGGGCTATTTATGCCATTCGGCGTGAATTGTACAAGGAGCTGCTTGCTACAGACATCAATGACTTTGTTAATCCCCTGCAAATCATTGCCAAGGGGTATCGAGGTATTTATGCGCCCTGGGCCATCTGCTGGGAGGATGCCTCGGGAGTTTTCAGTAAGGAGTTCAATCGAAAAGTTCGCATTGTCAATCGAGCATTCAGCGGGTTGTTCAGGGTAAAAGAGGTTCTCAATCCGTTTCGCACCGGAATTTTTGCTCTGGAGATTATTTCCCATAAATTATTGCGCTGGCTCGTGCCGTTTTTTCTGCTTTGCTTCCTGGGATCCTCCCTGGTGCTGGCTTGGCAGGGGATAACCGTTTTTCAGTATGTTTGCTGGCTCGGTCTGCTGTTCTGCTGGCTGGCCTATGGTGGATTTCTGTTTTCGAAAAGTGGGCGAACTCTGCCATTATTTCATTACCCCTATTATTTCATACTTGTCAATCTGGCATCGCTCATCGGCGTGATCCGCAGTCTGCGCGGCAATGTTCAGTCGACCTGGAATCCCCCCCGCCTTGGAGACAGTAGCAAAAGAAAGGTGAACTTCGGACGCCTGATAATTCATGCTGGCGCCTGGAGCTCTTTTTTTATTGCAGTATTTTGCATAATGGAACCCGTTGATATTCCCTACTGGCAGGCCAAGCTTGCCTGGATTCTTTCCTTGACAGTATTGCTTTATGTATATTTCGGTTATCCTATGGTACTAGCGTTACTGGGAAAAATTTGTCCCCGTCCAGTAAAGCGTGATGAAGAATATATGCCGGAAGTGGCTCTGCTTATATGCGCCTATAATGAGGAAGAGGTTATCGAGGAGAAAATACGGAACTGTTTTGAACTGGACTATCCGACTGAAAAAATAAAGTTTATTATCGCCTCAGATGGCTCTGAGGACGGCACCCGTGAGATAGTCAACAGGTACACAGGAGATGGGGTAATTTTTTATGATTATCCGGAGCGTCAGGGCAAGATAGGCGCTATTTTGGCGACAGTTCCGAAGATCCGTTCTGATATCATTCTGTTTTCTGACGCCAACACGATGTACGCCCCTGACGCGGTACGCAAACTGATGCGGAATTTTGCTGATCCGACAGTGGGTGGCGTGAGTGCTGATGTTGTGTTGACCAATGATGAAACAACATATGGTGAACCGGAATCTCTGTACTATCGCTATGAACGCTGGATTCAAGAGGCTGAATCCAGGATCGGTTCGATCATCGGTGCCGATGGTGGCATGTATGCGATCCGTCGAGAACTTTTTGCAGCGCCCTCCTCCAACATCATCCTTGATGATTTTGTAATTTCCATGAATGTCGCCCTGCAGGGATTTCGACTTGTTTATGAAGGAGAATCGAGAGGATATGAAAAAAACGTTAACTCTTGTTATATCGAATTTCTAAAGAAATCTCGTGTGGTGGCAGGAGCTGTGCAGGCAATCAAGCAAGGGGAGGGAGTTCCTGGTCCAGGGAAGGGACTGCTCTTCTTCTGTTACATTTCCCATAAGTTTTTGCGATGGCATGTGCCTCTTTTCCTGATCGTCCTGTTCTTGTTGACTGGTTATATCTATTGGGTAACGGCCACTATGTTCATGGGTCTAGTTCTGGCAGGGCAGCTTCTCTTTTATTTTTTGGCCCTGTTGGGAGGGATAATTCCTGGAAGAGTCAAGTTGCCGATCCTTTACGTACCTTTTTATTTCTGCCTCGTGAATGGCGCAGCCCTGTATGGCCTTTACAAGGGATGGTTTAACCGGCAACCCACAAAATGGCGCGTGTTCAGTCGGAGAGCGGACTAGTCTCTGGTCACAGAACTAAGGAATACTGTTCGAGATCGGGCAATATTTCATTTATGGACGATTACGAGTTCGATCTCATCTGTTGCGTCCTCAATATCGAAAAGGTTCTAAATTTCGCCCGGTCACCGCAGGCCCTTCAGGACCTGTAAAATGACAGGACCTCGGAATCATCGGGCAGTACATCTCGCTTGGTCTTGGGGCATAGACTTGGCCGTTTAATGGTGAGCTGGCTAGCTGGCAGTATATGCAAGCTCTCTACGTTGTTGTCAAGTAGATATTGTTTTTTTGCAGGTTTGTAATGCTTGATTTTTCTGTGATTATTCCGGCCAAGAACGAGGAAGCCAATATTTCTGCTTGTCTGGATTCAATTTTTTCCAACCGCTATCCCCCTGAGAGGTACGAAGTCATTGTCGTGGATAATGGTTCTGATGATCGGACCGTCGCCGTAGCTGTATCCCGCAATGCCACAGTTGCGCAACTCCCGGATGTGAATATTTCCGCCTTGCGAAACCACGGAGCCAAACTGGCCGGAGGCCGGGTGCTGGCGTTCATGGATGCTGACTGTACGGTTGCTGTGGATTGGCTGCAACAGGCCTCCAGGTATCTGGAACAACCTGATGTCGCTCTTTTTGGATCTCCACCCGGTATTCCCCAGGAATCCACCTGGGTGCAGCGTACCTGGTTTCTGGTACGTGGGAGGACAGGCGACCATGAAGTTACGGAGGTCAGTTGGCTCGAGTCAATGAATATGTTTATTCCCCGGCACTTGTTTTTCAAGGTGGATGGCTTTAATGAAGAACTGGTCACCTGCGAGGATGTGGATATTTCCTATCGTCTTGCCGAGCATGGCAGGATCATTTCCGACGTGCGAATCAGGGCAACGCACCATGGGGAAGCGCGAACCCTGCGAGAGTTTTTCCGCAAGGAGAGATGGCGTGGCAAGAGCAACTATGCCGGTTTACGCGTTCACGGCCTGCGTCCTGAAGAAATTCCCAGTCTTGTGTTACCCGCTTATTTTCTGCTCATGCCGATGTTGGCGATCCTGGCGAGCTTCGCAACCGGTTCTTTATCATATCTTTTGACCGGTTTAGTGCTGTGGCAATTCCCTGTGTGCCTCATAACCATGTGGAAGATGAAAGGTAGGGAGGGTGTCGATCCTGTCGAGATTATACGGCTGTGGCTGTTATATAATGTGTACTATGCGGCTCGTTCTACGGCGATGTTCTTCTGACAGCTTTTGCACTCTGATGCCTCTGAAAAGTAACTGGGAACGCCCTTCGCAGCTGACCGGAATTTTAAAAAAAGAGTAACAAGCGATGTGTGGAATAGCTGGCGCAACCCGCAAATTATTAGGCAACTCTCCGGAGAAGACACTGCAATGCATGAACGAGGTCATGCTTCACCGCGGTCCTGACATGGGGGAAATAGTTTGCGACGACATGATGGGCCTTTGTCATCGTCGTTTGTCCATTATTGACTTGTCCGAAGACGGAAGACAGCCCATGTCCACACCGGATGGGCGATATACGATTGTTTTTAATGGAGAAATTTACAATTTCCCTGAGCTTCGCCAAGAGTTACAGGAATTAGGGTACGCCTTTCGTTCAAAGACCGACACCGAGGTTCTACTCTATCTCTATGTTGAATATGGTCCCTCATCTCTTGCCCGAATCAGGGGTATGTTTGCCTATGTGATCTGGGATAATGTAGAAAAGAAATTGTTCGGAGCCCGTGATCGCATCGGGAAAAAACCTTTCTACTATTATCGGCGGGGGCACGACTTTGCCTTTGCGTCCGAGTTGAAATCTCTGCTCGCCATCGAAGCGATTCCCCGCAAAGTGGACAACACCGCTTTCCTCGACTACCTGCACTACCTCTTCATTCCGCATCCCAAGACCATCTACCAGGATATTTATAAGCTGGAACCCGGGCAGTATGTTATCTGGCAGGAAAACAGAATGACCCTGGATTACTACTGGGATGTCGATTTTTCCCGGCCGCTCCAGGGATCGGCTGAAGAGCTTGCTGAAGCCCTGCTTGCTGAAATACGCGAGGCGACAACCTGCCGGCTCATCTCGGATGTGCCCCTTGGCGCCTTTCTCAGTGGAGGGGTCGATTCATCCGGGATCGTGGCCCTGATGGCCGAGGCCCTGGATGAGCCGGTGTCAACCTGCTCCATCGGCTTCCATGACAAAACCATCGACGAGGCGGCAGATGCGGGAAAATTTGCCGGCACACTCCATACAAACCACCGCGAACATTACATACAGGACGAGCCGGCCCGCATCGTCAAAAAATTGATATATCATTTTGATGAGCCTTTTGCCGACTCCTCCATGGTGCCTACCTATTATGTTTCTCATCTTGCCAGGAGACATGTTACCGTCGCCCTGTCAGGAGATGGCGGGGATGAGAGCTTTGCCGGCTACCAGAAATATTCAGCAGATCTGCTGGAGAATCGTATTCGCTCGCTGTTCCCTCACTTTTTGTTGGAGACTGGCGCTTGGTGCACAGGCAGATTTCGATCAGGACTCCTGAAGCGGCTCAATTCGTTGTTACGCTCCACGTCATTGCCGCCGGAGAAGGCTTTTTTCTTGACCAATTCTTTTGTAACCAGCAGGCAGTTGCAGCACATTCTATCAGACAAGCTGTTGCGACTTTCAGGATCTTATAATGCCAGTAAGCATATTACCCGCTACTATGAGCAGGCAAATGGCCCGGATCATCTTGCCCGGATACTTTATACTGATCTGAAAATGTACCTGCCTGGCGATATCCTGGTCAAGGTCGACCGGATGAGTATGGCAAATTCTCTGGAGGTGCGCTCTCCGCTTCTTGATCATAAATTAATCGAGTTCGCCGCCCGGATTCCTTCAAACCTGAAAATGAGGAATGGTGAGAAAAAATATATTCTGAAAAAAGCCTTTGGCCGAATCTTACCCCGTGAGATCCTTGAACGTCGTAAACATGGGTTTGTCGTTCCCCTGGCCCATTGGTTTCGATATGAGTTGCGGGACATGGCGGAGAAATCCATCTTTGGCAACGACCTGATGCCCGATTATTTCAACATAGAGGGAATACGTACGATATGGGCTGAGCACCAGCAGGGCAGGGTAGACCATGGAACCCTGCTCTGGACCATCTTTATCTTTTCTCTCTGGCTGGAGGGGGCATGAAATTCCTGGAAAACAGGTTGAAATTCGCGATAATTTCCTGTGCCGGGTGGTTTCCGATCGCCCTATATTCAATCTTCATAAAGAAGGTCAATATCGAACTGCGCTATTTCCCCCTGTTCTACAGGTTCTCCGGTCTTGAAGGGCGACCCGCAATCACCGATCGTCTGTTTATTTATCAGGACGATTTTCTCATCAGTTTTTTGTTGATTCCGCTGTTGATCGCCTGCCTTGTTTATTTGTTTCCCCGAAAAAAAACTATCTTCCTGATCGCTCTTGTCTCTGTCATCACTCTGCTGCTGCTATTTGCCAATATGCACAGTTGGGGGACAATGGGCAAGCCGCTTGGTTATTCAGCCTTGATCGATGCAGCGGTCTTTGCCCTGCAATCGCCTAAATTCATATCGATGTATGTCGATTATGACAGTTGGCTGAAGCTGTTTGTCCTGGGGCTGTCTTCTCTGGCTGGATATGGGCTGGCCAGGACGATTGCAAGTGTACGACACCTTAATACCCTGGTCGCATCCGCTGTTGTCTGTGTTTTGATCGGAGCAGCCGTGGCGGCAGGGCTCGGGCTGCGGTCGAATATGAAGCGGGCGGAAATATTTCGAAATTTTATTTTTCTTTCAGCAACAGCATTTCAGGAGACCAAAACGTCTGTTGGGGGAGAGAAAATGTCGGGGAAAGAAGCTTTACAGAAGTTCCGCCATGTCACGGGTACACAGTGGAACGAAGACTCACCCTACACGGCAAAAGCGAAGGGCAATGACTTGATAGTTTTTATCATGGAAACAGGACCTGTAGAATTCATGGACCTTGAACATGATATTGCGTCGTTTCCTACAATCAGCAGATTACAGAAAAACAGCCTGATTGCATACCGGCATTATGCGACCTATCCCGGTTCCGCTCAATCCCTGTTTTCCCTGTTTTTCAGTATATATCCCCCTTTTAATTATTATCAGAGCTGCATATCGAACAAAGAGCATTTCGGCGCCCCCTTTCCAGGATTTGTTTCCGGACTGACGAAAGCCGGATATCATGCGAGTCTGTATCTTCCCTACACGGATACTATTCCTTTGGATAAGATATTACATAATAATACAGGGTTTGATCGTATATACTATGCACAGGAACATGAACTCCAAGAGGAAAATTACGATAGGATGGCATGGGAAGAGATGAAAAAGGATATTCGTCATCTCATCGAACAGGGGCAACCCTATGTGGCGGTTTTCATGCCGCAGATCGGCCATGCCCCCTGGAAAGGACGGCCTGATTCTATTTCGGTCAGGGAGTATGGAAAGAGACTTGCCGTCCTTCAGGATCAGTGGCTGTCTGAACTCGTCGCCATTCTGGAAGAAGAAGACAGGCTGGACAAGACAGTCCTCGTTGTCACAGCAGATCATGGTATCAGAACGGCCAAGGAGGATCCTGATTTTAACATGGGATTTATAGACGATTACAGTCATCATGTTCCATTACTGATATATGCCCCCTCGGCGTTTACGGAGCCATTGGTTATTCGTAACAAAACATCCCATCTGGATATTTCGCCATCCCTGATCGACTTGTTCGGATTATCTGATGCTGTCGACACTGACATGGAACAGGGTATGAACCTGTGGGATCTGCATACAGTGGACCGGGTGCTGTACTATCTTGGCAACTGGCATTGCGATGCGGATGGCTATTCGGTGGGCGAACGGTATTTCATGTACAATGCGGTGCTGGACCTTTGTTTCGAAAACACGCGCCTGAATTTCAGTTTTGACCAAGTTATCAGGGATAGTGAACAGGCGGAAGAAGTGAAAAATACAATCAGGCAGATTTATACCATCCAGGAAAACCTTTATTCTGATTTTTTGTGTGGTGAGCGATGAAAGAAAGATCTGTATCTGGATTATTGTCGAACAATGCCGCTGATCGCTCCTGTTCCCGCAAGTGGCTGGTTCGCTATTTCCGCATCGGCCAAGGAAAAGAATAGCATGGCAGGATCTGCTTCCCCAATACGAGTGATGGACTTCCGTGGCACGTACAAGGGAGGCGGTGGCCCGGACAAGACCATCCTGCTTTCGGCGGCGCTGCATAACCGGACCAGGGTGCATGTGCTTGTAAGCTATATCCGCCAACCCCATGATACCGAGTTTCAGATTCCGGAAAAGGCCAGGGCCCTGGGGATTGATTACTTTGACCTGGAAGACAAACGGTTGCTGGACTGGCAATGTCTTGGTCAATTGAGGCGGCGTATAAGAGATGAACAGATAGAAGTGCTGCACAGCCATGACGACAAAACACTTTTGTACAGCGTTATTCTGAAATACCTGGTGCCTGGATTACGGATCATGCATACCTGTCACTCCCATGCCGAGTACGAAAAGGAAGCTTTTGCCCGGTCGTCGGAGTATCGAAAATTCCAACTGCGTAAAAAGATGCAACTGTGGCTGATGAAGCAGCATCTGTCACCAGTGGTGACAATATCTGAAAATACCCGTCAACGGTTGATTCGGGGCGGTCTGCAGCCGGAACAGGTGGCCGTGTTGTATAATGGTATAGACGTCAGGCAGTGGAGTCGACACAAGGGAAACCCGGTTCTGCGAAAGGAGTTCGGTCTGTCCGATGATACTATCCTTGTTGGTACTGTGGCAAGGATTACGTATGATAAGGATTTGCCTACTTTTTTCGAGGTAGCTCGGCGGGTGAAGGAGCAGGTTCCGAGTGCACGGTTTGTCATTGTCGGTGATGGCTACGCTGACGAACTCGAACAGGCCAGAAGGCAGGTTGCCGCATTGGGGCTGACAGACACTGTATTTTTTACCGGCCATCGTTCGGACCTGCTTGATATTTATTCCTCCTTTGATCTGTTCCTGATGACATCTCTTACCGAGGGCTTGCCGAACACGGTTCTTGAAGCCATGGCCATGGGTGTGCCGGTTGTCTCAACAGACGTCGGGGGTGTTCCGGAGTTGGTAAGGGACGGACAGGATGGACTGTTGTGTCCTGTGGGAGATGCGGCCTCGCTGGCAACCGCAGTATGTTCGTTGCTGGAGCAGCCGCAATTGCGCAGGAAGATGGAGGAGAGTTCCAGGCATCGTGTTGAAGAAAAGTTTAATTTTGCCCAACGAGTCCGAATTCTGGAAGACATGTACCTTTATTTTTCCGGAAAAGGAGATTGGCCGCGCGTCTGACCGTAAGGTGACGTGACAAGAACGGATCCGGGAGAAAATATACATGGAAAGAGTTTCCTTGACCATACATAACCGCGCAGGTTTCCCGCGTCGGGAAGAACCGGTAACCACAGGCGTTCCTCTCCCCAGGGGAGCGGTTCGGGACAGTGCATGCCTTGTCCTGACCGATGCTGATGGTGAAAAAGCGGCGCAGTTTACCCCGTTATGCCGTTGGCCTGATGGCAGCATCAAGTGGGTGCTGGTTGACCTTCAGGCCACAGTAGCTGAAAATTCAGTACATACCTGTTTTCTGGAAACAGCTGATACAAAAAAAAGGCAGCAACTGCAGGGAATTCAGGTTGAGGAGCAGGCAAACGCCCTGGTTGTCGATACAGGCGCAACAACCTTTATCCTGGACAAACAGCGCCTGCTTCCCTTTACGGCCGTGAGCAGCAATAAGAGCAGCATGCTACGGGAAGGTGGAAGCAGGATTGTGCTGCGGGACCAGGAGAACAAGTCCTTTTTTCCTGAAATCGAGGATGTTTCTGTTGAACTGTCTGGAGCGCTGAGGGCTACGATCAAGGTCGAAGGGACATTCAAAGCGGAAAATGCCGGGTTACTTCGCTTCATCGCCAGGCTTCATTACTTCAAAAACAAAAGCCTGACCAGAATTGACTTTACCCTCTGGAACAGGGGTGCGGCCAGGCATGCCGGCGGACTGTGGGACTTGGGAGATCCCGGGTCGATCCTGTTCAGGGAGCTGTCGTTTGGCTTAGACTTGGCTGAAGATCAGGTAATAACCAGGAGATTACGGGTAGAGGAGGAGAGCGGATTTACAGACTATCCTGACGGGGAAATACTTCTTTACCAGGACTCCAGTGGAGGAAAGAACTGGAAGAGCAGTAACCATGTTAACCGAAACGGGGAGGTGCCAATCCGTTTCAGGGGGTACAAGGTGTATCAGGGGGAGACCGTCACGGGTGAAGGCCTGCGGGCCACACCAATACTTTATGTCGGTGATTCCTCCGGAGGTATCGCCGCCACAATTGCTAATTTCTGGCAGAATTTTCCCAAGGCCATTGGTGCATGTAAAGATGGATTTAGCCTTTACCTTTTTCCGCCTCAATTCGCCGATCTGCATGAGCTGCAGGGGGGTGAGAAAAAAACGCATTCAATATATCTCGATTTTGACGGTGATCCTGAATCTCTTTCTTTTGTTCATCAACCTCTTATCTGTACCCTTCCCAGGGAATGGTACGCGCGGACGGAAACCGTACCGTACCTTAGTCGGTCAGCAGTGAAAGGAGATCAGCCCTATGATGAGTTGCTTGCTTCTGCCCTTACAGGGGAGCAGTCGTTTTTTGCCAAAAGAGAAATTATAGATGAATACGGTTGGCGTAATTTCGGCGAGGTATATGCCGACCACGAGGCGGTCGGCCACGAGGGTAAGACTCCGCTGGTCTCTCATTACAACAATCAGTACGATCAGATCTACGGGTTTTTCCGAGAGTTTGTTGCGTCTTCAGATGGTGCCTGGTTTCAACTGATGGATGAGCTGGCGCACCATGTTGCCGATATTGACATTTATCATACCTGTCAGGACAGAAGCGAATACAATAACGGCCTGCACTGGCATACCAACCATTATCTCGACGCGGCCACCTGCACTCACAGGTCCCTGTCCAAGGCGCATCTTGCCAGGTATGATGCCCGTTTTTACGGTGGTGGGCCTGGGCTGGAGCACTGTTATGCCTCCGGTTTCATGTACCACTACTTCCTGACCGGCGAGGAAGCATCACGGGAGGCACTATTGGCACTGGCCGATTGGGTTATCAACTGTATCAGTGAGCCGGACACTGTTCTCGGACTGCTGTACCGGATAAAATCATTGCTGCCCCAATGGAAACAGGCCTTGGCAGGTAACAAGACCCGGGCAGACCGGTTTCCCCTGACCAGGGGATCTGGTAACGCGATCAGCGCCCTGCTCGACACATACGCGCTCACCTCTGACAAACTGTATCTGCGCAAGGCCGAGGAAATAGTCCGTGGTTGCATCCATCCCCGCGACGATGTTGACTCCAGGGATTTGCTCAATGCCGAAGCCGGTTGGTCATATAATGTCTGCCTGCAGGCCATTGGCAAGTATCTTGATGTCAAAATCAGCTTGAATGAGCTGGATTATATGTATGCCTATGCACAGGAATCTCTTCTCCACTATGCGGAGTGGATGCTTGAGCACGAGTATCCTTACCTGGAAAAACCGGATATTCTCGAGTTTCCCAATGAGACCTGGCCGGCTCAGGACCTGCGCAAGAGTTGCGTGTTTTACTTCGCGGCCAAGCATAGCCTGGGAGACCAGAAAAGGCGGTTCCTGGACAAGGCGGGGTTCTTTCACAACTATGTCATCAACAAGTTGAATGAATTTGAAACCAGGTCTCTGGCAAGGCCCATTGCGTTGCTGATGCAGAATAGATGGATGCATGCGTATTTCAGTCAGTATCCTGATGAAACCGCCCCAATATGTACCGGCAAATATGATTTTTCATCCAGGAGTGAATTCTGGAGCATAAAGGCAATGATGCAAAAGATTGCTTCAGGCTTCGTGTATGCTCTGAAAAAAACATCGTTTGAAAAAGAGCGGTACTGGTTACGTTGCAGGA
>WFZC01000259.1 GCA_015489765.1 Desulfobulbaceae bacterium
GATGCTACGTTTGTATTGATCGTCAAAGCCATGGTTCATCCTCCATGAAACTATGTTCCGCCTGGTCGTCAATGATCCGACCACTGGCTTGCGATACAAACGTAACATCTCTCAAACTATACTTTTTTTGTCTCTCGGTTACCTTTTCGGAGCAGGAGGTGCTTTCCTTTAGCTCTTTTTGGCGCACCTGGTTGTGCTTTTGACGGCAAGAGGGGCGGGAGTTTTCATTTGACTAATGCTTTATTACGCAATAACATTAATATTATTTATATTTTTTTGCCGACAAGGGGGCCAGGCCATGATGAATTTTTTCAAACGCATGGGTTGGAGCGGGCATGTTTGAGGACAAAGCGGTGTTGATTACGGGGGGGACCGGGTCGTTTGGCAAAAAATTTGCCCGGATTCTTCTGGCTGAGCACAAGCCAAGGAAAATCATTGTGTTTTCCCGTGACGAGCTGAAGCAGTTTGACATGCAGCAGGAAATGAATGCTCCCTGCATGCGGTATTTCATTGGCGATGTCCGGGATCGGGAGCGATTGATCCAGGCCATGCGCGGGGTGGATTACGTGGTGCATGCCGCTGCCCTGAAGCAGGTCCCTGCGGCGGAATACAACCCGACCGAGTGCATAAAGACCAATATCTACGGTGCTGAAAACGTGATTCATGCGGCCCTGCATAACGGTGTCGCCAAGGTCATCGCCCTATCCACCGACAAGGCGGTCAATCCCATCAACCTCTATGGGGCCACCAAGCTGGCCTCGGACAAGCTGTTCGTGGCCGCCAACAATTTTTCCGGAGGGCTGAAAACGGTTTTTTCCGTGGTCCGTTACGGCAACGTGGTTGGTTCCCGCGGTTCGGTGGTTCCCTTTTTCCAAAAGCTTATCGATAACGGCATCGACACTCTGCCCATAACCGACGAGCGGATGACCCGTTTCTGGATAACCCTGCGCCAGGGAGTCGATTTCGTGATGAAAAGTTTTGCCCGAATGCAGGGAGGGGAGATATTTGTGCCCAAGATCCCCTCGATCAGGATCACGGACCTGGCCCGGGCCATGGCGCCGCAACTGCCAACGAAGATCGTCGGCATCCGTCCGGGTGAAAAGCTGCACGAGATCATGTGTCCTGCCGATGACTCGCACCTTACCTTGGATTTCGGGGATCACTACGTGATTCGTCCCACCATAACGTTTACCGGCTGGAGTGGTGATTTTGTCTGCAACAGGCGGGGTGAGAGGGGCAAGCCGGTTGATCAGGGGTTCGAGTACAACTCGGGTACCAACGAACGGTTTCTGACCATTGAAGAAATTCGTGAGTTCAACAACCACACCGATCTGTGACGATTCCATACGGCAGGCAGGATATTACCGCTGAAGATATTGCGGCGGTCGTGGAGGTGCTGGGCTCCGACCGGCTGACCCAGGGTCCCGGGGTCCCGGAGTTTGAAAAGAGCGTGGCGCGATACTGCGGGGCCCGTCATGCCGTCGCCGTAAACAGTGCCACTTCCGCCCTCCATCTTGCCTGCCTGGCCCTGGGAGTCGGCCCCGGAGATGTGGTCTGGACAACGCCGATCACCTTTGTGGCTTCGGCGAACTGTGCCTTGTATTGCGGGGCCGGGATTGATTTTGTCGATATCGATCCACGGACGGGCAACCTCTGCCCTGAAGCCCTGGCCAGGAAGCTGGAACATGCTGAAAAAAGCGGTACGCTTCCCAAGGTCGTCATACCCGTACATCTCTGCGGACAGTCCTGTGACATGAAAGCCATTCATGCACTGGCAAAACGTTATGGTTTCCATATCATCGAGGATGCGTCCCATGCCATCGGCGGGCGATACAGGGGAGGGCCGATCGGCTGTTGTCTCTACAGTGACATCACGGTGTTCAGTTTCCACCCGGTCAAGATCATCACAACCGGTGAGGGCGGCATGGCGGTCGCCAATGATAGCGGGCTTGCCCGGAAAATGGCCAGGCTGCGAAGTCATGGCATCACAAGGGATCCCGCGGAGATGGGAGGCCCACCCGTTGGACCGTGGTACTATGAGCAGCGTGATCTCGGATTCAATTACCGCATGACAGACCTGCAGGCTGCGCTGGGAATCAGCCAGCTGGGCCGGTTGGACCGCTATATTGCGCGCCGACAGGAGCTTGCCCGCCGGTACGACAGGCTGCTGGCGGACCTGCCCGTACAACCCCTGTGGCAGCATCCGGACTGCCGATCAAGCTGGCACCTGTACGTGATCCGGCTGCGGGCTGAAGAACTCCGTGTCAGCCATCGCCAGGTCTTCGTGAATTTACGCAGGAAAGGTATAGGGATCCAGCTTCATTATATTCCCGTGTACCGGCAACCATACTTTCAGCGTATGGGATTTGCACCTGGCCAGTTTCCCGAGGCAGAGCGCTACTATCGCCAGGTCATAACCCTGCCTATCTTTCCCCTGCTGGCCGATGATCAGCAGGATCTGATCGTGGAACTGCTTGCCCGGGAACTCGACAGACCCTGAAACAGGGTATCTTTTCCGGGGCGTTAACAGATTCGTATTTCAAAGCGTATGTTCATTCGTCCTTTCCAGAAAACATTGGCGACATCGTCACGTTCGCAGATCGAGTGGTATATGCGGAGGAAGTAACTCTTCTGTCCCATCTGGTCGAGGGCAGGTTCAAAATGTACCAGCGGGACCGAGTAGAGTTCAGAGTGATCGGTCAAGATGGCCAGGCATCTCGCACTGTCGCCCACGATGAGCTGACCATTGACGTTACCGAGGCAGTGTTTGCAGGTAACGGTGTGGTTTACCGGGGTATGCTGGCGAACCGGTGTGGTGGCCAGGATAAATCGCTCAGGATTTTTACCGCCGTTAACTGTTTCAAAAAACAGAGATTTTCTATTGAATGTCTCCGGAGGAAAGGTGCAGATTCCCAGACGAAGTGAAGCTGGCCTGAGGTCTTTTGCATACATTTCATACTCGATGGTCAGGGAATGATCACCCAGGGTCAGGGTCTTGCATAACAGTAGGCCCGGAAGTTTCATCGGGGTACTGTTTCGTACCGTGATCGTATTGTCGGTTTCCAGGATATCCACTTCCGCAATGGTATTTGAGAGATCTGTGTATTGATGGCCGTCTTGGGTGAGCAGCATGAGGTGACCGGTATAGAAATCCGATCCAAGGGAGATGTCCGCGTAATATCCATGTGGGATGGTGCCAAGCAGCGCGGGAGCGCCAGAACAGGAAAATTCTTCGACAGCCAGTCCGCGGTTTTTCAGTACTATGAGCCTGCAATGATTGTTTTCCAGGATAATCCTGCGGTCGTTGCTGTGTGGTTTTTTCGTGGTCGTCCCGGTGTGATCGGCCAACTGTGTGGAGGGAACAATATCTGTGCTGTTTGCTGCGCCGGCATGGAACAAAGCGGCCCCCATGGCGTTCCTGAAAAGTTCGATTTTTTCATCCGTGGTATGGGTTCTGAAATCGCTGCCCCACAAACGTACCACTTCTTTTTGCAGGAAGTGCAGCATATCCCTGTCCATCGAGCTTTTCTGCAGACTCCTGAGCGTGTTGAAAAGTCTGAAACACTGGCTGTTCATCCTGGTGGAAGCCCGGCCAGTGACAGCCCAGCGTGTGACATTGTACTTATCCTGTTTTTTGGTCTTGATCGGATGGGCCGGGGTGCATAGCTTTTGAACCCCGGGAGGGCGATGGTGGCTTGTACCCCTCCGCAGAGCCCAGGAGGGGAACTCTATTGCCGAGGTGTTGGAACGGGACCGGATCCAGGTTAACAGATCTCTGATTCTGTTGAAGTGCCCTCTGGCAGCGGTTCTGGTTTCAAGGGTGCCGGGGCGATAGTCAAAGACCTCGGCATCAGAACCGTAAAGAGAGAACACAGGGTTGCCGACGTTCAGGTCCGCAGCTAGTTGTTCCTGTCGGATGATAAAATTTTTCCATTCCCGGGGGGCAAGCTCTCCCCATACTGTTCTTTGGAACTTTTGAAACGATATACTGTCGTTCCATAGAAAATGCATGCCAGTAGGTTCGTGAAGCAGGGGTTGGAACCTCCACGGAACGGGCCAGTCGTTGCCCTTCCTGGCGTTCATCCAATCGAGGATCATTGCCTTGTACCCCTGGTCTCTGTACAACTCGGGCAGTCCATCGGAAAAACATTGTTCATTGATATAGGCTAGTTCTGGGCGAGTATCCAGGAGCTGTTCATAGGTCTTGAGACCGAGTTGCAGGTTCCATAGGTTCACCTCTGCCGGAATCAGGGGAAAAATGGCCTGGGAATAACTTGAACCGATAAGCTCTGCCTGCTCATCTTGTACAAGAGAGCGCAGACGGCGGATGAAATCTGGTCGAAGCTGCTGGATTATTTCCAGCGTTTCCCCAGTGTATTCAAGTCCCAGGGGTATCCCGTCTTCGGCAAGTTCGAGGATCTGTTCATACACATGGCTTATGATAAACCGGTAATGGGAGGCAGGAACGCTGGAAAATGCCAGGTTATGGTGGAATATCAGGAAGAAAATCATGTTGATCGTATGCAGGTAATACTGGCCAGTTGCTGGCCCATGGGATCTTTCAGTTGAAAGTCTCCCTTCCTAAACAGGTTCGGTCTCAATACGTATGGCCTCCACTGCAGCGAGAACTCTGCTCAAAGCTTCTTCCCTGTCCTTTCCGCTACCAAGAACCATTCCCTGTGATCCGGCTGAATTTGTTGGCGGAATGACAATGTCACCAGGTTGGACCGTCATGATAATCTCCTCGATTCCCGGGATTCTGCGAGCGGTGTCCAGTCCATTGATCCGAATAACACGTCCGGGGCTGGCAAACAGGTAACGCTGGGCAACGCCTCGCTGGTATTTAGGGCGGAGATCTTCCGGGCTCACTGTATCACCCAGGGCCAAATGTATTGCGGCAACAATCGTGCTGACGCCAACATTCAAGGGAATACTGTGAGTACAGAAATATCCTCCCGACAAGCGGGCAGCCAGTTCAATGATCCGTGGTTTACCATTATGGATGACAATATCTCCTTTGATGACCCCATTTCTGACTCCCAAGCTCTTGGCTGCTTTTTGGATCAGTTCCCGAACCTCCTGTTGTACGGCAGCGGGCAGGGCACTGGGCAGGGATCCTCCATTTTCTATAAAGTAGGGCGAGTATCGATCCAGCAACTCATAATTTCGATCAGCGAAGCCAGGAGTATGGGCTGTTCCATCCAGAATAATGGATTCTGTACTGACCTGTGGTCCCGGAATATATTCTTCCACCATGACTCTCCCTGATGGCGATTGGGAAAGACTTTTTCTGAAGGCCCATTGTCGGTCGATAGCTCCGGTAATGAGGAATACTCCGCGTCCGCCTCGGCTGTCGACAGGCTTGAGGACGAGCTTTCCCCCGAATTTTTCGAGCAGTTCCTGGAGATGTTCAGGAGAATGGACCGGGTGGAAATCGGGAATAGGGATCTTGTCTCGACGGAATTGCTCCTTCATGGCCAGTTTGTCTACAGCCAATGCGGCAACCTCTCTCGGAATACCTGGGAGGTGCAAGGCCTCGGCAACAGCCGCCACAGTATGCGGCACATCGGTGGCAATGCACAGTACACCATCAATCAGGCCATGGTTTTGGTGCCATTGACGGGCTGCCGCTACTGTTGCTTCCGGGTCATAGGTGCTTGCTATAATATGACCGTCCGCGTACTCGAATCCTGGAGCCTTAGGGTTGATATCGCTGACAATGACATTGAGGTCCATGTCCTTGGCTGTCCGGATTCCGTCAACAGCCTGAATTCCGCCGCCGATAACCAAAAGTGTCCTTTGCTTGCTCATCCTACCTGACCCAGGCTCCACCGTTGATACTGAGAGTTTGTCCGGTCATATAAGAAGATTCATCGCTCGCTAGGAAGATAGCGCCGCCCACCATTTCCTGGTAGCTGGCAAAGCGTTTTATCAGCATCAATGACAGGGCTTGTTCACGTACCTGGGGAGACATGGTTCTGGCGGTGAGTTCCCCCTCGATGACTCCGGGAGAGAGGCAGTTGACACAGATGTTTCTCGGACCAAGGAAACGTGCCATGTTATGGGTCAGGGCCATAACGGCTGCCTTGGCGGCAGCGTACGATGGGGTTCGTGGACCTCCATACTCTCCCGAGAGCGATCCGATGTTGATGATCCGTCCAAAATCACTGATAAATGGTAGTACCTCCTGGGAACACTTGAATACTCCGGTCAAATTAACATCCAGGACTTCTTGCCACTCCCCATCTGTTTGCTGATCGAAATCAGCTGTACGATTGATTCCTGCATTGTTGACGAGTATATCCAGTTTGCCGTAGCGGTTTTTGGTTTGCTCATATACCGAACGAATTTGCTCGCGATCACGCACATCCATTTGCAAGCAGAGGTCTGCATCTATTTCCCGCGTAACCTTTTCCGCCTTTTCCTTTTGCTGGACATATGTTACCACAACGTGACATCCCTCTTTAGCGTAACCTCGGGCAATAGCCTCTCCAATTCCCCGACTTGATCCCGTCACCACGGCTACTTTATCCTGTAAACGCATTGTCTGTATCCTCAGTTGCAGAACCTGTAGTATCCTATTTTCTTTTTAAATATTTCAAGCAAGATGCGCCAGAAAAGATCTCTTTGCCTCTGTAGTAACTCTGCGAGTGCCCTTGTCAAGCTTGTTCCCCTGGCTCGAATGGCAAGAAATCTCCCGGCCTGTTGAATGGCGATTACGTCTTCCGGTGTGAATTCCGGCGTGCGGATCAAGGCCACGGTTTCGAGCATCTCGTTGGGATCCAGGTCAGGGGAGCGGGCAAAATATCCTCGTGCAGCGCATTGTTCGTACAGTCTGGTTCCGCGGTATGGGAGCGCAATCAAGACTTGATTGTAATCGAGTTGCAGTTCGCGCGCAAAGTCCAGAGTGTCCCACATCTCCTTCCGTGTTTCCCCTGGATTGCCAAGAACCCAGAAGCCGACAGTCTGCAGTCCGACACGCTTGATTCTGTTCACACGTTCGCGGATCTTGTCTTTACAGGTTAAATGCTTGCCGATTATGTCACGTAACACTCTTTCGCTTCCGGATTCCAGGCCCAGATACACCTTGGTGCATCCACTTTCCTTCATTAATTTCAATACTTCATCATCAAGTGTCCAAAGGGCCATGCCGCTGGTTGCCGACCAGCGAAGGCCCGGGAAGTGGTCACGTATACCCTGTAATATCTGGATAAATCGACCTCTGTTCAGCGAAATATTGTCGTCTTCAAACATTACCTCCTGGATTCCATACTCGTTAACAAGGAGATCTATCTCAGAAAGCACGTTTTCTGCGCTGCGCATGCGAAACTTTTTCCCGGTATTGAGATGGATTCCGCAGAAACTGCATCCAAAAGGACACCCTCGGGAAGTGATCATACTCAGGCGCCGTACGGAGCCTGTCTCACCCCATCCTCTTGCGGTGCTAAAATAGACCTCCATGTTAAAGAGATGGCGTGCGGGAAATGGCAGTGCATCCAAGTCCCTGATAAACTTTTTTCGTTCATTGATCTTTTTAACACCCCGGTTTCGCCAGGCAAGGCCATCGATTTCGTCGAGTGACTTTCGTTTATTCAGCGTGTCGACCAGCTGAACAATGGTCTCTTCCCCCTCAGACAATACAATATAATCAACAGCTGTCTGGTCTAATACATCTTCCGGCTGGGCTGAAGAATGCGTCCCGCCGAGAATGGTGATGATTTCCGGGTTCCATTGCTTGGCGGCCTGTATCAGGACCCGGGTCGGCTGGTACTGCACCGAGAACTGGCATGAGATGGCGATAATGTCTGGTGTACATTGACGTACTCGCTCCATCAATGATTCTACAGACAATCCATATTCCATGAGTTTGTCCGAACAAGGGCGACAGCCTCCTTCAGCGATCGCATCAATGCAACTGACTTCATACCCTTCGCGCTCAAGGACAGCAGCGATATAACCGGCTCCCATAGGGAAAGTATAGCTTGGCTGTTTTTGCACTGGTAGGATTATGGGTGGATAAACAACCAGAATTTTAGAGTATTGAGACATGTGTTACTGTTTAGCTGAAATAGTTGCGTTTCTCCTCGGGCAGTGTATTCCATTCAGCGAGGAAACCTTCCACGCCCAAATCAGTGAGTTCGCTCAGCATCATTTGCTCGAGAACTTCAGGGGGTATTGTCGCGACATGAGCTCCTGCCAATGCTGCGTGCTTGACGTAAATACTGTTTCTCATGCTCGCCGCCAGCACCTTGGTCGAAAAGTTGTAATTGTTGAAAACAGAGACTATTTCCTGTATCAGTTCCGTGCCACTAGTAGAGGTGGCATCCAGCCGGCCGACAAATGGACTGACATAGGTAGCCCCAACCTTGGCGGCGAGAAGAGCTTGGTTAGCCGTATATAATACTGTTACGTTAGTTTTTATCCCTTCCTGGCTCAGGACGTTGACCGCTTCAAATCCAGCAGGAGTAGCAGGAATTTTTACCACAATGTTCGGGTGTATTTTCGCGATTAACCGTCCCTCGTGAATCATACCTTCAGCATGAAGGCTGATCACTTCGGCACTGACCGGTCCATTGATAATGGTGCATATTTCTTCGACGACTTCTCTGAAATTTCTACCTTCGCTGGCAATCAGTGCGGGATTGGTGGTAACTCCGTCGACAATGCCAATACGGGAAAATTGACGGATTGCAGATACATTGGCAGTGTCTATAAAAATTTCCATGTTGTACTCCTGATATTTATGAATTAATCGTAACTTATTGAGGTTAGAAACACATGCGCTTGCAGAGTTTTGATTTCACTGATTAGCCAATCCGGGTACATTAGACTCATGATGAATCATTATGACATGAACAGAATGCATTGAGAACGAAATGTACCGGGAATAATTTGCGACTAATCTGCGAATTGATATTTTGAAAATAATTCATAATATGGTATGTTACCAATTGTTGTCTTTTTCATATCCAAGCTCAATTAATAAGTCACCAGCAATTTCTTTAAATATTTTTTTATGCTTGTCACTGAAATAATTTTTCCAGTCACCTGTAACTCCTTTTCGTAGATGTAATGGTGAGTCATTTTTCATAGCGTCAAATTTTAATTTGTCTTTAAAGTTATCGTGAAATTTTTCTAATTTGAATATCGATAATATTTTTTCATAATCTGATCCGAATTTTTTCAGATTTTCGAATCTAATTTCAGTGAATAAATAACTTATCTTTTTGTAGCTAAGTATGTTTTGCTTCCATTCGTAAATGTATTTTTTGAATATATCGTATCGTTCGTAAACTTTTTCTGGTGACTCTAGTTTGTATTTTGGTACAAGTTTCAATATGTCTTTTCTGCATGTATGATGTATTAACGAATTTATAACATCTCTTCCGTCTCTTATTATGTAAAATCTAATAGAGAAGTTAAGTAAAAATAAATGTATTTCTGATGGACGGCAATGGCTCCATACGAGATTTGATGTTGAAAGCAATGTTGATGGTTCGATGTTTAATGTAAGAAGATCGTCTACTGGAAATAGGTTTACTAATAGCAGGTCTCCATTGTTTATTCTTACTGAATCTACCTCAATTTGATTGTAAAATTGCTCATTTACTCCATGTAATGTATATATCTTTTTGAAACATTCTGATAGCCCTGATGATTTCATGAATGTTTTATGTTTTCCTAATTTTTCTAATGAAAGTATGCATAATTTATGTAGCAGGGAGTTTCCTGATTTAGGATATCCAACCTGGATGATTTTGAGTGTTTTTATTATGTCGCACTGGCTTTCTTTATAGTTTTCTGTTGATATGTTCATTTGTTTTTTTTGCTATTGTTTTTTGTGGTTGACAATCAAATAATATTTCAGGTTAGTACTTAACAAATGGTTATATTTTCAATATAATAAAAATATTCATCAGTATTTTTATGATCAATTAATATCGCATTATTTTTTTGTAAATATTATTTTTTCCCTATAATAACAGTATTTGATCCTATAGGATCATTTTGTATATATATTCTACCTGCTTTTATTCCGATAACTTTTTCTAATGTAAAATACTTTCCACATAATTCTATTATTCCATCAAGATCATACTCTATTGTGTGAGATGTTATTATTGGTATATGTCCAAATCTGTTTTGCGGTGTGCTTAAAATCAGTAATCCTCCTGGGCGAATAATTCGATGAAGTTCCTTTAAGCATGCCATTGCATCAACATGTTCAATGGTTTCCATAGATATTACAGTATCAAAAGTGTTGTCCGAAAAGCTTGTTTCGGTGATGTCTTCGACATGAAAATGAGTATTTGCTCTATTCGATAAAGATTTAGCATGAACTATAACATTGTTATCAATGTCTGCACCGTGTATTTCTGCAACTCTATCAGATAGATAGATTGTACCGTATCCTTGACCGCAAGCGATATCCAGAACTTTCATGTCGGGTTCAAGGTATGTTTCCGCGATCTTATAATGAAAATCTCTCTGGTTTCCCATCCACAAGGGCTTGAATATTGAGTCTATTCGATGTTGGTTATAGATTTCTTTTGCCTGTTCGCGGCATGTCTGGAGAAAAGGGTCTTCATATTCAGGTACCTGTTTGATGTAAGCGCAGGAGAATTGTTCAGGATGAGAAAACATGAAAAATTTCGGGTGGACATGGAACGGTTTATCTTCGCGATTAATCAGGATACTTCCGAGTTGCCGCAGGGCCCCGATCCTGTATATGTCAACACCGAATTGCACAGGAAAATCATCTGGAAGTTTTACCGCATCAAGTTTCTTAGAAATAGCCTGTTGCAGCATTTCCTGGGCAGCCTGACTGTCGAAACAGAAGTGCACACCGTCGATACGTACCAGGTAATCAGACACGGATAAATTCTCGGTCGCCTCCAGAATCCGTAGAAGAGGGCTTGTATCGTGGGCATAATGTACCTGTACTTGGCTGGCAGGAAATTCTGTAACTACATTGTTCAGCATACCTCCCCGGTCAAATTCCGGTGCAGCCAGAATCAGTTTGCTCTCCGGGAAAGCTTCAAGGGCTCTTCGAATGGTATGAAATACCACCGGTTTTCCCTGCACAGGCTTGATACAGAGGTCCGGGCCACCTGACCATGAACGTGAGCTGGCCTGAATAATAATCGTTGGTCGATACATGAGCTGTTCCAGGTTCCAAGACTCTGTTTTGCCAAATAAAGGGTTGTTTCTAGATAATTATCAGGTTGCCTTGTTTCTATTTCATCTCCTAGCGGGCAAACAGGACAATCTCTCTCCCCAGTCCATGACAGGCAAGGGCTTGGTACATCTTTCGCTTCACATGATTCATTCCGGCTTTCCTGAGATTTTTTTCAAAGGTCATCCTCTTTACGTGGCAGGCTCGGCCTAGTGAGTCATCAGCGATATAATTATCTCCCATCAGCAGAAACATGTCGATTGGAAAGGTGGTTTCCCGGGCAAGGATTTCAAATTGACATTTTGTCAGGAGTCGCTCCAGGCTGTCAAAATCAAAGTAGTTGATGTGATGGGGGGGAGCCACCCACCAGGTATCGAAATTACAGGCCTTCTGCAGAGCTGTCTGGAATGGGTTGAAGTCGTTGGGTGCAACAACGCACAGAATACCGCCGGGATCAAGAAGCCCGTGACAGCGTTTAAGCATGTCGATCGGGTCGGGCAGGTGCTCAAGAACGTTGTTCATGTGTATGGCATCGAACTTTCCCAGACGCCTGGCCATGTCGTCATCTAGAAATCCTTCCATAACGGGTACGCCCAACTGGCGGCTGTGGTCAATGGCCTGTTGGGACGGTTCGATACCCAGGACCTGCCAGCCCTGTTGCAGTCCGTATTGCAGGAAGAAGCCAGGGCCTGAACCTACATCCAGTATGCGTCGTCTTCCAGGCTGAAGATATTTTGAAAATTCCAGGTAGCGGTCACTGTATGCCCCCTGCCACCAATCAAGATCTCTTGTAACGCCCTCAATATAGAGAGGTTTGTCTTTGGCGTAATATTCGTTGCGATAGACATGCTCAAGCTCGTCAATGTCTGGAATGGGAACAACATGTTTGAAACGGCATGTTTGGCAGTCGATAAGCTCAAATTCTCCGCAGGTCTGAACAATATACCCCCTGTGCTGCTTCCACTCATGTAACTTGTTCATCGCTAACAGGCTCCGTTATTGAGAAGAGGTCCTGAAGAAAAGGAATGAAGGAGACCAACAGCGCAGTCTGTCCGGTTAGGTTGCCGTTGTTACCGGATTTGACTCAGGGGACGCAGTCCGTCACGGGGATCCCGGCGCCAGGCGCGATCAGGCTCTTCCGAGGGTATGATCTTTTTTCCGGGGGCACCATCAGCCTCCATGCCGAGCCGGATCGTCTCGATCACCTCTGTGACTTTTTGCGGAAGCCAGCAATGGCCCAGGGGGTATTCGACACCCTGACCATCGATATCGAGATGGAACTCTATCATGGATGCCTTCCATCTGTGCACGGCCCGGTACATCACGGCCGGCGATACACTGTGATCGGACCATCCGACCCGGCAACCGAAATGTTGCCGGAGTGTTTCGATGACCGCCAGGTTGCACTGGTCCACGGGCGTCGGGTAGGCGGAGACGCAGTGAAGGAGTGTGAGGTCCCGACAGCCCGCCGCCTGCAATGTCGTCACCGCCTCGTCTATTTCCTCCATGGTCGCCATGCCGGTGGAGAGAACAACGGGTTTGCCGGTCCTAGCGCAGGCGATCAGGAGATCTTTCCAGGGCAGCTCGTAGGACGCGATCTTGTAGAAGCTGACATACGGAGCGAGTTCGTTCACCGCTTCCAGGTAGAAGGGCGTACATGAAAATGCAATATCATGTTCTGCGCATTTTTCATGGAGAAGGGGAAGAAATTCTGTGGGTAATTCCCATTGTTTTCTTTTTCTATGTTCCGCACTTAGCTGCAGCACAGAGGGGGCAAAGAGCTTGTCGATCCGGAACAGCTGAAATTTAACCGCAGCACATCCTATTTGGGCAGCTGTCTCGATAAAGCGATAACAGCGCCCGAGATTCTGATTGTGGTTGCTGGATACCTCGGCGATAAATGTGACAGTCATGCGCAGGGTTGCTTCAGGAGAGAGTTTATCTTGCGGACAATGTTGGAGGTGCCGTCCCCAATGACCTGTCCTGTTTTCTCGACCAGGGCCTGATTGATGGTCCTGGAAAGTTCGTCCTGCGTTGCATCGGTGGGTACCACGATCTCCCTGAGACCGGTCTGCCTGTAAAAGCATCGGGCATCGCGGCAATGGTCAGCGGAAAACGCCCAGGTTACCGGGTAGGCACCCAGGGCAAGGGCCTCGTAAAAAGAAACGCCAAATCCGCTTAAAAACACACGGCTTCTCGCTATAAGGTAATGAAAATCAGGACGTTGCCCCTCAATAATGTGAACAGTAAGATCAGTTGCTGCAGAAAATTTCTTGATGATATCTCTTTGCCACTCGTGATGCAGGTACGCCAGTAGATCAATGTTCTTGGGAATCTTCCGGTCCGTCAGCCTGCTGATTTCCCTGCGAAGTATCACATAGTCGCGTCCTGTAAGAATTTCAGGTTTCCCATCAGCGGACTGGCTTTCGGGAACTTGTCCTGTAACACCAGGAATAATGACAAGGTCCGATTCCCTGGTCCAGTCATCAAGCCGGTCGATGATTACGACCCTTGAACTTTCGGGAAACCTCTGTCTCCACCCCGGTGGCAGATTGTTCTGGCAATTCAGGTCCAGGATAACCAGGTCAAAGGAGGCAAGCCAGGTGGTATTCCCGGGGCTGGAGAGACCAAGGAGTTCGACGGGATTTTTTCCATCGTACATTGGCAGGGATACGGAGCGGTCTGTCGTGTCTTTATCCTTTGACAGTACCCGGAGTCCGACCGTCTCCAGGGAGTTTGTCGCCTCCTGGTCGGTTACCAGGAAGGTGACCGGCCATCCAAGCCGTTCCGTGATCTGCAACGCCAATTCACGGCTCCGCATGAGATGCCCGTAACCGTATTTTTCGCCGGCATCTACCACCATGAGGACCTTCCTGTCGATTTCTCCCACACCTTTCTGGTGGACATGGCTGTTGATGGTTAGAAGGGATTGATCCTGCCGCAGGAGGTTGACGGCCGCAGGAAGGCTGTAGGTGGAGCCGCTGGCTGCAAGGGTGTTGTACACTACATTATGGAATTCAAGATCCGCCCAGGTATCTATTGAATAACGATGATGAAACGGGGCATAGAGGTCTTTTTGAAGCGCGATCCTATGACAGGTGAAAAGATCAGGACACTGGTGGAGGATCGGAAAATGGTGTTCCTTCAGAGCCGGCCGGTCCGACAGGTCATCGGCACGCTGCCAGGTCTTGATCCTGGCAACCGAGATACCCTGCAAGGCCGGCCGGTGGCCCTGGCTGTCTGGTTTGGCCGCGACAAAGTCTGCCTCCGGGTGGGACTTGAGTGACGAGATCAGCAGATCGATGGCCGGGGCATGGATTAATGGACAGTCGCCACTGACAAGCACGCATATCTCCGCGAAGCATTTTTCGGCTGCCCGCCGCAACCGGGTGGTCACATGGTTAACGTCTCCAGGATACCTGTAGGTGGCTATTCCCTGCTTGTCGCTCCAGGAAAGAAGAAGGTCGTTTTCCGGCTCCGCTGATGTGGCCAGAACTATTTCGTCGACTTGCCGACATCTCCTGAGTTCCTCCAGAAGCCACTCCAGGAGCATTTTGCGCCCGATTTTTCTAAACTGCTTTCCTGGAAGCCTGGACGATCCGAGACGGGCCACAATAAAGGCCACTGTTCGTTCCGGCTTCAACGTGTTCCTGCTGCTCTCCTGCATCCCTGCTCAGCTCAAGTTTTGATGTTGGATTGTCAGTGGAAAGTTGAAGCCGGGACCACATCACGCACCGTCAATTGTCTTCCACGCATTTTTACGGCTTTCCTAAAACAACTAATCCAACTCCTTCACCGGCCATTCGAGTTGCTCAACCACGGCCCTGATCTTTTTCAGGCCGGAGCGATAAATCTCTTCCGCCATCTCCTGCTGATCGGCAAACAGCAATACCTTGTACCAGGCGACCAACAGGTGAAGAATAAACAGGATAAAGACTTCCGGCCGTCTGTCCCTCTCATCTTCCCGGTTCGCCATGACAGCAGCCAGTACTGCCCGGTCGACAACCTGGTTGAATTTCTTCCAGGTAAAAGTTTCGAGTTCCAGCCCACGGATCACATCTCTTTTCAACCCTTCAGCCACCTGACTTGAATCTTTGGCGTATGGTTTCCAATTTTTTCCTTTTTGAGCCGGTAAAAAAGCCTTCCTGATCCGATTGATATCATCCTGTTTGCGAGGATATTTTCGCAATTTAATGGCCTGGGACCGCCTGGCCCGTGCCCCCCTGACCCTGGCACCGTCGGACAGATTGTACACTGTCGTTTTATTTCCTGCCGCCTCAATGGCCTGCTCGATAACGATCCGCACATGAGTCAAAAAAGGCGTACTGGTGACAACATCCCGGTCTTTAGATGAGAAATTGGCCTCGACAACAATCTGCTGCATTTTTTCCAGGTAATCATCAACCGACCGTGCATCCGATCCCTGCTCCGGCTTGTCATATATGGTGGATCCGGCATGACTCTTATCGATAGAATAATAACCGAAATCGCAGCCAAGCAGGTAAATCTCCTTTGGCTGACACAGGCAGGCAAAGGAAAACGCCATGGAGGTGCTGGAGGGCAGGACCCCGTGCAGGGGCATCGTAAAACGCACTGGCGCAACCTTGTCTCCTATGCCACAGAGCAGGAGTTCATTGAAATATCGCACTATCGACACCGGAGCATTGCACCCCGCAATCACTGGTATGTCCGGATCAAGACCAAGAGGGCTACGCAAACCTTGCTGAAGTAATTTCGTCTCCAGGGTGACCTGGAAATCAGGCCTGATTCCATGATGCAACAAAGGCCTGACCGCGCTGAACACTGCGAAAATAATCAGATTATCCTGGTTTGTCCTTAGCCACTCAAGATCATGATCAAGGGAAGGCCCTGATGCCACAACAGCAATCCTGGATTTTTCGGACAGACGGGGCCGGCTTGTCAGCAAAGGACACTGTTGCCTGATATTGGCCACAACCTGACGAATGGCATCATAATCGTGATCGAGCGGAAAGACCACGTTGGACATGGTGGCCTGATGCATGCGAAATGATTCGACCAGGTGCGGATTGTCCTGGCATTCATACCCTGGCAGAACACGGGTCCAGAGCTGACGGCTCACCGAGTAATTGCTGAAAAAATACCTTATCGCCTCGCTCTGAGGATCAGGCCCGAGGGAAAACACCACCTCGGCCTGGCCGTTTATCTTCCGGTAATCAAGAAAATAACAGGAAACCTCAAACCGTTCCAGATCTGGCTCGACCAGAAGAATGTGACTCACCTCGGTACGAGAAAGATAGTAATCTATATGTAACCCGTGAAAAATACCGAGAAAAACAACTGGAGGAGAAAAACGGCGGCCATCAGGAAGCTCCTTGAGGTTGATCTGTTTGAGGGAAAAACGGATCAGGGAATCCGGGAACTCTGTCAGGAGCTGCTGGTACGTTGTTCGTAACGGCTTGCCGTGCAGTGGGTACCTGTCCATGGCAGGTATCTTGAAATTGCAGAGATCGATCCAGGTGTCATGGACCCAATCGCCCATCATGGCGGCAAACATATCCAACCCGGCTTCCGGGTGGGCCAGCTGACCGCTCTCTTCATGCGTTATTGACAGAAATTCCGGCGTAATATTCAACTGGTAAGGACATTTCTTTTTCCGGACAAGCGACAACAGGAAAGGATACCGCTGACGGAAAAATTCCATATTGCTCTCATATGTTTTCTGGAGAAGAAGCGGGCGTTCCTCTGGAGAGAGACATCGGAGCCTGTCTATCATTGACTGATTCATTTCCACAGGGTGGCTGCTATTTTGGTGTGCCCTGGAGCAGGATCGCTGTCCAGGTTTGGAGACCCCGGTTTCACCTGCTCGTTTCTGGCAAGAACTATGGCCTCGGCCCAGGTTTCGCGCAACTCCTTGAGCATCATCTTGACTATAGCCTTGAGTGGTTCAGGATCATTGTCCCCATTGGCACTCATGAACTCTTTGGGCAGGTAATGATGCCGGGCGCCGAGGTTCTCGGCCAGGTTGGCATCCTGGAGGTGATCCAGGGTCGCATCGAGCTCGGATATGATAGCCGAGGCCTTGTTTATATAATACCTAAATCCTGCAATTGGCAATTTTGCCGGAGATGCGAGGCATCAGGGGCGCAGACGTATAAGAATACTTCAAGCCCTTGATAACGATGCAGATTCGGTAAAATTGCCAATCCCGAATAACGAGAAAATGAAGAAAAAAATCCTTCACACGGTCAGTGAGTCGAAAGGAACGATCAAGTTCGTGTAATCCGCTGATATGGCAAAAAAATTTTTTTCTTCATTTTCGAAGTGCAGGATTTAGGTAATAGGCCCGCCTGGGGATATCATTGCTATCAATGGCCTTGACTGCCAAGGTCGTGCAGCGGATGGCGCCGTCATAAAGCATGAGCAGGAACTGTTCCGAAGTGGCACTGGCGATCTGGTTGGCGTATCCGTTCATGATACGTGGTGCCTGCCGCCAAGCGAAAGGACAAAGGCCTCATTGACCGCGAACCTTTTGCCCGGGGTAAACGGCGTCTTCCTGCCGCCTTCGCGCATCACGACCGTGTTGATGATCACCGGCGCATCGCGGCATATGATCTGGACCCTGGAGATATCCCGGTTCACCGGCACCTCCTTGGCGCCGCCGCCGGCATGCTGCTGCGCAATCTCGGTCCAGGAAAAGGCCGCACC